>NZ_LT907978.1:3155000-3515670 GCF_900209925.1 Anaerobutyricum hallii | reverse complement strand
TGTTAACTCCATTCTGGTTTAATATGTTGAACTGTCTGAACAAAAAATAAGCAGAGTTCGAGACGGCTCGGCTTTTAGTATAAGTGTATAACAGAACCCACATTTTTTCAATATACGAATGTTGAAAAAATGTGGATAACTTATTGTGGATAACTGAGAAAAATGCTGTTTTTTTAAAGAAAAAAAAGAAAAGTAACAAAATGTGGATAACTAAAACGAAATTATGCACATCGAAAATTGCAAGAGAAAAAAAGCTTTTGACGAATTTTCGGGATGGATATTGTGAATATTTTTAAAGTTATGCACAAGTTATGCACAAAATGTGGATAACTCGTGCATAACTTCTGATTTTGATGTGCAAAAAATTAAAAATCCGGATTTAATAAGAAAATACGCAGGAATTGCTTGACTTAGAGGACATTTTTCAATATAATAGGAGTGATGTTTTTCAACAAGACAGGTATAATATTCGTTAAGGAGGTGGCTTTCGCATGAAGATGACATTTCAGCCAAAGAAAAGACAGAGATCTAAAGTTCATGGATTTAGAAAAAGAATGAGTACTGCTAACGGCAGAAAAGTATTAGCTAGAAGAAGAGCAAAAGGAAGAAATAAATTATCAGCTTAGGTCGCAGTGATGTGGCCTTTTCTTTTCTCATTTGATTGTTTGGAAAGTTGAGAAAGTTAAGTGAATGAATTTAAGTCTTTAAGAAAGAATTGGGAATTCCAGGCGGTATATCGTAACGGTAAGTCTAAGGCGAATCGTTGTTTCGTAATGATAATAAAGAAGAATGACGCATCTTCTAACCGTATAGGAATTTCTGTAAGTAAAAAAGTAGGAAACAGTATTGTCCGCCACAGAGTAACCAGAGTAATCAGAGAGGTTATGCGTCTTCACTGGAAAGAGATCAAGAGTGGCTATGACATTGTAATCGTGGCACGCCCGTCAGCGAAAGAGTCTGACTATGGGAAGTTTGAAAGTGCCATTTTTCATTTGTTGAATTTACATCATTTATTATTAGAAGACGATGATTTGGAATGAAAATTATTTTTATTAAAATAATAAGATTTTATCAGAAATATCTGTCGGCTCTTAAAGGAAGAGCGACCTGTATATATACACCGACCTGCTCGCAGTATGCGATTGAGGCGATTGAGAAGTATGGTGTATTAAAGGGGGGATTGTTAGCAGCGTGGCGGATTCTGCGTTGTAATCCTTTTTCGAAAGGCGGATATGATCCGGTTCCATAGTTAAGGAGGAAAAGTATGTTATTGACGCAGTCTACCACTCCGATTATCGGATGGATTGCTACCTTACTTGGGTATGTTATGGAATTCATTTTTTATTGTTTGAATTTCATTGGCATTCAGAACATTGGATTATGTATTATCATATTTACCATTATTGTTCGATTATTAATGCTGCCGTTAACAATTAAGCAGCAGAAGTTTGCTAAGATCAGTCAGGTAATGCAGCCTGAGATCAATAAGATTCAGAGAAAGTACCGTAATAAAACCGATCAGGCTTCTATGATGAAGCAGAATGAAGAGATTCAGAAGGTTTATGAAAAATATGGCACGAATCCAACTGGTGGATGTCTCCAGTTAGTAATTCAGATGCCTATTTTCCTGGCGTTATATCAGGTTATCCGAAAGATTCCTGCATATATTCCTCAGGTAAAAGCTGTTTACATGCAGGTTGTAACTGCAATTGCCGGACAGGCAGGTGCAATTGATACGATTAATAAGATTGGTAAGGGATTAAAGTCTTCTTACGTTACAACACTTGCATCAGATGCGACAAAGAATCAGATTATCGATACACTGAATTATTTTAATGCGGATGCATGGCATCAGCTTGCCAAAGCGATTCCATCTGCATCAGATGTAATTAACAGTTCATCTACTCATATTATTGGAATGAACGACTTCTTTGCAGGAATTAATGTTTCTCAGGTACCGGGATTTCATCCGTCTATTTATTGGCTGATTCCGATACTGGCTGCATTATTCCAGTACTTATCAGCAAAGACAATGAAACAGCCTGAGCTGGATGGGAATAATCCGGCAGCAGGAATGACAAAGAGCATGACGATCATGATGCCTCTTATGTCTTTATATTTCTGTTTAGTTACACCTGCAGGTCTTGGTCTTTACTGGGTAACAAGTGCATTATTCCAGTGCTTACAGCAGGTTATTATTAATAAATACATGGATAGTGTAGATATTAATATTCTCGTTGCTAAGAATAAAGAAAAGGCTGCAAAGAAGAAAGCAAAAGGACAGAAAACATTTATGGAGAAACTCATGGATACCTCTGCAAAGGCAGATTCTGCTAAAGAGGGAGTTGAGAATTCTTACGAAAGAAAAACAATTAAGCAGATTGCTTCCATTAATACAAAGAAGATCGCTGGTCCGGAGGGAACAGGGAAAGAAGACTTCGATAGTCTTAGTTCTGTAGATATCAGTAAGCTTGGAGATATTGGTAAAAAAGCATATATGGTATCTCAGTATGAGAAGGAACACGGAAATACCAGGGGAGGTAAGAAGTAGTGGAAGTTAGAGAATTTAAAGCTAAGACAGTAGACGAAGCGATTACAGCGGCTACACTTGAGCTTGGCATTAGCAGTGATCAGCTGGAGTATAAAGTAATAGACGAAGGAAGCAAGGGGTTCCTTGGTATCTTTAACACTAAACCGGCTGTGATTTCTGTGACAGTAAAGAAGTCTTTACTAGAAAGAACACAGGCATTTTGTGAAGAATTATTTGATGCCATGAAAGTGGAAACTACAGTAAATATTGACTTTAAAGAAGAAGATAATGTAATGAATATTGATTTATCCGGTTCTGATATGGGTATCCTTATCGGAAAGAGGGGACAGACACTTGATGCATTACAGTATTTGATCAGTCTTTATGTGAATCGTGAGAGCGATGCATATATCCGCGTTAAGCTTGATACAGAGAATTATCGCGAAAGAAGAAAAGTTACACTTGAAAAGTTAGCTAAAAAAATAGCATATACGGTAAAGAGGACGAAAAAACCTGTTGCTTTAGAGCCAATGAATCCTTATGAAAGGCGTGTGATTCATTCTGCACTTCAGAATGACAGATATGTCTGCACGAAGAGTGAAGGTGAGGAACCGTATAGAAAAGTTGTTATTATGTTAAAGAGAGACAGATAACATAAGTATGAGATTAGGGATGTTTAAAGATTCTTACGGGAATTTTTAAGCATCCTATTTTTGAATTTACAGAATGATTATTTTTGAAGCTCAGACAACACAGCAGATGGAGAGTGTTATGGGAATGATAAATGAATTTGATACGATTGCTGCGATTGCTACTGCAGTGTCGAATGCAGGAATAGGAATTATAAGAATCAGTGGAAGCGAAGCCATGACGATTCTTTCGAATATTTTTGAACCATATAACAAAAAAGTGGATGTGCATCAGTTAGAGAATCATCGCATTTATTATGGAAATATTAAGGATGGACAGGAAGTAATTGATGAATGTATCGTCCTTATTATGAAGGGACCACACAGTTATACGAAGGAAGATGTAGTTGAGATTGATTGTCATGGCGGGGTCACTGTGGTATATAAAGTGCTGAACCTTGTACTGAAGAATGGTGCGAGAGCGGCAGAACCGGGAGAATTTACAAAAAGAGCATTTCTCAATGGACGAATTGATCTATCCCAGGCAGAAGCGGTTATGGATCTGATTGATTCCAAGAATGAGATGGCAAGAAAGAATTCCATGACACAGTTAAAGGGAGGATTATCCGACCGGATAAAGCAGTTAAGAGAAGAGATTATCTATCAGGTTGCGTTTATAGAATCTGCATTAGATGATCCGGAGCATTACAGTTTAGATGGTTTCTCTGAAAAACTTTTAGAATTAGATAAACAGTGGATTAAGACTGCAAGGGGTATGTTGGATTCTTATGATAACGGAAGAATCATAGCAGAAGGAATACGAACCTGTATCATAGGGAAACCGAATGCCGGAAAGTCCTCTTTTTTGAATGCATTATTAGGAGAGGAACGAGCCATTGTTACTGATATTGCAGGAACAACAAGGGATACGTTAGAAGAGTCTGTTACGATTGATGGAATCACTCTTAATATCGTAGATACTGCTGGAATACGTGATACAGAAGATAAAGTAGAGAGTATTGGTGTTGAGAGAGCCAGAAAAGAAATGGAAAGTGCGGATTTAATTTTATTTTTGATGGATACTTCCGTACAGATCAGTGAAGAAGATATAGAAATACTTCAGCAGATACGTGATAAAAAGAAGATTATTTTACTGAATAAGTCAGATAAAGTTCAGGAAGAAGGCAGCTTTGATTCTTCTGTATTACAGGAGTATATTTCTGAAGAGACACCGGTAATCTCTATCTCTGCAAAATATGGAGATGGAATAGATAATTTCATAATAGAATTAAAAAATATGATGTTTCATGGTAGAATAGATGTGAATCAGGAAGTCTATATTACAAATGCAAGACATAAAGATGCGCTTGCAAAGACATATGAGAGTCTTGAATGTGTACAAAGAAGTATTGAGGCAGGAATGCCGGAAGATTTCTTCACGATTGATCTTATGAATGCATATGAAAAACTGGGATTGATCATTGGGGAGTCTGTAGAAGAAGATTTAGTAAATGAGATATTTTCCAAGTTCTGTACAGGAAAGTAACAGGTCATGCGCTGCATGACGTGCATCTCACTTCAAGAATGCGGAAGAAAAATGTAGAAGTATTCTTGAAGTGAAGCAGGTATTTTAGTGTAGAGAACTTATTTATGGAGGACTTAATGAAGACAGTAGAAGAATGCTATGATGTGATCGTAGTAGGAGCGGGTCATGCCGGATGCGAAGCGGCCCTTGCAGCGGCAAGACTTGGATGCGAGACGATCATTTTTACAGTTAGTATGAACAGTGTGGCGTTGATGCCCTGTAATCCGAATATCGGAGGAAGCTCCAAGGGACATCTTGTAAAAGAAATCGATGCGCTCGGCGGAGAGATGGGTAAAAATATTGATAAGACATATATCCAGTCGAAGATGTTGAATAAGTCTAAGGGACCGGCTGTTCATTCTTTAAGAGCACAGGCAGATAAAGATGCTTATTCCATGACAATGCGTTATACACTTCAGAATACAGATCACTTAACGCTACGCCAGGCAGAGGTTACGGAGCTGATCGTGGAAGATGGAAGTATTCGAGGAGTAAAAACATTTTCCGGAGCCGTTTACCATGCAAAGGCAGTTGTTCTGGCAACAGGAACCTATTTAAAAGCAAGATGTCTGTACGGCGAAGTTGTCAATTATACGGGGCCGAATGGTTTGCAGGCAGCGAACTATTTAAGCCAGTCCCTAAAAGATAATGGTGTTGAATTATACCGTTTTAAGACAGGAACTCCGGCAAGAATCGATAAGCGTTCGGTTAACTTTGATGTGATGGAAGAACAGTTTGGCGATGAAAAAATCGTGCCATTCAGTTTTACAAATAAGGAAGAAGATATTAAGAGAGAGCAGATTTCCTGTTGGTTAACGTATACGAACGAAGAAACTCATAAAATCATTCGAGATAATTTAGATCGTTCACCAATCTATGCGGGTGTTATTGAGGGAACCGGTCCGAGATATTGTCCGTCTATCGAGGATAAAGTTGTCCGTTTTGCTGATAGAAAGCGTCATCAGCTTTTCATTGAACCAGAAGGTGAATTTACAAATGAAATGTATGTTGGTGGTATGAGCAGTTCACTTCCGGAAGATGTTCAGTATGAGATGTATCGTACGGTAAAAGGTCTCGAAAACGTCAAGATCATCCGTAATGCGTATGCGATAGAGTATGACTGCATCAATCCGAATCAGTTAAAGTTATCACTGGAATTCAGAAATATTCAGGGACTTTTTAGCGGTGGACAGTTTAATGGAAGCTCAGGATATGAAGAAGCTGCCTGTCAGGGACTAATCGCCGGCATTAATGCAGCAAGAAAATGCACTGGAAAGGAACCGGTGATACTGGACCGTTCGCAGGCGTATATTGGTGTATTAATTGATGACCTTGTTACAAAGGAAAACCATGAACCATATCGTATGATGACTTCAAGAGCAGAGTATCGTCTTTTATTAAGACAGGATAATGCAGATATGCGTCTTACACCAATTGGACATGAGATTGGTCTGATCGATGATGAAAGATATGAGAAGTTCCTTTTAAAGAAAGATCAGATTGAAAAAGAAATTGAACGTTTAAAGCATGTAAATATCGGTGCGAACAAGACGGTACAGGAATTACTGGTAAGTTTGGGAAGTTCCCAGTTAAATAGTGGTTCTACATTAGAAGAACTGATAAAGCGTCCGGAACTTAATTATGAATCTTTAGCATCCATCGATCCGGAAAGAGAACCGTTAGATGATGATGTGATAGAGCAGATTAACATTAATATTAAATATGAAGGATATATTAAGAGACAGCTTCAGCAGGTAGAACAGTTTAAGAAAATGGAAAACAAACTAATTCCTGACACTATAAATTATGATGAAGTTCACAACTTGCGTAATGAAGCTGTTCAGAAGTTAAAGGCAGTACATCCACATTCTGTTGGACAGGCATCTCGAATTTCAGGAGTTTCTCCATCAGATATTTCTGTACTGATGATTTATATGGAGCAGATGAGACATAAGAAGTAGCAGCGTCTTACAGGCGGTGAGAAATAAGAGGAATATATGGAGTTTAAAGAAAAATTAAAAGCCCGGGCATTAAAGGAAGAAATCAGCCTTAGTCCAAAGCAGTTAGACCAGTTTGAACTGTTTTATAATATGTTGATCGAAACAAATAAGTCAATGAATTTAACTGCGATCACAGACGAAGATGAAGTGATTGAAAAGCATTTTATTGATAGTTTAAGCTGTAGAAGAGTCATGGATATGACCAAAGTAAAGACTTGTATTGATGTCGGAACCGGTGCAGGTTTTCCGGGAATTCCATTAAAAATTGTTTATCCGGAGATTCAGTTTGTATTAGTAGATTCTTTAAATAAGAGAGTCGGTTTTTTAAATGAAGTCAAAAAAGCACTTGGACTAGAAGGTTTAGAAGCACTTCATGGAAGAGCAGAAGATTTAGCAAGAGATAAAAGTCTGCGAGCTTCCTTTGATCTGTGTGTTTCAAGAGCAGTCGCTAATTTGAGTGTGTTAAGCGAATACTGTATTCCATTTGTCAGAACAAATGGATATTTTGTATCCTACAAAGGAAAAAAAGGATTAGATGAAATAACTAATGCACAAAACTGCATGAATGTGTTAGGATGTAAAATAGAAAATGTAGATGAATTTCATTTAGAAGAGGATGAAGCAGAACGTCTTTTAATTAAGATAAAGAAATGTAAGGGAACACCAAAGCTTTATCCAAGAAAGGCGGGAACGCCGACAAAGAATCCTCTGTAGATAATCGAGGTATTCTTGAACATGTCAGAAAGATAAGGCAGATTAGTATGGATATGAAAGAAAAGAATGATATTTTTATAGATAATACAAATTTGCAGGGAAGGATGTCCGTTTTTCACGATAAACTAAGAAAGCATCTTTCTAATGAGTATTTGTTTTTATCTGAGAAAAAAGATAATCTGGAAAATGAGATTCTTCAATTAAAAATGGAGAAAGAGCAAAAGGATAAGACATTGTTCCCTAATATTGGGAAGAAAGATGTCAGAAAGTATTTTTCTCCTTTAAATATAAGTGAAATTGATGAAGATCAGAAGGATGAAAAAGAAAAACAACTTCTTGCCAATATCAGCAGAATCAGCGAAGAAGCAGAGATGCTAGATGGAAGAATGTTAGAGATTAAAGACTTTTTACAGGATATAGAGACCATGCTAGATGACGATTCAAAAGATAGTCTTTCCGGTTTTTTATTAAAGAAAGAAAAGAATCGGATTACTGTAGAAGATTTTTATAAAAAGCATGAAACCCATCCGGAACTACTGAAAAATTTAAAAGAGTTAGTAACATTTTTTCAGGACAGATATGATGAATTAGAAATTCTTCTTGAATTCGAAGATGAAGGAATACAGCTAGAAACAAGAGTTGTAGCGAATATATTAAGACAACTGACGATCAATATTGTATCAGCCGTAGAAGACTATGATATTTCCATGATACTTATAGAAGGTAAAGTCACTGAGGAGAAAATCATCCTTACCCTGAATTGTATGTGTGAAGATGGTCCGGTAGATACATTTAAGATATCCTATGATATAGACAGGGGATAAAGTTACCTGTTGCGATCAAACATAAAAGAGCAGCCGGGAAAAATCCAATAAGAATTCTGATAGGAAAGTTTTAATACGAAAGTTCTGATACGAAAGTATTGATAAGAGAGTATTGATACGAAAGTTTCTGACAGAATCAAGTACAGTAAGATTCCTAGAATATATAAAAGAAAGGGAGTAAATAATGAAAAACAAAATTATTGATATTCTATCTGAAAATATCGAACAGATGAGCAAAGAAGATATTGCGGCAGCTTTAGAGATTCCTAAAAAGACAGATATGGGTGACTTTGCATTCCCATGTTTCCGCTTAGCTAAAGCATTTCGTAAAGCGCCAAATATGATTGCTGAGGAGCTGACCGCTCAGATTAATGAAAAAGGTTATGATATTTTTGATAAAGTTGTAAATGTAGGTGCATATATCAATTTCTTCTTAGCAAAAGAAGCATTTGCAAAAGAAATTATGAAAACTGTGGACACTGCAGATTTTGGAGCTGGAACAGAAGGTGAAGGCAAGACTGTTTGTATCGATTATTCTTCTCCAAACGTAGCAAAGAACTTCCACGTAGGACATTTAAGAACAACAATCATCGGAAACTCTCTTTATAAGATTTATTCTAAATTAGGCTATCATGTAGAAAGAATCAACCATTTAGGAGACTGGGGAACACAGTTTGGTAAGCTGATCGTTGCTTATAAAAAGTGGGGAAGCAAAGAAGCTGTAGAGAAAAACGGAATTGATGAACTGATGAAGATTTATGTAAAGTTCCATCAGGAAGCAGAAAAAGATGATTCTTTAAATGACCAGGCAAGAGAATGGTTTGTTAAGATGGAGCAGGGAGATGAAGAGGCACTTGCTATCTGGCAGTGGTTTAAAGATATCAGTTTAGTAGAATACAAACGAATTTATAAATTACTTGGAATGGACTTTGACCATTTTACAGGAGAAAGTTTCTATCGTGATAAGACTCATGAAGTAGTAGAAAAACTTCAGGAGAAAGATTTACTTGTAGAAAGTGAAGGCGCACATATTGTATCATTAGATGAGTATGACATGGCTCCATGTCTGATCATGAAGAAGGACGGAAGCAGCATCTATGCTACCCGCGATTTAGCAGCATTATTATATCGTAAGAGAACATATAACTTTGATAAGTGTATTTATGTTACTGGATTAGAGCAGAAACTTCATTTTGCACAGGTATTTAAAGTAATCGAGTTATTAGGATACGATTGGTATCAGAATCTTGTACATGTTCCATACGGATTAGTTAGTATGGAAGGTGGAAAGCTCTCCACAAGAAATGGAAATGTTATTTATGCAGAGCAGATCTTGCATGAAGCCATCGAAAAGATTCATGAAATCATTAATGAAAAGAATCCTGACTTACCAAACAAAGAAGAAGTATCCAGACAGGTTGGAATCGGTGCAATTCTTTTCAATGATTTATATAACCAGAGAATCAAAGATGTAATCTTTAACTGGGATAAGATTCTTAACTTTGACGGAGAAACTGGTCCATATGTACAGTATACGTATGCAAGATGTGCCAGCGTATTCCGTAAAGTAGGAGCGGTTGAATTACCTGCAGAAGTTGATTATTCTGTATTAACAGACGATGCAACAATGAACCTGTTAAAAGACCTTACAAGATTCCCTCAGGTTATTAAAGAAGCAGCAGAAAAGTACGAACCATTTATGATTGCAAGATTTGCTGTATCTGTGGCACAGCACTTTAATAAGTTCTATCATGACTGCCAGATTAATGTAGAAGATGAAAATGTAAAGATGGCAAGATTAAAAGTAGTAGATGTAACGATGAGAGTCATCAAATCAGCATTAGACTTATTAGGAATAGAATGTCCAGAACAAATGTAATTAACTAGTTGATTCATTAGAGAAAACAGACGAAAATAAAAATAATAGACCATAACAAATGTAAAGATATCACTGCGTAGAAAATGCCTGTTCGGCATTTTTACTTGCTCTCACATTACATTTGTTATGGTCTATTATTTTTATTTTCTGCTTGTTGGCTCCAGAAGGAATGAATGCAATAGTCTTTGGGGAGGGATAAGGGGAAGAGGTCAGAAGTCTACTACTTACTCGGAAAATATTTCTGTCATAAAATTTTATTTATCTACTCTCACATTACATTTGTTATGGTCTATTATTTTTATTTTCTGTGTTTTGGCTCCAGAAGGAATGAATGCAATACGTCTTTTGGGGAGAGAAGGGGGAGAGGTCAGGAGTCTACTACTTACTCTCTCCGTTATGCTGAACCTTTTTTCAAGTTTCACTGATGATAAGATGATACTGCAAGCTATCACTATACAAGATAAATTTATCATTATATTGTCGCGATATATCGTTTGTCTCGATGTATGTCATGCGTTACATGATGCACATCTCGTAGCAAGAATACCGAGGTATTCTTGAATTAGAGTATACAAATGAATCTAAAGGGGACTCCTCTAATTTTTTGGAAAATAACAATGCCCTCTCTCTTTACTGTTCGTTAAAGAAAGCATCTAAGCTTCTGACGATACATCTTCCGAGCAAGAAGGAACCTTTCTGACCTCTTCCCCTTATCCCTCCCAGATACTATTGCATTCATTCCTTCTGGAGCCAACACACAGAAAAAAGAAATACTACCATATCCCAGATGCGGCTTCGGAGTGTGTTTAAGATGCAGACAAGCATCTTAAACACAGCGACTACAGAGCAGATGGGATATGGTAGTATTTCTTTTTTCGTCTGTTCCCTAATGAATCAAATAGTAAAAATGTTTCACGTGAAACATAATATCTAGCGTGATATCTTATTTCATGTTATAATAATTCCGATAAGTTGCAAGATTTGAAGTTTGAAGTTTAAAATTTGAATATGGAAGAATTTGATTTTAAATTTTGCAAGTTTATAGGTTTTATATGATGAAAATATGGAGGTTTGTTTATGAGCAGAGTGATTGCTATTGCAAATCAGAAAGGTGGAGTTGGAAAAACAACAACATCCATTAATCTTTCTGCATGTCTTGCGGAGAAGGGAAAGAAAGTCCTTTTAATTGATATGGACTCTCAGGGGAATACTACAAGCGGTTTTGGTTTTGAGAAAAATGAGTTGGATAAAACAGTTTACGAAGTTTTAAGAGAAGAAGTTAGTATTGAAGAAGCGATTATTCCTGTAGAGGAATGTTTTGAAAATTTATTTTTGATTCCGGCAAATAGAAATTTGGCAGGAGCGGAGATTGAATTAGTTACCAGAGAAAATATGCAATATATTTTAAAGAAACAATTAGAACCGATTAAAGATAATTATGATTTTATAATTATAGATTGTCCGCCGGCACTTGGCATGCTTACCGTAAATGCAATGACAGCTTCAGATTCTGTTTTGGTTCCGATTCAATGTGAATTTTACGCATTAGATGGTCTTTCTCAGTTAATCTATACGATTGAATTAATTCAGGATAGCTTGAATCCAGATTTGTATATTGAGGGTGTAGTATTTACTATGTATGATGCTCGAACAAATCTGTCTTTACAGGTTGTGGAAAATGTAAAGGATAATTTAAAACAGACAATTTATAAGACGATTATTCCAAGAAATGTTAGATTAGCAGAAGCTCCTAGTTATGGTTTACCAATTAATCTTTATGATAAGCGTTCTTCTGGTACGGAAGCTTACAGAATGTTAGCTGATGAAGTAATCGAAAACGCACAGTAAAATAGAGACGAGTAATTAAAATGTGTAACGTTTCACGAATTTTATAATATTGTTTCACAAGATAGAATACACAATGTTTCACGTGAAACATTTTCAAGTTTAGATGGGAGGAGCATATATTTTATGGCGGTTAGAAAAGGTTTGGGAAGAGGATTAGACCTTCTGATTCCAAAAGATGAAAGTATGCCTAAAAAATCGACAGGAAAAAATAAAGATACACAAGAAGCAGCGGAAAATCAGATTCTTACACTCAGTATTCATGATGTGGAGCCGAATAGAAATCAGCCAAGAAAACAATTTGATGAAGATGCCATTGAAGAGTTAGCTGATTCTATAAAACAATATGGGGTTATTCAGCCGCTTATTGTACAGAAAAAAGATAAGTATTATGAAATCATTGCTGGTGAAAGAAGATGGAGAGCATGTAAGAAAGCCGGATTAAAAGAGGTTCCTGTAATCATAAAAAATTATGATGAAAAGGAAACATTAAAGATTTCATTGATTGAAAATCTTCAAAGAGAAGATTTGAATCCAATTGAGGAAGCAAAGGCATATGAACAGCTTTATAATACATATGGATTAAAACAGGATGAAATTGCTGCTAGTGTATCAAAGAGCAGAACAGCTATTACCAATATTATGAGACTGCTCAAACTGGATGAACGTGTTCAAAATATGGTAATTGAAAATCTTATCAGCAGTGGACATGGAAGAACTCTTTTATCTATTGATGATGGAGATGTGCAGTATCAATTAGCAGAAAAAATTCTTGATGAAAACTTAAGTGTTCGAGAAGCAGAAAAACTGGTTAAAACTGTAATGAATCAAAAAGAAAATAAAAAAGTAGATGAAGAGGAGTCATTGCAGGAAAAGAGTATGATTACTTTTTTTGAGAATAAAATGAAGGATATTCTTGGAAGTAAGGTTAGCATCAAAAACAAGAAAAATAATAAGGGAAAAATAGAAATTGAGTATTATTCTAAAGATGAATTGGAGCGAATTATAGATTTAATCCAAAGTATTAAAGAATGACACTGTTAACAGAAGATAATGGAGAAAAAGTATGAATAGTAGAATATTAAATTTCTTTAATGTGAAACTGGATGCATTTATTGTTTTTGTATCAGTTGTAGTTGTGATCATGTTTATAGCACTATTCTTTCTTCTTTTAGATTACTTAAAGATGAGAAAGCGATATGTGGAATTTATGACTGGAGAAAGCGGAAAGTCTTTGGAATATACAATTTATAAAAGATTCAGGGAGATTGATAAGCTAAAAGCTGGCCAGAAAGATAATGATGCTCAGATTGCTATTATTTATGATATGCTCAGAAGAAATTACAGCAAGGTCGGTATTTATAAATATGATGCATTTAATGTAGAAAATTCTCTTAGCGGAGGAAGTATCAGTTTTGCTCTTACACTGTTAAATAGTAGAGATAATGGATTTATCTTAAATGTAATACATAATAGAGCAGGATGTCATGTTTATTTAAAAGAAATTAAAGAAGCTGTATGTGAACAGGTATTAGCAGAAGAAGAAAAGATTTCTCTTGATATGGCATTAAAATATGACGAAAAAAAAGAAACAGATAAATAATATGATACCAGAATCAAGATACCTCTTGATTTCAACATCATAATATATAAACACAAAAGAAAAAGAGTTAAGATATGTTCAATTCACATATCTTAACTCTTTTAACTTGCTTTCTGAATTATATAAATATATAATGATGTCAGGGTCAAAAGGTCAAAACGCCGTTCGTGCTTGTACGATAAGGTGTTTGACTTTGGGACCCGCGGAACATGAGAAAGTAGCGATTTACGTAGTAAATCAGCGGATTTCGAATGTTTCAGAATTACGGGAGCTGCATTAGCTGCGGAGTAATTCGTGACATCAAGTTAGGGTCAAAATACCTTTTGACCCTAACATCATATAATGATGATACGGAATTATAAATATAAAAGGAGTGAGAGGGAGCGGCATATATGCGAGAATATTTAAAAGCAATTGGTTTTAGTGATTTGAACAGCAGAAAAAAGATAGACGAACTAATTAATGAAATAAAGAAGAATCCCAGTAGAAAAAACTGGTTTCAAATAGACGAAGAAGAAGCAATATTTATTTACGAAAAAGATTTTGCTGAAGCAGTAGGGATTGCAGTAATAGAAGTTATGGATAGAGATGGATATCGGGTAACAGATCATTTTTACCCATATGTCCGCGGTGCGAATTACCTGTATCATGAAGATTTAGAATTTGAACATTATACAGATAAAGAAGGGTATGCGGGCATTTGTGATGAGAATAATATTGGTATCCCACTAATATTTCATGTAAATAATCCAGTAGACTATTTAAAAATAGTTTATGGGAAGTTTCATGATAAGATAAATAGTATAACTTTATCCGGAATGTCAAAAAAGGGAATGATTATTTTACCAGTCGAAAAAGATGAATTTCAGGAACGGGAAGAACGAAAGGGAAATGAACTCCGTAATGAAATGATCGATGCTGCAAAAGCAGGAGATATTGAGGCAATGGAACAGCTGACACTAGAAGATATGGATACATATACCGCAGTCAGCAGCAGATCAAAAAAGGAAGATCTATTTACCATTGTAACATCGTATTTTATGCCTCATAGTGTAGAATGTGATAAATATTCTGTTCTTGGAAAAATCATCAATGTGATGGAAATGCAGAACAGCAGAACGAAAGAGATATTTTATTACTTATCAGTAGAGTGCAATTCCATTCAGATTGAATTCACTATAGCAAAAGAAGATTTGATGGGTGAACCTAAAGTAGGACGCAGATTTAAAGGGATTCTTTGGCTGCAGGGAGAAGTAGACTGCCTGTAGGCTTGACAAAAGAAAAAAAATAATTTAATATACTTTATGTATGTTAATGTGTCTTCGTAGCTCAGCTGGATAGAGCACTCGCCTCCTAAGGGGGGACCTGTACTGAGAACTTTTGAAAAGTACTCAGGTGTCGATGGCAATTCGGTACTGAGAATTTTGATTAGAAAAGCCAAGTGCTGCAGAGGACGCAAATAGCATTTTCGCCGAAAAAAATATCGGCTGAAAATAGAAAAAATCGGTCACCGATCCGGGTGATCAAAAAGGCTGGAAAACCTTGATTTTAAGCCAAAATCGTATGTCGGCATAGCTCAGCTGGATAGAGCATTCGCCTCCTAAGAGAAAGCCGAGGCATTCCCCAAAGGGAAAAAATGAAAAACAACTTTCAGTTCGAATCTATTCTGAAAAATGCTAATGGTGACAACAAAGCATTCCCCAAATTGGGGAACGTTCTAATGTTACCAAATCAAAAAAATCTGTAGATTGACAACTCGAAAAAGAGTTGATAATCTTATATATGGCCGAAGGGAAAATCCCAGAAACCCAGTAAAATCAAGGGTTTGCGGCATGTGTCGTCATAGCTCAGCTGGATAGAGCACTCGCCTCCTAAGCGAGGGGTCGGAGGTTCAAATCCTCTTGGCGACGGGCTTCAAAGCGTTCGAAAATGTTAGCTGGATTAGCTGACAGCGAACGCTTTTGTTATTTTCTAATCACGTTCGTGACATGATTTTCCATTCAAAATGATCAATTACCAGCTAACGCAATCCGATTTTTGTTAGCTGACAGCTAATCAAAATCACCTGTTTGCAAACATGGGTTTTAGGAAGTTCAGCTAACATTTGGGTTCCGCTCTGTTGTCACCCCCTATTCGGGGATGTAAATCAGAGAAAAGGCGGGAAAAGAAACAATCTCTCCCAAACCTGCAAACATGAATTAGCTGAAACAGTATTCAATTCTATTAGCTACAGCTAATGGTCAAACAGCAATGTCTGTTTGGAACTTTACTATCTATAAAAGTTCCAGGCAGGCATTTTTTATTTCCTGAATCCTGGAGGAAAGGAGTCAAGATGACTGAACCAAACAGGCAATCAGGAGAAAACGAAGAAAGAATCATAGAAATTGAGATTGAGCGTCTTCGACCGTTCAAAGAGCATCCGTTTCAGGTGAAAGATGATAAGGAAATGTTTCTTCTGCAGGAAAGCATTGAGAAGTATGGAATATTAAATCCGCTGATCGTCAGACCGGTACCGGATGGATACTATGAGATCATATCCGGTCACAGAAGAAAACATGCTGCGGAGAAACTGGGATACCGTAAAGTACCGGTGATCATCCGGGTATTAAGTGAAGATGATTCCATCTTGAGCATGGTAGATTCCAATCTTCACAGAGAACGGATCAGCTACAGTGAAAAAGCTTTTGCTTACAAACTGAAGAATGACGTATTAAAAAGAAAAAGTGGTCGAAAAAAGAGCCAAGTTGACCACAAAACACCAAGAAAGCGGGCAATAGAAATCATCAGTGAAGATTGTGGTGATAGTCCAAAACAAGTGCAGCGTTATATCTCACTGACAAAACTGATACCGGAAATGTTGCAGAAACTGGATGATGAGATCATTTCTTTTTGTCCGGCTGTAGAGATAGCTGCATTAAGTGAAAAAGAACAAAGAGAACTGCTTGTAGCAATGGAGTATGCACAGGCAATCCCATCACTCTCACAGGCCCAGAGGATCCGGCAACTGAGTAAAGAAAAGCAGTTGTCACTGGAAAAGATGGAAGAAATCATGTGTGAGGTTAAAAAGGGTGAAATCACAAGAGTGGCTTTCACAAACGAACAGCTACATAAGTATTTTCCGAATTCCTATACACCGGCAATGATGAAGCGGGAAATACTGGCACTGTTGAAATTATGGAAAAAAGAATCATGGGAAAGTTAAAGGAGGAAGAAATCATGTGTAAAGTTATATCCGTAGTAAACCAGAAAGGTGGCGTTGGAAAGACCACCACAACCGTAAATGTAGGCATTGGACTGGCAAGAGAAGGTAAGAAAGTGTTGCTGATCGACGCGGATCCACAGGGAAGTTTAACCGCAAGTCTTGGATATGAGGAACCGGATGATCTTCGCATTACACTGGCAACGATCATGATGGATGTCATTAACGAAGAAGAAATCTCTCTGGAAGATGGTATCTTACATCACCAGGAAAATGTAGATCTACTTCCGGCAAATATTGAGCTTTCTGCCCTGGAAGTAACGATGGGAAATGTTATGAGCAGAGAAATGATCATGAAGGAATATATCGATGCGATAAGATCACGATACGATTATATACTGATCGACTGTATGCCGAGCCTTGGTATGATGACGATCAATGCACTGGTCTCTTCTGATTCTGTTCTGATACCTGTGCAGGCCGCATATCTGCCTGTGAAAGGACTTCAGCAGCTGATTAAGACCATTCTTACAGTAAAGAAAAGACTGAACCGGAAACTGGCGATAGAGGGCATTCTCCTGACTATGGTAGATTTCAGAACCAATTACGCAAGGGATATTGCATCGAGAGTACATACAACCTACGGAAGTCAGATCGAGGTATTTGAAAATGTGATCCCGATGTCTGTAAAAGCTGCTGAGACCAGTGCAGAGGGAAAAAGCATCTACATGCACTGCCCGAAAGGAAAAGTTGCCGAAGCATATAAGAACTTAACACAGGAGGTTTTGAAAAATGAAAAATAGAAGTGGCGAAAAGATTAAACTGGCAAGCATTGATGAACTGCTGGGTGTGGTAAATGAAGAATCTGCAATGGAGATAGAAATCAGTAAGATCCATCCGTTTAAAAATCATCCGTTCAAGGTGCTGGATGATGAAAAGATGCAGGATCTGGTTGAAAGTGTAAGGATCAATGGAGTACTGACACCGGTACTGCTTCGAATGGATGATAATGAAGAATATGAAATGGTATCCGGTCATAGAAGAATGCATGCAGCACAGCTTGCAGGACTTACGACTATTCCGGCAATCGTAAGAGAATTATCGGATGATGATGCCGTGATTGCGATGGTGGACGCTAACATTCAGCGAGAGGAACTGTTACCGAGTGAGAAAGCATTTGCATATAAGATGAAAATGGATGCTATGAGAAGAACAGCAGGTCGTCCGACAAAAGAAGGTTCCGTCGGCAGTTACGGTCGTTAGACCGTTACTGCGACGGAACCTTCTTTCATCTTCATCAGAAATTCATCAAAGGAAACGGACGACCAGATGGCACGATCCACGTTGTATTTGAGTTTTGATTTCCAACTGTTTCCTCGTTTGTACTCCATATTTTCTTTATATGATTTTGCTTTCTGTCCGGTGGGCATGGACTCTTCCAGACCATATTCCCGGCAAATGCGATTGCTGAGTTTACAGATTTTGTGATAATTACGTTTGTTGGAAACATATTTGTGGTAGTCCACAAAATTCGTTGCGTTAAAAATCAGATGGCAATGGACGTGATCCTTATCAACGTGAGTGGAAAGAACATACGCATGTTTCCCTTTCAGCGTTGCATCAGCAATTTTTGTCGCAACCTCATGAGCGACATTCGAATCTGTGATTTCACCTGGTCTGAAGGAAATGATCATATGCCAGGCAAGGTTGTCTCCCTTCTCCATCACATTGTCTTTTCCCATCTTTGCAGTCATAGCAAATTCCAGATCGGCAGTTTCCGGTGAACAACCATAGGAAGAAACCAGATTATGGTCATCGGTCTTATCCGGATTTGTGATGTAATCGACGGCTTTCTTTACTGTAGATTTGATACCGAAGATCTTAATATATGCCATATCTCTTTTATCATTCCCTTCAATTCTTTGATTTCTTCCGGTGTGACAGCACCAGTGGAATTGGCAAGCCTTGCCAACTGGTTCACATTTACACCGATCTTGTGCATCTCATAAAACTGTTTCTCAAGGTAAGTCGTATCTGTGTTTACGATGATTCCATCAATTGCCATCTTACGAAGATAGGCTCCCATATTTGCTGTTTTGGACAGGATCATTTTCTTACGAATCATCTTTTTCTCTTCAGCGGTTACAAAAAACTGAATTGGGATATCTCTGGTTCTGTTAGCCATGTAAATCTCCTTTGCTGTTATTAAGGAATCGAGCGCAGCGAGAGTTTCAAGATCGGGTAGGGTCCCGGTCTTGTGGCGAATGCTCGGAAGTGGAATGTCATGACACTTCCTGTCCTTGCTATTCTCTATCCCTCAACTATTAAATACAAAAATGTCCGGGGAAGTTTAGACACATTTTTGAAACTGCTCTGAAAAATTGCCCGGATAGTGCAAATTCAGGCACAAAACCCGCTCAGAGACCGGTTGGTTGTCAGGATTTTTGCACAGCTATTTGTTGTAAACTGGTAACATCAAAAAAGGAATCAAGGAGGACTGGCAAGATGAAAGGTTACCACACAAGCAACGGATACATGGGATACGTAGATGGCAAGTACATTTTATTTGCCAGCGATAAAGAATATTTTGAATTCATGGAAGACTAAGGAGGAAGTGCAATGAGTAAGATTTATTTCACGCTGACAGGAACCAAGTACTATCACGGCAATGAATTCCTGAAGCCGGGAATGAAACTGAAACTTAAGAAGGAACCGGATAACAAGTTCGATAAAGAGGCCATCGTTGTAAAGAAGGAAGGACTTGGCGAAATCGGACATGTGGCAAATAGCGCACACACCGTCATCGGTGAGAGCATGAGTGCCGGACGCATCTATGACAAGATCGGCGATACTGCAAAGGCCAAGGTTGTCCTGGTAACACCACATGGAACGATCTGCAGCCTCAGTAAGAAGAGTCTGATTGATAACAAACATAAGAAGACGGAGGAAGCAGTCGATGAATAAAGTCATCCTGATGGGACGATTGACCAGAGATCCGGAAGTAAGGTATGGAACCGGAGAGAATTCTACTGCAGTTGCAAGATATACTATCGCAGTTGATCGCAGATTCAAAAGAGACGGTGAGCAGAGTGCAGATTTTATCAGCTGTGTTACATTTGGGCGCAGTGCAGAATTTGCAGAGAAGTATTTGCGTCAGGGAACAAAGATTGTATTGACGGGAAGAATTCAGACAGGCAGTTACACGAATCGTGATGGCCAGAAAGTTTATACAACGGATATCGTTGTAGAGGAGCAGGAGTTTGCAGAAAACAAAGCAGCTGCAAGTAATGGTGGTCAGGGGAATTACAGCAGACTATCAGCGGCGGCAGATGCTGAGGGATTTATGAATATTCCAGATGGAATTGATGATGAGTTGCCGTTTTCATAAATAGAAAATGGCGGGAAGAAGGTGATGTATGAGCAGGAAGAGTATTTCATATACAAAAGGATATGAGCATTCAGACTTTGCAGATTTGCTCAGCGAATTAAGAGGAGAAAGTGAAAATACTGCAATGGTTGATGGGGCATTGGCACTTGCAATCCCATCACCGGTTGTGACTGTTTCTGCGAATGAGGAATCTGAAGATCGCCATCGTATCATGAGCAATCAGAAAATCAAATATCTTTATTCAAGGAAGGAAAATATTATTCATGATAAACATTGTTCCTGTGCTAAATATATTCCGGATGAGGATTTACTTTGGTCTGAGGAGTATGTAACTGATTTAAAGCCATGTTCTGATTGTATGGTCCAGGCTTATGTTTCGGCAGGAGCAAAAGATCCAAAAGAGATTGAGAAGTACCGTGCCTTTTTCGACAAAACTCAATTGTCGATTGATCAGATCAGGAACATCTACGTAGAGAATGGCATGAAGACCAGGATCTCCATGGATGCGATGACCGTATGGTACAAGGAAGATACCTGGAGAATTAAATATCTTCCAAAGAAGGGGCATGTTCAACTCTATCACAACAATTATGCTGTAAGGAAAAAAGGAGTAAGGGAATTCACACAGGGCTTCCATGTTCAAAGTCCTGCATGTTCAGATACGAATATCGGCTATGCATTAAGTATCATCAAAAATTATGAGTACAAGCCGGAAGAATATGCACTGCACAACGGAAAAGTAAATCCGATTGAGAGGAAAAAAGCAAAACAGCATCAGGCAGAGAAAATGGAAATGACCGCAGTCTCATTGGAGGAAATGCTTGGTGACAAAACTGCAGAACAAACATTGTGGCAGAAGGTGAAGTCTTTCGTTTCTGGATTATTTAAGAAGAGATCCTTCTTCGAGTTAAATGACTTCCAGTTAGTATCAGACCAGGGATATCCCAAGAATCAGACAATCTGCATTTATGTATGGAAAGATAAGAATGAGCAGTTTTCCTGGCAGACCGGAATCTATAATCAAAAGCTGAAACAATTTTCAGTTTGCTACGGCGCAACGGTGTATTCCATTAAGCAGGACAAAGTAATTGCCTGGAAGAAGATGAATGCAGATGCTGTGGCATTGGAGATAGAAGACAACAGAAATTAAAACAAAAATATAGAGCTAAGAAAAACACAGGGGAGACTGTCCGAAAACTCGGATAATCTAATCTGATGAGAAAAAGATTGATATGCTCTTGTGAGCGTTCAATATAAATTAAAATTGCACATTGAAAACTGAATAAAGTACACAGAAATCGTGCATCTATGTTTCAGATATAGTATAATGAAACCAGAGAAAAATTGTTCTGAGGTGAATTGAGATGCCATATGTTTCAGGTTTTGACCGTGACCAGCTGATGTGCTGTTCATGGGACGCATTTGTAGATAAAGAAAGTATTGCAAGGATAATTGATGCGTTTGTGAACCATCTTGATATAGGGAAATACGGTGTAAAACCTGTGGCAGCAGAAGGCCGTCCATCTTACGATCCTAAGAGCCTTTATAAGATATATATTTACGGAAGCAGGAAAGGTATCCGTTCTTCACGGAAACTGGCTGAAAGCTGTAAAGTAAATCTTGAAGTGAAATGGATGATCGGAGGTGTAGAACCGGATTTTCGCACCATTGCAGATTTCAGGAAAAACAACATAGACAGCCTGAAAGAGATTTTTTATGAATTCAACCGCCGGATCTCCGGTGCAGTGGAATGGGGATTTTCTTCCGTGGATGGAACAAAGATCCAGGCGGATAACGCAAAAGATAACAACTTCACCAAAAACAAACTGGATGACAGGATCAAATGGCTGAATGGCCATACAGATGAGTATCTAAGGATCCTGAATGAAATGGACAAGCAGGAAGAAACAGACGTGATTTCAGGAGAACTGACAAGAGAAAGTCTTGAAGCCAAGTTAAAAGAAGCACAGGAGAGACTTGCCAGATACGAAGGTTATCAGAAGCTGATGGAAGAAACCGGGGTATCCCAGCTTTCGATCACAGATGCGGATGCAAAACTCATGAAAAATAAAAATGGGTTTACAGTAGCATATAACCCACAGACGGCGGTAGATTCTGAAACACATCTGATCCGAGATTTTCAGATGACCAATCAGGTAACCGACCATGGATTGCTGGAAAGTACGATGCAGGGGATAAAGAGCTCTGAACCGGAAAAGATCATAGAAGTAGTAGCAGATAAAGGTTATGAAGCTGTGGAAGATATGGTGGAGTGTCTGGAGAACGGTATTATCCCACATGTCATAACAGATGATGGAAAAGACGGTTATGACATAGAAATCCCTTATGAAGAGGCAGAAACGGATACTGCCAGCACAGAGCCAGAAGAACTGAAGAAAGCACTGCATGCAGGTAAGATACCGGAAGTTTATGCAGAAGTGATACAGGATATGAAGGTAGAAACAGTCCGTCGTAAAGTGGTGGATGAAAAACGGGAAAACAGCAGTGTTTATGGAAGTCCTGAGGAAATGCAGGAAAAAGCAAAAGAAGGTTATTTTGTCAGAGATCCTGAGAGAAACCTGGTATACTGTCCGGCTGGGGAAATCCTGAGACAGAAGAGCATAAAGAAAAACGGGAATATCCGCTATGCCAATAAAAATGCGTGTAAACATTGCCCGAACCGCAATAAGTGTTACAAGGGAAAAGGCGAATGGAAAGAGATCGACTTTACCAAAGATCAGCTGGTAAAACCATGTAAGGGCTGGCTGGAAGCCGAAGGAAAGAAGCCGGAGGAAACGAAAACGGGTGAAAAATGGCATTATGAAAAAAGAAAGGTTGTGAAGTTTTTCCTGAAACCGGATAAAGAAAAGATGAGCCGGAGGATGTGCCTGTCGGAGCATCCGTTTGGAACAATAAAACGAGCAATGGGAGCCACTTATTTTCTTTTAAGGGGAATACGGAAAGTGGCTGGAGAGTTTGCGCTCTTTTGTCTGGGTTATAACCTGGAACGGGCGAAGAATCTCCTTGGATTTCAAAAAATGATGGAATTGATGGAACAGGCATAAGCCTCTTTCTTCATCCTGTGTATTTTATTCAGTTTTCAATGTCACAGATGAAGGAAAGGGGCTAAATTTATGCCTAAAAATAAGGTTTTCGGACAGGCTGGGGGGGGTAAGGATATTGAAGATTATGATGTCTGTGTCTGTGGTAATGATATCGTCAATATCGTTCTTGCGGCAGAAAAGTATTCTGGCTTTGATACTTCAGAGGTCAGGGCTGAAATTGAAAAGAAAAGAGTCTGGCTTCGGGACAATGAACCGGATTATTATAAAGAATGTAGACTTGAAGACAGAGACATATTCGAGCAGTGGATAGAAAAAGGTTATGTTTAATTCTGTATTCTATTTTCTGCAGTTCTTTGATAGGAGATGATTATGTGATTTTGACTTTATATGAACCTTTCCGCCATTGGTCGGAAACTGGTTCCGTATATATTTTATCAGATCCTCATTTTGGGGATTCCGATTGCAAATTGATGGATCCTGGCTGGATTGAGCCAGAGGAACAAGTGGCCAGAATCAATGCGTTGGTCATGAAGAATGATACCTTTGTCTGTCTTGGCGATGTCGGTGATGCTTCCTTTGTAAAGCAAATCAAGGCAAGAAAGAAGATTTTACTTCTTGGAAATCATGACAAGAAGAAGGATTACAAAGGATTGTTTGATGAGATTTACGATGGTCCATTATTGATTGCAGAAAAAATTCTTCTTTCTCATGAACCGGTATATGGATTGCCTTGGTGCCTGAACATTCATGGTCACGATCACAGCAACATTGAGTCCTATAAAGAAGGATGCAAGCATCTGAACCTGGCTGCCAATGTCTGTGGTTACACTCCGGTCAGTCTTGGCAAGCTGATTAAAGGGGGAATTCTTTCTGATATCACAAGCATTCATCGAATTACTATAGACCGAGCAACAGAGAAAAAGGAGAAATGGCATGGAGAAGCAGTTTCCGACAATTGATAAAGTGAAAACCGGAAAGCAGATCCGCCGTCTCATGAATTCTCTGGGGCTGACGGTTACGGATGTTCAGAAATATATGGGCCTTGCCACACAGCAGGCCGTTTATCACTGGTTGAACGGGAGGAGTCTTCCGAGTATAGATAATGTGTATGCCCTGAGTGAATTATTCAAAGTTCCCATGGATCAGATTATCTGCGGGAATCGGGAATATCAACCAGAGCAAGGATCCATGTATTATAGACTTAAGGCATATGCAAAACATCTGCAGATGTGTGTGACGGTCGCTTGTGAGAGAAAGGGTAGAGAGCAAAACTGTTTTATAATAGAGGCAATGTAATTTAAACAGACGTTCAATTTTATTTTTGAGGACAGCTTGTAATAGTGCGGCTGTTCTTTTTTTGTTCATTTTCGAGTCTCACTAACTTGATACTTTTTCTATCTTCGATGATACTTTTGTGCCTGCATATGAGATACCTCTGATACTTCTGACTGATACAATGATTATGCTGGAAGCAGAAGATCAGCAGGACAATTAAATATGAGAAACTACGAGCCAAATAGACACAGACGGTGTGTGCTTGTACAAGGAGCTCCATTAGGGATTAAACCTGATGGGGCTTTTTTTGATGCCTGAAAATCTTTGATTTCCAGCCAATGCCACGGGTCTGCTTATGACCGCGTGATTGGAAAGGGAATCAAGCATGATCAGACGCATCAGTAAACCACGTGCACCTCCGCTCCTGGATTTGAAACACGAGAACAAGATTTCAAATTCAGGAGGAAAAGAAGATGTACGTACAGCATCCATATAAATTCGAAGGAAAATATTATGCAAAGATTGATGGAGTATTCTATGAGATCTCCAAGGAAGTGGCGATGGCTATGTTCGCCGATTATAGAAATGAGATTTATCGCAGCCGTAAGTGGGCACCGGATGACAGGGAAGAGGATCTTCAGATGGAAGAGCTTCAGGATCTGAAGATTGATAATGAGAAAGAAAATGCTGCAAAAAAGAAGGATAAGAAGTGGAAGCGAAAGACCAAGAGATGTGAGATCCTCGATTGTGCCTTCAGTGCTAACAGCGATGGACTTTCTATTGCCGATATGGCAGATGACACACAGCTCAGCCTTGAAGAACTGATGATTTTGAAAGAGGAGAGCAGAATTCTCCATGAAAAGATCAGTAAGCTTACGCTTCAGGAACAGTTTATCATCAAGTCTATCTATTTTGATGGCATGAAACAGAAGGAAGTGGCAGAGATTCTTGGCGTCACAAAAGGAGCTCTCAGTCAGAGACTTGGTACTATCCTCAGAAAGATGCGTACCATGTATCTGGAAGGATAAATAACATTTCATAAATTTTTTGCTTCACTGTCTAAACTTTTTCTGCGTTTTTTGTATTTAGTAACTGAAAAGGTTAATCCTTAAGAAATACAGAAAGTGAGAATTCGGATATGGACAAGAGATGTTATTCCGTAGCGGAGTTGCAGGATATTTTAGGTGTAAGCAGACAGTGTATCTATGAACTGCTCAAGAAGAAAGAATTCAGTTGGGTGATGGTTGGTGGCAAGTACCGCATTTCCAAGAAAAGTTTCGATGAGTGGCTGGATCAGAATCAGTAGAAAGAGCGGTTAGGATTACATTATTGGCAAAAGATGTACATCCTAACGCTTTTTCTGCAGATGAGTTATGTTAGTACCAAGGGAGGTGGCGCGATTGTATTACAATCCATTGACAAAGGAAGAAGAGTTTCACGAACTGGTGAAAGAGATTGAGAGCCAGAGTACATACAAAAGGGTGCCTTCTCCGGAGAAAAAATACATGTCGGTAGCGGAGATGGGACGGCTCTTGGGTTTGAAGAAGACGGACCGATATTGGCTGGTTCACAAGAATTTTTTCAAGACAGAAGTGATCCTGGGGAAAATGCGTGTGGAGCTGGAAAGCTTCGAGAAATGGTATGCCAATCAGATCAAATATCACAAGGTTACCGGAGAGGAGCCTGGACAGGAACTGAAGCAGCGTTCTTATTCGCCAAAGGATATTGCAGAGATTCTGCAGATTTCTGAATGTCAGGTTTACGAGGAGATGAAGAAAGCTGATGTGGAATATATCCTGGTGGATTATTGGAAAAGGTATCCTAAAGAAGCATTTGATGCGTGGTACAGGAATCAGAATCGGTTCCGCAATGCCAGGGATCGGGAGAAGGTTCGTGACATTGTGGAAGGTTCTATGCGGATGCCGGAAATGGCCAGAATGTTGGGTGTTTCAAGAAGCGTAGTTTATAACATTATTGCTAGCTCAGATATTCTGAAAACCATTGAGTTTGATGGTCGAAGACGAGTGACCAAGAAAAGTTTTTATGAATGGTATGCCAGTCAGGATCGATACCATATCGTATCGGAGCAGGTGCCGGAAACGGTGAAGAAAGAAGATAATCGCAGTATTGAAACATATAGAAGAGCGGTTCAGGATCGTGATGGCCATACCAAAAATATCGGAAATGATGCATATCTGACGGTAAAGGAAGCTGCGCTTCTGGCAGGCATAAATCCGGCAACCGTACATAAGTGGATCAAAAAAGGAAAAATTGAAGCAGTTCAAAGCAGCAAGACGGTTCGCATTCCGAGACAGGCGTTTGAAAATTGGCTGCAGAGCAGAAAAAAGGAGGATCAGCATGGCATCAATTGTTGAGAGAAGAGGCAGATTTTGTGTCGTATATAGTTATAAGGATAAGAATGGTAAGCGCAGACAGAAATGGGAAACCTATAAGACCATGTCAGAAGCCAAGAAGCGCAAGAAGGAAATCGAGTATCGTGCGGATATCGGACAAATGATCGTGCCTCATTGTAAAACAGTGAAGGAGCTGCTGGAGGAGTATGTTAATTTGTATGGGAAAGAGGCCTGGGCTCTGTCCACATATTCTTCTAACGTGAGTATGATCAATAACTATATCATCCCGATTATTGGCGGAGATAAGCTGGAGAATATCAATACCAGATTTATTGAAAAATATTACCAGAGACTTCTCCGAACTCCGGCGGTGATCAATCCGGCAACCGGCAAGCGTCAGTCAGAGTATGTAACTCCGGCAACGATCCGGGATATTCACAAACTTCTTCGTAATTGTTTTCAACAGGCAGTAAAATGGGAGCTGATGGCAAAGAATCCGGTGATCTATGCAACAGTTCCAAAGTATAAGAGCGCAAAACGTGAAATCTGGACGGCAGAGACTTTGATGCATGCACTGGAAGTCTGTGAGGATGATCGCCTGAAGCTGGCCCTTAATCTGGCATTTTCCTGTTCTCTTCGTATGGGAGAAATGCTTGGGCTTACCTGGGACTGTGTGGATATATCGGAAGAAGCCATTGCGGAGAGCCGGGCTTTTATTTATGTCGATAAGGAAGTTCAGCGAGTAGACAAAGCAGCCATTCAGGAACTTCGAGGAAAAGATGTGATTCTGGTATTTCCGGAGGAGAGCAAGAAAAACAAGACCGTTCGTGTGTTGAAATTGCCAAAGACAGAGAGCAGTATCCGTAAAGTATTCCTTCCAAAATCTGTGGCAGAGATGCTGGTGGAATGGAAGAAGGGACAGGATAAGATCAAGGAAACTCTGGGAGATGAATACATGGATTATAATCTGGTGATGGCGACACCTTTTGGGCTCCCGATTGGAACTTCTTCTATTCGTAAGGCTTTAAATGACCTGATTAAGGAACACGATCTTCCACCGGTAGTATTCCATAGCCTTCGTCATACCAGTGTTACCTATAAACTTAAGTTGAATGGCGGTGACATCAAGGCGGTACAGGGAGATTCCGGTCATTCCCAGATCAATATGGTCACCGATGTGTATTCGCATATCATTGATGATGATCGCAGAAAAAATGCGGAACTCTTTGAGCAGGCCTTTTACGAGAAGAAGAATCTGGATCCGAGCATGCATGCCAATGTGGCCGGAAAGACAGTAGAACTTCCGACAAATGTGGATGCGGAGCTCCTGGCGAAGGTCCTTTCCAATCCGGAGATGGCAGCACTTTTATCTACTTTGGCCAAGTCACTGGAGAGTAAATAAAGGGAAAAGCACTCTCTTTTCATTTGCGTCGAAATGGTAGCCAAGATGGCGACCAATAAATATGAGTCTCTTCGGAGGCTCTTTTTGTTATACCCATTATACCTGCCTGTATTAAAAATAAGTGGGTATAATGGGTATAACGAATGCAAGGAACCGGACATTCACTCAGAAACGCAGAGGGAGAATAGCGGAAATTTAACGGAAATACATTGCTGAAGTTTCCGATATATGTTATGATATTTCCGAAAGGGGCGATGATATGACCGATATTAGATATATTTCAACAAAAGAAGCCGCCGGGATCATGGGCTTATCAACCAGAAGAGTAGTTGGATTATGCAATGCGGGAAAACTGGAAGGTGCTTTAAGAAAAGGTCGCAATTGGATGGTTCCGGAAGAGACGGTATATGCATACCTGGGTACCGCAAAGCCTAAAGAAGAAAATGGAGAGATCCTTTCTTGCGCAGTCGGTAATACATCTTACATGGATGTAGTAAAGAATAGCTATTATGTAGATAAAACGCTTCTGATTCGTGATTTGATTGACGATCAGGTTCCGGTCATTTTGTTTACCAGACCACGAAGATTCGGCAAAACACTTGCTCTTGATATGCTTAAAACGTTTTTTGAAAAAACGAAAGAGGATACATCTATTTATTTTAAAGATAAACAGATTTGGTCATGCGGTGAAAAATATCAGAAGATGCAAGGGGCATTTCCGGTGATTTCCATCACTTTCAAAGATGCAAAGTTTTCGGATTGGGCCAGTACTTATGCGGCAATTAAAAATGTGATCCGTGATGAATTTATGCGGCACAATGAGCTTTTTACAAGCGACAGACTTAATCCGGTGGAACAGGATTATTTGTCCAGAATGCAGACGGATGAGCTGAGTGATGTGGAATATACCAGATCACTCCTGAATCTGGGACGCATGCTGGAAAAACATCATCAGTCTAAGGTAGTCATTCTCATTGACGAGTATGACACTCCAATCCAACAGGGACATTCCAGAAGTTTCTATAATGAAGTGATTACATTTATGCGTAATTTTATGTCCGGTGGTCTTAAGGATAACCCTTCTCTTGCTTTTGGCGTTCTTACCGGTATCCTGCGTGTGTCAAAGGAGAACCTGTTTAGTGGACTTAATAATCCAATCGTAAATTCTGTACTTGATGAGAAATACAGCAAATACTTTGGATTTACCGTGGATGAAGTGAATACCATGGCAGCATACTACGGACAGGAGGCAAAATTGGAAGAACTTCGTGAGTGGTACGATGGATATCGTTTTGGAAGTACAGAAATCTATAATCCTTGGTCTGTTGCCAATTATTTCTATAATAACTGTCAGGCGAAACCATATTGGACCAATACCAGTGATAATGAGATCATTCGGGAGATCATGATATCTCTTACACCGGATATTGCAGAAAACCTTTTTGCACTGTTGCAGGGGCAGACCGTTCAGGCATCGTTAAATATGGATGTCATCTATCCGAGGATAACGGATGGAACAGATACCATCTTCAGTTTCTTATTACTTGCAGGATATTTAAAACCGGTAAGTGATGCGGTTGAAACAGAATTTGGGACATTTATGGAACTGGCGTTACCGAATAAGGAGATTCGCAGAGTTTACAATACAGAGATTTTATCCTGGCTCAGGGGGACAGTGGATGGCAATGTCATGGCAGGACTTGAAAAAGCACTGTATCTGAATGATGGGAAGAAACTTCAGGAATTCCTCCGGAAATATATGATTACCTGCATTAGTTGTTTTGATGGAGCAGCAGAAGGCTTTTACCATGGCATGATGCTTGGACTGGCAGCAGGCATGTCCTCAAGATATTACATCAGATCAAACAGGGAATCCGGAGAGGGAAGATTCGATCTTGTGTTGGAGCCTAAGGTGCATTCTTTGCCAGGTATTATCATGGAATTCAAAGCGACAAAGAATGATGCTGGTTTATCTGCATCCGCCGACGAGGCTCTGAAACAGATTGAGGATAAGCACTATGATACAGATATGAAGGACCGTGGAATCAAGGAAATCGTAAAATATGGCATCGCCTTTGCAGGTAAAAATGTAGAGATTGCAAATGGCTGAAAAGATAAGCCCACCCCTTCGCCAACTCGCCCAGACTTGCAGTTTTCTTTGCATAAAACCATGCTCTGGCTAATGGTAGCCAAGTTGGCGACCATTAAAAATCGAAACTCTTTTATGTACATTGTTGCATGATATGGTAAGGCATGATATATGTCATAGTGACGAGGAAAATGAATCAAGCTTGCTTGAATTCATTTGACGACCGCTGATCATCCGTAAAACGTGTTTTACGGATGTACCTTAGCAATACCAGGTGAAGCTGCCGGGACGGGGGATAGTTTTGACCACCGGAGCAGTCATTCTGAGAGCTGGCTGATGAAGCCCCACGAAATAGCAAAGCGGCGAAGCCGGTGACGAATAAGAACTCCATCGCCCAAATCAGGGGTACACAATGCGTGTATTTTGGGGTATAATATAAGTGTAGAGATCATAAAAACAGGTCAATAATTTAATAGAGTTATCAATTCCGAGAAAGTACGGAATCGGTAGCCGATAAATCTATTGACGTCGTTATAAGCACTCAATTTTTACTGTTTGGCAATTCGGTACTGAGAACTAAATTAGCTCATGCCAACATTTTGAAAACAAAACAGGCCAAAACGGGGCTGATCCGGGACCATATAAGAACTGACAATCAGGTACCCACGATAGCTAAAATACCACGTAAATCAAGGCTTTTCAAGAACTTCATAAGACAGCGATAAACCAGGAGCAAGGTACCGAGTGCCTTGCTCCTAAGCGAGGGGTCAGAGGTTCAAATCCTCCCGGGGACGCTGAATAAGCGTTTGGTTTTGTTAGCTGAATTAGCTGACAGTGAATGATCAAACAGCAATGCCTGTTTGGAACTTTATTAAAAATAAAGTTTCAGGCAGGCATTTTTTGTTTTCTGAATCCTAGAGCGTGTTTGAAAAATTATTCCGTTGATGTAGTCCGCTACGCCGCCCTCATTCAGGCGAAATCTCCCGCAAATTGCAACGCACATCTTGCAGAAAGCCTTTTTCAAACACGCTCTAGTGTATATGTGGATGACATTTTCCATGAGTTATAAGATTATGAAAACAGAATGATACGAATTGAATATTGGCAATAAAAAGATTATTTATCGTAAAACCGTAGATGGTCTTTTGGTGTATCTTTTTTTGTGGAGAAAAAGCAATGCGAAGTCAGTGACGTGCTTGTATTGAACTAGAATGGAGAAATCAGCTACTACTATGTAGATGAAAACTATCCAAAATACCTGGATCAGGAAATGGAAAGAAAGCGGGGATAGAATATGCGAAGGTTAAAGTGTGAAAAAGAAACGATTATTCTGACCAATGAAGATGACGAATTCTATGATGTATATACCTTCAATCAAAGCTTGCAGAAACGGTTACGAGAATTTGCAGGGAAGTATCCGGCTGATTGCTGGTTGAAAGGATCTTCTGAGGATGGAAGTGAAACGTATATGATCAAAAAGGGAAGATTATCTTTAAAACTGGTTCCACCATATAGCATTTCAAGAAAAATGCAGGCAAAGGATATCAGCAAGATGAAAGAACCATCATAGGACGCGATTTAAGAGAAAAATGTCATGTGTAGACATGGAAAAATGAAAGCAAAATACGTTAGATGGTAAAGTGTATAGGCTCAAAAGGGAAAGTGCCCTTTTGGGCCTTATTTTGTGTTATTTCTCAAAAAACGGGAATTATAAAGATTTAATTCTTTACTAAGGATGTGTATTGTAAAAAACTATTTTGCTATACTGATAATATCAACAGAAAAGGTGGATATTAGCGAGGTGATAAGATGAATGTAGCACAGAGAATACGATTAATTCGGATAATAGAAAAGATTGAAAAAAATCCGGAATTCAGTAACAAGCTTGGAGTGAAAAATACATCTGATTTTATATTAGATAAACAACAAAAATGAATCACTCACAACTGGATGAGTGTTAGAAGGAGAAAAAGATGTTATCAGTATTATTTACTATTTGTATGATTTGGTTTGTTGGAAAATTTTTTATATTTGGCTTAAAAGCATCCTGGGGAATCATGAAATTACTTTGCACAGTTATTTTGTTTCCAGTGATATTAATTGGAATGGTGGTAGGTGGATTAATGTATATAGCATTTCCACTATTGATCATTGGTGGAATTATCGGACTTGTAACGTCACATTCTTAAAGAGCCAGAGAGGTGTTTTTAATGGGATATGATATTGAAAAAGAAAAAAGGGAAGCAATTGAAGCTGGACATAGAGCCTTAAATAGTCTTAGTGCAGCAAAAGAGAATCTGAACAGCGCAAAAAACTGGGGGCTGGTAGATATGTTTGGCGGAGGTTTTTTCAGTACGATGCTGAAACATTCTAAAATGGATCACGCGAAGCAGAATATGGAGCAGGCAAAGTATGATCTCCGTAATTTCAGTAGGGAATTAGATGATGTAAATATGGCATGCAATTTACATATCGATACCGGAGATTTTCTTTCATTTGCAGATTATTTTTTCGATGGATTTGTTGTGGACTGGATGGTCCAGGATCGAATTAATAATGCAAAAAGACAGGTAGAAGAAGCTATTCGAAGAACAGAAAGTATCGTTAATCAATTACAGCGTATGTAAAGAGAAGGGCAATGAATCAGAAATGGTTCATTGCCCTCCGTGCGTTATGGATTATTTCAATTTTTCTTTTTCGGCATTTAGAAGTTCAAGATTGAGGCCCTGTTCACTGGCAGTCTTATCTACCCAAAGATTCAGAGAGTCTATGGCTAAAGAAATTTCATCCAGTTTTTTACTGATAAAAGCAAAATCCCTCATCTCATCATCGCTGATTTTGCCGTCACGGGCGATTTGGATCAGCCGACTGGTAAGAGGGTTGATATCATTTAGACCGGCAATGGTTTCCAGGATGATATTTGACAAGTCAGTTACTTCTACTTCTGGAACATAGCGGTGGCCTATTTCACATTTGTGTGAGCAGTAATAATTGCAGAGATCTGGTCTCTTATATGCGTCAGCCATTTGAATGATATCGTAAGGTGTTGGTTCCTGTGTTTCATATTCGAATTTTTCAATTTTAGAATCCGAGACAGCCTCCATTTTATTACTTGCTTCTGCCCTTGTAAGCCCTGCGGCTTCCCGGCAAAGCTGGTAAATTGTCTTGTTTTCCCTGGTAGATTGTTTACCCATGAGAATTTCCTCCTCGTATATCGCAAAACATGAGGATTATCAGGTGTTAAGTCCACATGCTGTGCGTGTATTTCCTCTATGAATTTTATTATACTTGAAGCATCAAGAAACAACAAGAGATAACAGGAAGGAGCAAATTATGAAGCATGTATTTAAAGCAACAAAATTAGGTTGGGAAAAAGAAAAAGAAGTGATATGGTTTGATTCAGATGATTATACAGCGCAGGAAGCAAGAGATGAATTCAAACCATATGAGGGAACTACACAAAGAGGCTATTCATATACTGGATACGAATATGATGGTCAGAAATATCATGATGTGACCTACTTGGGTGAATTTGAAGATGATGAAGTTCCTCACAATGACTTAGAACTATTAGATTACAGATTGAGGCATTTTAAGAAATAGTACATCTCATAGGCTCAGATTAGAAGACCATTCCATCTGGGCCTTTTGCTATAGATTTCATAAAGATAGCAATTAAAGGGATTTCATAAAAATAAGCAGGGGTTTTTATACCCCATCTATTGATATACACTGTAACCATCAAAGAAGATTAAATCATAAAATTCAAAGAAATGGAGGAGTTGGTAATGAAAGGTTTTAACACTGGTGATGGTTACATGGGATTGGTAGATGGTAAATATATCTTGTTTGCCAGTGAATCCGATTACTATGAATACATGAACGATTAAAGGAGGAACTGCTATGAAAGGAATATTCGGAAGTATGTTTGATCTGAACCATGATGGAAATATTAGTCTACTGGAAAGCGCAATGGAATTTTCTTTCCTAAACGAACTACTGAAAGACGACTCTGACGTACAGACGGAGTTAGAATTATCAGGACTGGATACAGACGAGTTGGAGTTTATGGATGCAGATGAACGAAGAGAAATACTGGAAGAAGCAGGACTTGATCCGGATGAATATGATTTCTAAGGAAGGAGCATTTACAATGGCAAAAGTATTTATCACACTGACAGGAACAAAACATTATTTTGGAAATGATTTTCTTGAAAAAGGGACGAAGATCCGACTGGAGAAAGAACCAGATAATGAGTATGACAAAGAAGCAATCAAAGTAACTTATGAAGGTCTCGGAAAAATTGGATATGTAGCAAACAGTTCATACACTGTTATTGGTGAGTCGATGAGTGCTGGACGTCTCTACGACAAGATTGGAGATCTGATCGTTGAGGATCCTTAGATCAGACCGATGCTGAGTAAACTGTGTCTGCATTTCTTTTAGTTCCTGCTTTGATGCAAGCAGTGTATTTTTCAAATCTGACTGCGTATAAAATCCATGTTCCTGCACATAGATAATGGTATTTGCCATTTGCTGCAGGTTAGAAAGTTTTACCCGATGAGCATAAGCCGAGCTCTGCATTGCTTTCACATTTGTCTGGAGATTTACAACCAGGCGCAGGTGAGATCTGACGTAGAGAATAGCCAATGGATCCTTGCGTAAGAAGGTCTATTCCAGGTATGCTTTTCCATATCGTGTTCCCAGTACACGTTCAGTAATCCGCTTCTGTCGATCAGGATGAAGATAACTGTATCTGCCCCGATGATCAATCACAGAGATCTGAAATTGTTCCAGAAGTTTAGATTGGAATTCATCAAAACTATTGGAAGTGGCAGCGCATTCATCAATTGCATTTCGCAAATATTCTTTCTGTGTAAGGAACACGGTGGATGTTGGTTTGAGACCATCTTCGATGATTTTCTGATTGATCTCATTAAGTTTTTGTTGGCCGTGTTTCTGTGCCATATACTCTTTCTGAGTGATTTTTCTCTCAGCCGGAGCAAGAAGATCTATCTGGTGAAGTCCTTCCTGTTGGCACCGATCCATGACAGTTTTCTTAAAAGTGCTCATGAATTTATCAGTGGAACGATGCTTGTAACCGGCGGCTTCCTCATGTGGTTTATCCATATATGGCTGCCTTTCCACTGCAGTCTTTCGCACACTGTTGATAACGATGTGAGTATGGATATTTCCGGATTCATTGTGGCCATCGGTGTGAGTAACTACCAGTGCCTGATATCCGGGAAACATCTGCTTTGCAAGTTCCAAACTGATTGCCTGTGCTCTCTTTCCGGTAAGACCGTTTTTTGTAACATCGGCTGGATCGTAGCTGATAATGTAGTGATGACTTTTGATATCTTCACGTTTCTTATTCTTATGAAAATGAGCATTTGTCAGTTCGCATTCTTTGTCAAAAGACATCGGATCACAGTTCAGTCCATCCATATAAAACTCTTTTCGCAAGATGCTTCGACCGGATTCATCTACAATCTTTTTCCCGGTTTTTTCATCATGTTCAAACAGAAGGTAATTGATAGCAGCCGAGTAATTAGCATTTCTGCTTTTAATGTGCTTTACGATTGCCATTCATACCACCTGCCAGTTTCAGTACTTCTTTTCTCAATAGGAATAAGTCCGTGATGCACTGATGGATTTCATTTTCTATAGCACGAGACTGACTGCCACCGCTGTTAAAATGCTTGGCGATCTGATTGAGATTCGATCCGATCTTTCCATATTCACTGACCAGTTTTCTGAGATCATTCATGTCTGCAACAACTTCAATCTGATGATGGATTTGCTTTTCCAATAGAAGTTTCCTCAGATATTCTGATCGGCTAACAGATAAACAAGCAGCGCCTTGGTCTAATAAATCCAGTTCGACATCTGTAAGACGTAATCCTATAAAATGTCTGTGATTCAGTTCTTTATCTTTGTTTTTTGTTCTCATACTCCTCCTTTCGCTACGACTATTCCTCCCACCGGGAGTCCACGTATTTCAATATCGGCTGTCCCTTCCGATATTAGAAATAGTGCTGTGAACACCTTTAGGTGGAACCAACAGACAAGTGAAACGTCTGTTATTGAGAGGGTATGGGGAGATCCCCATCAAGATAAATCCCATAGGAGAACAGGATGCCAAACGGCATTACTGTTAAACATGGGTGGATCTTGCTCTTATTTGTATCCCTCTATATAACGAAACGCTCAGAGGCTGTTTTACAGTGGGGGAAATGAAAAAATATCAAAAAATTAATAATTAATGGTGAGCTTGTGATAGAATGGAAAAAAGAGAAAAGCATAAAGGATGTAGTTGTGGAGAATATTTGTTATGATTAGAAAGTTGCTGAACGGAGATATCGATAGAGTTGCTGACATATGGTTAAAGACAAATCTGAAAGCACATTATTTTATTTCCAATCAATACTGGAAAAGTAATTATGAATTAGTGAAAGAAATGATGTCACAATCCGAAGTCTATGTGTTTGAAGCAGATAAAATGATACAAGGATTTGTAGGACTAAATGATAAATATATCGAAGGTATTTTTGTCTCCGATGAAATGCAGTCATGTGGCATAGGTAAGCTTTTATTAGATTATGTTAAGGATAAAAAAGTTAGCTTACGATTAAATGTATACCAGAAGAATGCCAGAGCAATTTCTTTTTACCAAAGAGAAGGGTTCATTATTCAATGTGAAGATTTGGATGAAGATACTGGTGAAAAAGAGTACACTATGCTATGGAAACAAAAATAGAAATCGGCATTTGTGGAGGAGAGTAATTTGCTGGTATTAAATAAATTAGAGCGGTTGCTAACGGTATGTAAAGTCAAAAACATTGATGATATAGATTTAAGTAAGGAATTCTACTTCATTGGTAAAACAGATGAAGAAATTTCTCTTGTGTGTGAAACAAATGACGTTCCTGAAAACACAATAGAACGTGAAGATGGGTGGCGTGGTTTCCGTATTCAAGGAATTTTGGATTTTTCACTCATTGGTATTCTTTCAAAGTTGTCTGGAATACTTGCAGATAATAAAATTGGAATTTTTGCGGTATCTACATTCAACACTGATTATATTTTAGTGAAAGATGCGGATTTTGAAAAATCATTAGCTGTATTATTAAATGCCGGATATACAGTGATATAGATTTCAGATGCTTTAAACCCAAAGAAAATTATACGAGGAGTGAATTATTAGCATGAAAGTTCAGCATATTGCAATCGAAGGAAAAAGTTTCTTTATCAACACTGATATGATTATCAGACGCAGTTCATACCCTTCTGATCTGCAGGAGTATAATATCGTATCTAAACTTCCAGGATTTGTGTGCAGAAGAGGAAGCTGTATTATTGATTCATATGGGCATTATTTGACAAAACTTGTCTGGGATAAAGAAACTATCATTTACGTAGAACTTGATATGAATTTGCCTGCCGCCTGCAAAATGGAGCATGATGCAATCGGACATTATGCCCGTCCGGATGTACTTGAATTAAAAGTCAATGAAAAATAACAATAAAAAAACACTAAAGAAATTGGAAATCCTTGTAATAGGTTCTATAATTGCGGCTTATGGAATTACACTTGCACTGTATGCTGGATTTGGCGGAGCTACGCTTGCGGTGCTGTGGCAGGGGATTGCAAGAACATTTCACATAAGCATTGGCACAGCATCTTTTGTTGTAGCATTGGGAATGATTTTGTTTGCGCTCATTTACGATAAAAGTCAGATTCATATAGGAACTGTGTTGTACCAGATTGTATACAGTACCTGTGTAGATTTGTTTGCTAACTGCCATATTTACAGTACCTATAAGTGGATCAATTTTTTAATTATGTTGTTAGGAGTGGTTTTGTTTGCTGTCGGAACGGGACTATATGCGTCGGCATCCCTTGGTAGAGGCTCCTATGAGGCAGTCACTTTTGCTTTAGCAGAAAAAAATCACTGGCAGATTAAATTTGTCCGAATGGCATTGGATATTTTGGTTGTTGTTACAGGTGTTTTGTTTGGCGGAAAGTTTGGTGTATGCACGCTTATTACAGTTATCATTTCAGGCCCAATTATCCAATTTGTTAATGCGAAAGCAAAACAAGTTTTAAAGATATGATAGTAAAGAAATTTACAACTTAGAAGTTGGAGGGATAGATTTCTATGATTATCAGATATGCAGAAGAGAAAAATTTTATAGAATTGCGACAGTTTTATGACGGTATGTGTAAAGTTTTGAGCGGAAAAGATTTTCTGCCGGAGGGAGATAAAGGTGGTTTCCCTCCAGATGAAATGATCAAAGATGCAATCAAAGAGAGAAATCAGTTTATCGGTATTGAAGATGGTCGAATTGTTGCGGCGTATATTATGAATCATGATCATGATGAGGCGTATCACGCAGTTAAATGGCTTATTGATGCAAATGATAACGAGACAGTAGTTCTTCATGCCTTGCGTGTCCTTCCGGAATATGGAGGTCGTGGATACTCGAAGCAGTTAGTTCAACACGCAATAGACACAGCAAGGGAAAGAAACCTTAAATCAATTCGTCTTGATTGCATAGAGGGAAATGATATTCCACAGAAAATGTATATGTCGTTTGGATTTAAGTATGTGGATAAGGTTGGAATCACATATGTTGATATTGGAGTACCGAGGAAGTTCCTCTTATATGAGTTTGTACTCTAATCAAGACATAATAACAGTTATATCTTGAACATTGTACAAACAAATTCCAGTTTGTTGAATTAAAAATGAAATAAAGTTCCAGTAATCACGTAATATTGAACAAAAAAGAAATGCACAGTTCTTAGCTTATCGTGAACTGTGCATTTTTGTAAATAAATACTTTTAATTAGCCGATTACGGCATCCTCTGCTGTAAAATGTTCCAGAGAATTTTCTTTTACCTGAATGCAGATATAAGTAATTCCAGAAATATCGGATGCAAAAAACTGACGCTTTGCAGCAGGTGCGATTTTTAGCCAGTCTCCAGTTGAAAGGCTAATTTCTTCTCCATCAATTATGGCTTTGCCGTTACCTGAAAGAATTCCATAGATTTCTTCATTTTCTTTATGAGAATGAACAAATGGGACATTTGCTCCTGCAGGTAGTTCGTTTAAACTGATTTCTGCACCTGTTAAAGACAACTTTTCATGTAGCTCAATTCGGTTTTCCTTTCCAATAGTTGTTTTTGTGTAATTTGCCATAATAACCTCCATAGTTAATTTGTAGTTTCTGGTTGCTTGGTATTAGTATAGTGCGAGACACATACAAAAACAAGTACGCACCTTTTTGTAACTGTACACTCAAAAATGAATGTGTTACAATAGACTCGGAGGTGAGAATCATGCGAGCAAAAGAAGAATTACCGGAATGCCCAGTTGCAACAGCAGTATCTCTTATCGGAGGAAAATGGAAACTGCTGATTTTGCGTAACTTGAAAGAGCGTCCATGGAGATTCAATGAGCTACAACGAAGTATAGATGGTATTTCACAAAAGGTTTTGACAGATAGTTTAAGACAAATGATGAGTGATGGGCTGGCATATCGCCACGATTACCATGAGCAGCCACCGAGAGTTGAATACGGCTTAACAGAACTCGGAACAAAAATGCTTCCAATTGTTAATTCACTTGCTGACTTTGGTAACTACTATAAATCAATTATTGAACAGAATTAAGGACGTTAGTATTTGAAAAGCTTGAACAATTCCAGTTCGCAGAGCTGACAATCTATCATTTTATTAAAGTAAGCTAATTACAATGAATAACGCCGATGCGGGATTTTGATATCCAGTACCGGCGTTATTCATTCTACAGGGGCTTGGGGTGTAGCCACCAAATATACTATTCGTTTTCTGTTTCGGCAAGTTTGTTAAGGATCCACTCCCGATTGATAACAATGTCCTCATCATCGCGGAGATCCTTGAAATCATCGCAGTGTGAAGAAGCAAATTCATACATATTGTCAATGTCAACTGCACCAGTAGCATTGCTGATATTCTTGAATTGTGCGAATTAAAGAAACTGTTAAAAAAGGCATTGGACAAAAATAAATGGGTTATTCATTACGGAATTTGATTGAGTAACAACTTCAAGTTTGCAAGACTGTCAATCAGATATTTTATCCTTTTGGGGAAAAATGTCATGGACATATGTCTTGAAAAATGATTGTGGAATAATATGTTGCTGTGATATGATAAAGTAAATAATTTGATGTGTATATTCGGATTTTGGGAAGAGAATGAAAAGTGGATAAACTTTAAAAATAAAACAGAAAACTTAAAGTCACTTAGTAAATACAAAACCGAAAAAACGGAACATAGTGTTTTAACAGACGAAATATGTTTGAGTGAAAGAAAGCGTTAAATTGGAATTTGGAGGATGTGAATGAGCAGCATGAAGAAAACAAAAGAAGGAATTAATTTGAAAAAACTCCTTAGGCTGAAGAATACAGGCAGTATCTTTGTGATTGCGGGACTTTTGATGACTTTGGTAATAGCGTCGTACACATATATTCTGCAAAGTTCTTACACTAAGACCGCCCTTGAAACAGAAATTGCGCGTGATACAGCGAGTGCAGATGCAGTACATAAGCTTGTGAATGGAAGAATCGGTAAAGAAGATTTTGATCGAATCAAAGATCAATCTGATGAAAAGAAGCAATTATATAAGGATATTTCTTCATATTTCAATGAAATCAGAACACTGAATTCTACTCGATATATTTACACCGCTAAAAAAATGAAGAAGGAAAACTCGTTTATGTGGTAGACGGTTTGAATCCGGATGCGGATGATGTAAGACACCCTGGAGATTATATTGAGGAAGAAATGGTTCCGTATATTGATAGGGCTATTTCTGGGGAGAATGTGTACTCTCATGATATCATTGATACAACATGGGGTCCGATTTTTACAGCTTGCTATCCTGTAAGCGCAAATCATGATGGGACAGGAGAAATCATTGGCGCATTTTGCATTGAAATGGATATGCAATCAGCTTATGGAATGGTTGAAAAGACGAATCATATTTCCATCATCTGCGGTTTAGTCGCAGGAGCTGTATTGCTTTTAATTTGTCTATATACCTATTATGTTTACCAGAAAAGCAAGGCAGAAGAGCAAAAACAAAAACAATTATTAATGACCGCCGCTGAGGAAGCAGATGCTGCCAACAAAGCAAAATCTGCGTTTTTGCTTAGTATTGGCCATGACATCAGAACGCCGATGAATGCCATTATTGGATTTACAAACATTGCGCTTCATCAGAACACGGTTTCAGATATTCATGATAGCTTGGAGAAAGTTCAAAAAAGTTCGAATCATCTTCTCTCTTTGTTGAATGACGTTCTGGATTTTACTCGCATTGAAAGTGGAAAAGTTACTATTTCGCCCGAGCCAGTGGACATTACTCAATTGACAGATAACGTCCTGGCGATTATGAATGGACTTCTTTATAACCGAGATCTTAAGTTTGAAGTACATCGAGAAATCCCAAAGAACCCATATGTCCTTGTGGATGTTACGCGTATTCGAGAAGTCCTGGTGAACCTTCTTGGCAATGCTGTGAAATTCACAAAGGACGGTGGAAAGATTACTTTGGATATCAGCAGTTACCCCGGAACGGATGAGAAACATATCATAATTCGTTATGTTGTTCAAGATAATGGTATTGGCATGAGTGAAGAGTTCCAGAAAGAATTATTCAAGCCGTTTTCACAAGAAGATGATGCTAATGCCAGAACCCAATATAAGGGAACCGGTCTTGGTATGGCCATCACAAAAAAATATGTGGATATGATGGGTGGTTCAATTGCTGTTGAGAGCAAAAAAGGTGTAGGTACTACATTCACTGTGGAGATCCCACTGGAGTTGCCAGAACAGGTTATTCAATCAAAACAAAAACAACCTCTACATAGAGATTTGACAGGTGTTCATGTTCTTATGGCAGAGGATAATGATCTAAATGCTGAACTTGCTACGATAATGCTAGAAGATGCCGGTATGACCGTAACACGCGCATCAGATGGAAAAGAAGTCGTGAATTTGTTTAAAAATCATCCACGAGACACATACGATCTTATTTTGATGGATATTATGATGCCAAACATGGATGGACACCAAGCAACGAAAGCCATTCGAGCCCTAGGTATAGAGCGATCCGATGCAGTTACGATTCCAATTATAGCTTTGTCTGCAAATGCTTTTATAGATGATATTCAGGAATCTCTGGATTCAGGCATGAATGACCATATTTCCAAGCCGATTAACATGGAAGAAGTAACTGATACAATCACTAAATACATTAAAGACGATACATGTTTGGAAAAGGAACTGAAGCAGAAACAAAATGACAGATAAGTGTCGGAGCATCAGGAAAATCGCATCGTTAGTGAGAAAAATATGACGGTATCTGAATCCCCTATAACAAAGTATTTAAGCATTGTCTGAAAGATCAGATGTTAATAAAAGAAAATACATTAAATAACAAAAAAGGAATGCGAAGAGGTGGAATTGTACCTGGCCAGGAAAGGCAGCGCCTTGGTCTAATAAATCCAGTTCGACATCTGTAAGACGTAATCCTATAAAATGTCTGTGATTCAGTTCTTTATCTTTGTTTTTTGTTCTGATACTCCTCCTTCCGCTGAGACTATTCCTCCCGCTGGGAGTCCACGTATTTCAATATCGGCTGTCCCTTCTGATATTAGAAATAGTGCTGTGAACACCTTTAGGTGGAACCAACAGACAAGTGAAACGTCTGTTATTGAGAGGGTATGGGGAGATCCCCATCAAGATAAATCCCATAGGAGAACAGGATGCCAAACGGCATTACTGTTAAACATGGGTGGATCTTGCTCTTATTTGTATCCCTCTATATAACGAAACGCTCAGAGGCTGTTTTACAGTGGGGGAAATGAAAAAATATCAAAAAATTAATAATTAATGGTGAGCTTGTGATAGAATGGAAAAAAGAGAAAAGCATAAGGGATGTAGTTGGGGAGAATATTTGTTATGATTAGAAAGTTGCTGAACGGAGATATCGATAGAGTTGCTGACATATGGTTAAAGACAAATCTGAAAGCACATTATTTTATTTCCAATCAATACTGGAAAAGTAATTATGAATTAGTAAAAGAAATGATGTCACAATCCGAAGTCTATGTGTTTGAAGTGGATAAAATGATACAAGGATTTGTAGGATTAAATGATGAATATATCGAAGGTATTTTTGTCTCTGATGAAATGCAGTCATGTGGCATAGGTAAACTTTTATTGGATTATATTAAGGATAAAAAAGTTAGCTTACGATTAAATGTATACCAGAAGAATGCCAGAGCAATTTCTTTTTACCAAAGAGAAGGGTTCATTATTCAATGTGAAGGCTTAGATGAAGCTACTGGTGAAAAAGAGTACACTATGCTATGGAAACGAAAATAGAAATCGGGATTTGAGGTGGAAATATGGCATCAAGCAAGGAATACTTAGAGTTTATTTTAGGGCAGCTATCTGAGTTAGAAGAAATTACTTATCGAACTATGATGGGAGAATTTATTATTTATTATCGTGGCAAGATTGTAGGTGGTATCTATGATGATAGATTACTTGTTAAACCAGTAAAATCAGCAATTAGTTATATGCCGATAGCTCCGTATGAATTACCCTATGAGGGAGCAAAAGAGATGTTGTTGGTAGATGAGGTTGATAATAAGGAATTTTTGACAGGCTTGTTTCATGCAATGTATGATGAATTGCCAGCCCTAAAACCGAAAAAAAAGAAATAAACAATTCCCAGTTTGGAGAATTGAAAAAAACGGAATTTACCTATCAGGACATATAAACTCTTGACAATAAAGGGTCCGTCGCAGTAACGGTCTAACGACCGTAACTGCCGACGGACTTTTTGTGTGCATTTTCAGCAGAATCTGCTTGCTTTGGCTACCGTTACAGCACTTGTACTGCTGAAAAAGCGCACTTATCTAAGCCTTCTGTCTTAGACAAAAGATCGGCCTGATATGTATTTTGAAATTTTAAAAATTATGCTGTCTTTTTCAGTTCAAACAGGTGCCTCCCTGTCTTGTCATTTTGGATCTTATTATGAAGCTTGTTTATATTATGGGCGATCGCCAGGACCACACTCTGGGCAGTCACATTGTCTATGCCCCGGTATGTGTACCGCCGGAATGCCATGTCTGCTTTTACATCCGCAAACGAGCCTTCTGCCTGGATACTCCGGTTCATCCTCAGCTGTGTCCCATACCCGCTGGTAATCCGTTCCAGATCTTCCCTTCTTTTTTCTTTCATCGTCTTGGAAACATAAAGCCTTTTTACTCTTTCTTCTATTGGGATCCTGCTGTTATTCCCTTTGATACACTTTGTTTTATAGGGACATCCCGCACATTCAATGCATTCGTAGACAGATGTGATCCTCTGATAACCCGTTGCTGTTTTTTCTTTTCGGTCATATTTCCAAATGATCTTCTTTCCATTAAAACAAACATAATGATCCTGCTCCGGATCGTATGTCATATTTTCCATTCTTCCGATATCCTGTTTATACCTGCGTTTCTTTGATTGTTCATAGTTATTCGGCTTGATATAGGCGGTCTGGCCGTTTTCTTCGAGAAACAGATAGTTTTCTTCACTTTCGTAACCGGCATCCGCAACGATATCCCGATAATGGAACGACAGGTGTTCCTCCATATCTTTTACAAACGGGATCAGGGTCCTGGTATCTGTCGGCCTCTGCGTTACATCAAGCCATGTAATGTATTCGGAATCCACACCATGCTGAAGATTATAGGCTGGTTTCAGCTGTCCGTTCTGCATATGGTCTTCTTTCATCCTCATAAAAGTAGCATCCGGATCTGTTTTAGAATAACTATTCCTGTCACCGCAGAGGTGGATCTTCTGTGTGTATTCCTTCAGTTTTTCCATGGATCCTTCCAGTGTTTCAATGAATTTTTGGATCTGGCTTTTTCTTTTTCCAATCCCATGGACGAACACGATCCCTTCTTCCTCTTTAATCTTGTAGAGTCTTTTCCGAATCTTTTTCAGAGTTCTCAAACCGAATTTCTTTCCATTAAAAATAAAACGGATCCCATACAGTATCTCGCATTCTTCCACAAAGACTGCAATCTTTTGGCAAAGCCTCTGCTGATGTTTTGTCACTGCTTTCTTCCATACAAATGTATACCGGTTTGCTGCAGATTCAATTTTTGTCCCGTCAATAAAGATATGGGTCCCGGATATCTCACCAAGGCTGTAGAGCATTTCCGTCACTTCTGCTAATGTCTTTTTAGAACACTGGGATAAATGAAGGGAGAGGAACCTGGCAATGGTTGCATGGTCTGGTGCAGGTTTTCCTTCTAACAGATACATGAAATTGATATCCCTCCGGCAGGCAGTTTCAATATCCCTGCTGGAATAGATATGGTTCATGGCAGCATAGATCACGATCTTGAACATCTGACGCGGTGTCACCTGGTCTTTTTTGATCTTTCCGTAAGACCGGTACAGATCCGTCAGTTCCAGCTCCTCCACAAACACACTTAACAGGCGGACCGGGTCATCGTCCGGGATCAAAACTTCCAGTTCAAAGGGAAGTTTTAATTGATAATTCATCGAAGATAGGCTATAATCTTTCTGTATAATTTTTGTAGTTTTCATAACATAATTATACACCCAGAGCCGTTCTTTGCAAAAAAGTTCGGCTTTTTTCTTTTGCTTTGCCACAGACAGTGGAAACAAAAACAGCTTTTGGCATCGGGCATGGCGAATGGCGGGGATTCATGTATTGCAATGGGATCGGATTCCGAAGATCTATGAAAAAGCGTGGATGCCTATGGTATAAAGAGCAGATGCTTTGCAGGTTTTGTGTCACGAAACTTGAGAACGAACCTGCCACCGAGCGCGTTGTCTGAGCGGTAGCGAGTTTAGCGCGAATGGCGTTTCCATAAACGTTCGAAAGTTGAGTATCAAAACGCAAGTCGTCTGCGATTATGCCATAGGTCCCACGCTTGTTCGTAAAAATATGGCAGCGATTCCATGCAATGCATGAATCCCTGCCATAGGGTAGGGCTGTTTTTGGTGCGACAGCCCCTTTTGTATGGAAATGAATGGAGGATTTCTTGTCACAAAAATAAAACAGCTTGGAGACCGGATTTTTGAGAAGATTCTCAGTGAAAAGAATATTGATGCGTTTAATGGAGCCCAGGGACGTATTCTTTATGTGCTGTGGCAGGAGGATGGTATCTCAATCAGGTCACTCTCGACTAAATGCGGATTAGCGATAACATCTCTTACTACGATGCTGGAAAGAATGGAAAATCAAGGGCTGATAAGCCGTGTTCAGTCTGAAACGGACAAAAGGAAAACACTCCTGTTTCTGACTGAGAAAGCACATGCCTTAAAGGGCGAGTACGATTCTGTATCTGATGAGATGGGCAGTATTTACTACAAAGGTTTTTCAGAGGAAGAAATTACCCGGTTTGAGAAATGTCTCGACCGCATCAGAAAGAATCTTGAGGAGTGGCAGAAGTCATGAGTATTTGTATCAAAGATCAGATTCAGAACATGAATATCGTCATTGGCTGCACAGTGGGGTGTACATATTGCTATGCCCGCAACAACGTGAAACGCTGGCATATGATTGATGACTTCGCTTACCCTGAATTCTTTCCGAGTAAGCTCAAGATGATGGAAAAGAAACGTCCGCAGAACTTTCTTCTTACCGGGATGAGCGATCTCTCCGGATGGAAGCCGGAATGGAGAGACGAGGTATTTGCAAAGATCCGTGAAAATCCACAGCATCAGTTCCTGTTCCTTACCAAGCGACCTGATTTGCTGGATTTTGATACCGATCTGGAAAACGCATGGTTTGGCGTTACGGTGACGAGGAAAGTAGAACTGTGGCGTATCGACGCCCTTCGGAAAAACGTCAGAGCAAAACATTACCATGTTACCTTTGAGCCGTTATTTGACGATCCCGGCACAGTTGACCTTTCCGGAATCAATTGGATCGTTGTGGGCACCATGACCGGAGCTCAGAGCAGGAAGATTCATACGGAGCCGGAATGGGCATGGTCTCTGGCGGACCAGGCACATAAGCTCGGCATTCCGGTGTTTATGAAGGAAGACCTTGTCCCTATCATAGGGGATGAAAATATGATTCAGGAAATGCCGGAAGAATTTAATAAAGTGTTAGAGGTACAGAAATCATGGAAGAAGTAATAAATGGAATCCTCATTCGTGAGGTGGAAACAAAGAACATCATGACTAAGTCTAGTCTGCCGGTAGGCGGTTACTCGGTTAATCCCTATGTGGGCTGTACACATGCCTGCAAGTATTGCTATGCTTCTTTTATGAAGCGCTTTACCGGGCACAAGGAGGAATGGGGCACTTTCCTTGATGTGAAGCATTGGACGGAAATTAAAAATCCGAAGAAATATGCCGGACAGCGGGTGGTCATCGGTTCTGTGACAGATGGCTACAATCCACAGGAGGAGCAATTCGGGAATACCAGAAAACTTCTGGAGCAGCTGATCGGCAGTGATGCAGATATTCTGATCTGCACAAAGTCGGATCTTGTGGTACGAGATATTGATTTACTGAAGAAGCTTGGACGTGTAACCGTTTCATGGTCGATCAACACACTAGATGAAAATTTCAAGAACGATATGGATTCTGCTTCGAGCATTGAGCACCGTATCGCTGCTATGAAGCAGGTATATGAGGCAGGTATCCGTACAGTCTGTTTCGTATCCCCGGTATTTCCCGGTATCACGGATTTTGAAGCAATCTTTGAGCGGGTAAAGGATCAGTGCGATCTGTTCTGGCTCGAAAATCTCAATCTTCGAGGCGGTTTCAAAAAGACAATTATGAATTATATCGCCGGAAAATATCCTGATCTTGTACCACTTTACGACGAGATCTATAACAAGCATAACCGCAGCTACTTTGAAGCACTTGAAGTAAAAGCTGAGAAAATGGCTAAGAAGTATGATTGTGCCTTTGTGGATAATGAAATGCCTTATGGCAGAGTCCCGCAGGGGCATCCGGTGATCGTAGATTATTTCTATCATGAGGAAATCCGTGGTACAGAGAATACCGGAAAAAGAAATCGCTAAATTCCAGTTTGTTGAACTGAATCCGAAAAGCATTAGGGCGCAGAGGAGATAGAATCCTTTGCGTAAAAGACTAACGAACATATTTAATGAAACATCGGAACCATCTTCTTTTTGTTGTCTACCTATAATAACGATTGGAGTAGTCGATTATAGACACTGCAATCAAAAAAATCTGAAAATATATTTATCAACATTACATAAAAGTGTGTATATGCACATAAAATGGGAATACATATTGAAATTCAGGTCGTTCTGTGATAGAATCTCATTACTAAAAAGTGTGCAGATGCACGGAAATGGGGAGTGTAACGATGGAGATTAAAAGAGACGCTTACCTACAGCAGCTGATCGAGCGAAAAGATAATGGAATGATAAAGGTGATTACCGGCATTCGTAGATGTGGCAAATCCTTTTTGCTGTTTACCATCTTTAAGAGATACTTACTGGAGAACGGCGTTGATGTTGATCATATTATTGAAATTGCATTGGATGGTATTGAGAACGAGGAATTAAGAGATCCCAAGGTATGCTTCAAGTACATCAAGGATGCCATGAAAGACGACGGGAAGTATTATCTCCTTTTGGATGAAGTGCAGTTCATGCCACGATTTGAGGAAGTGCTGAACAGCCTGCTTCGCATGAGCAATATTGATGTGTATGTCACCGGAAGTAATTCCAAGTTCCTGTCCAGCGACATTGTGACCGAATTCCGTGGCAGAGGTGATGAGATTAGAATCTACCCTCTCTCCTTTGCAGAGTTTTATTCTGTCTATGACGGCGATTATGATGATGCCTGGGATGACTACATGATCTACGGAGGATTGCCGCAGATCGTAAGTTTCCAGAGCGAACGACAGAAAGCGGACTATCTGAAGAACATCTTTGCAAATGTCTATCTGAAGGATGTTATTGAAAGAAATAAGATTCAGAACGTGGATGAGATTGGGATTCTGGTTGATGTGCTTGCATCTGCAATCGGCGCACCGACCAATCCTTCAAAGATTGCCAATACCTTTGCCAGTGAGCGCCAGATGACTTATGCTAATAAAACCATCTCCAAGCATATCGACCATTTGACAGATGCCTTTTTGATTTCCAAGGCAAGCCGATACGATATTAAGGGCAGAAAGTATATCGGTGCAAATCTGAAATACTACTTTACTGATCTGGGACTGAGAAATGCACGTCTGAATTTCAGACAGCAGGAGCCTACGCATATCATGGAGAACATTGTTTATAACGAGCTGCTAATCCGTGGCTACAATGTTGATGTGGGTGTTGTGGATATCTTCGATAAGGATAAAGAGGGCAAACGTGTTCGCAAGCAGTTGGAGGTTGACTTTGTGGTGAATCAAGGAAACCAGAGATACTATATCCAGGTTGCATATGACATGACTTCGGAAGAAAAACAGACGCAGGAGTTCAATTCTCTGCGTAATATCCCGGACTCTTTCAAGAAGATCGTCATTGTAAATGGCAGCAAAAAGCCTTGGAGAAATGATGAAGGTTTTGTCATCATGGGAATGAAGTATTTCTTGCTGAATGCGAATAGTCTGGAATTTTAAGTCGATTTGAGTTGTTGCTGTGGTGTTGTTCTATTTCAAAAAAGAGTGAAATGATATAAATAAGGCCACGGCTGATTTCGTGTTGGAACAGCCGTGGCTCAGTTTATTTTTTTATCCGTACAAACGAGACTGTTCCGCAGATTATGTAGAACAGACAGAGTACGATTCCGATAGTGAGAACATACAAGAATAAAGATGAACTTAAGAACGAAATAAACAAAAGTTTTTGAAACTGAGAAATCGGAATTTCAGGAGGTGTTTTTATGCCACAAATGAATAAGGGAGGAAAATTTATTTTCGGGAAATCACTCATTCGGACGGATGGAACATTGCGGATTCCACCGCAGGCAATGGAAGAATATCACATTGCAGATGAAGGAAAAGTATATCTTTTTACCGGAAGTAAGATTACCGGTGGCTTCTGCGTCACCCGGAAAGGCCTTTTGCATCCGTCAAAACTTGGTCACATTTTGGACGATACTCCACCGTTGCTTGACTACTCAGCAGGTTCTGGCGAATTTATCAAATACAAGGGGCGTTCCTACTGCTGGGTAGAGATTTCACAGGAGGGGCAAATTCTTCTTACGAAGAAAATGATGGATTTTTTGAAGGTGAGATCCGGAATGGAGCTGCTCTCTATCCGCAGTAGCGACATCGCGTTTACGATGGGAGCTAAAGGACCGCTATTGGAAAAAGCAGAAAACTATGATGGTGAAATTCCGCTTTTTTAAGTGTAACAATTTGAATTTTTAAAGGAGACTTGCTATGGATATGAATCTTTCATTTTCTGTACTTACAGCAAATATTATTAGTATACTGCTAATTGGAACGTTGTATCTCGCTAACAGACAAAAAGCGGAGTACGACAGAGATATGCGACTTCTACAGCAAATGATGGCAGCTATAGGGATTGCCAATATTTCTGACTGTTGCGTTTATTATCTTGCTGGCAGTTCTAATATAGTTATCAAAGTTTTGGTCTTTCTGAGCGGATCAGGGCTCTTTTTAGGGAATGTAATGATTGGATATTTGTGGGCTAAATTCATAATGGTACATATGAATATCCCATTTTCTGATATACGCAGAAATATTTACCGAACAATTGGACTTATTTCTATTGTACTGTTAGTAATCAATATTTTTTATCCATTGGTATTTTCGGTGAGTGATGGTAGGTATCAGAGAGGATTCGCATATATTATTTTTCTGATTTTTGCTGCTTTTTACATTTTGGACAGCTTGTATTTGTATGTTAAGCGTGTTAAAAAAAATGGCAGTTTAAAATTATTTCCAGTACATATATTTCTAATTCCTGTTATATTAGGGGTAGTTATTCAGGCATTTTTCGTTGAAATTGCAATCACCTGGACATCTATTGCAATATCGGTCGCGGGAATAATGACAGCACTAAAAAACGAGATTATTTTTACAGATTGCCTTACAGGATTATATAATCGCGTGTATCTGGAATTTTTACATAAGCGAGCCTGTAATAAAAAGGACTGCTGGGTATCCGGTATTATGATTGATCTGAACGGATTTAAACAGATTAACGATAACTACGGACACGCAGAAGGAGATCTGGCATTGTGTATTGTTGCTGATTTACTTCGGAAATCGTTCTCTGAATATGGTGTAGTAACAAGATATGCTGGTGATGAATTTGTTATAATGCTAAATACAACAGATGATCAGCTCATACAAAAAATAATCAAATCTGCTAAAAAGAATTTTGTAACAGAGAATGAAAAGAACGATAAACCGTATCAGTTATCTGCATCTATGGGATACGCAATAACTAATCTAAGTAACGAAACAATAGATGATTTTATGAATAGAATCGATGAACAGATGTATCAAGATAAAATGAAATACTAAGAGCATAATGATCGTAGAAATAGCAAATAAATAATTTCGGTCATTTTACTTGTAAAATTCAAGTTTATAAAATTAAGAAAATGGAATTTAAGGAGGAGTATGTAAATGAAATTAGCAGATTTAGCAACAGGCTCTGATTGGATAGTGTGGATTGTCTTTGCGATATTTGCTGTACTTTCTATTATTTTACTTTCTGGACATGGAAGCTGGTTCATTTCTGGATATAATACAGCTTCAAATGAAGAAAAGGAAAAATATGATGAAAAGAAGTTATGCAGAACAATGGGAATTGGAATGTCTATTATAGCAATTCTTGCATTAACTATGGGCTTGTTTGAAAATATTTTGCCTGCATTTTTTGTATATATTGCATTGGGGATTATTTTGGTTGATGTCGTGGTAAATATCATTTTAGGAAACACACTATGCAGAAAGTAATAACTTCAAGTTTGGAGAAATTTACGACATTGTTATTGAAGATATGGACAGGCAAGCGAAAGGTTTAAAAGGCTAAATTTCAGTTTGTAACGAAGGTATTTGCGATGAAAGGAATTAAGATTGAGTTATTGGGGATTGCAATAATACCTTTAGGAATTGCTGTGACAACAAATAATTTTGGGGGATATGTCCTAGGTGTTCTTGGATTTGGCGTTGCTGTAGTTGGCTGTTTTCTAAAAGATAATCACTGATAACTTCTTGTTTAAAAAATTGAGAAAACGTAATATTGAACAAAAAAGAAATGCACAGTTCTTAGCTTATCGTGAACTGTGCATTTTTGTAAATAAATACTTTTAATTAGCCGATTACGGCATCCTCTGCTGTAAAATGTTCCAGAGAATTTTCTTTTACCTGAATGCAGATATAAGTAATTCCAGAAATATCGGATGCAAAAAACTGACGCTTTGCAGCAGGTGCGATTTTTAGCCAGTCTCCAGTTGAAAGGCTAATTTCTTCTCCATCAATTATGGCTTTGCCGTTACCTGAAAGAATTCCATAGATTTCTTCATTTTCTTTATGAGAATGAACAAATGGGACATTTGCTCCTGCAGGTAGTTCGTTCAAACTGATTTCTGCACCTGTTAAAGACAACTTTTCATGCAGCTCAATTCGGTTTTCCTTTCCAATAGTTGTTTTTGTGTAATTTGCCATAATAACCTCCATAGTTAATTTGTAGTTTCTGGTTGCTTGGTATTAGTATAGTATGAGGCACATACAAAAACAAGTACGCACCTTTTTGTAACTGTACACTCAAAAATGAATGTGTTACAATAGACTCGGAGGTGAGAATTATGCGAGCAAAAGAAGAATTACCGGAATGCCCAGTTGCAACAGCAGTATCTCTTATCGGAGGAAAATGGAAACTGCTGATTTTGCGTAACTTGAAAGAGCGTCCATGGAGATTCAATGAGCTACAACGAAGTATAGATGGTATTTCACAAAAGGTTTTGACAGATAGTTTAAGACAAATGATGAGTGATGGGCTGGCATATCGCCACGATTACCATGAGCAGCCACCGAGAGTTGAATACGGCTTAACGGAACTCGGAACAAAAATGCTTCCAATTGTTAATTCACTTGCTGACTTTGGTAACTACTATAAATCAATTATTGAACAGAATTAAGGACGTTAGTATTTGAAAAGTTCGAACAATTCCAGTTTGTCAATTACAGGTGACATTGAAAGAGCCAGCCCATTCAAGGTGCTGGCTGTTTCAAAAATTCCATTCTAATAAATCGCACGACAACTTAGCGAAAAATAAGCTCTCCATTAGCAAAAAATGAATAGAAAATGTATAAAAGTGGCAAAAACGAATAATTATAAGGGCTTATGCATTAGACACACATTTGTAAAAAAGGAGTAATTATAAATAGTGGGCAACGATATCAAAATGAGATTTGTTGCCCACTTAATTTTTTATAAAATCGGCTCAATAACAGCACGAAAATAGTAATCTAATTCTTCTGGTGTATGTTTTTTTTTATCTTTCAACCACCATAAAACCATTTCTACAAAGCTTCCTGAAATATGATTAACAAGAAATTCTTGGGGTAAGTCTTGATTTCGCTTGCGGTTGTGATTTATAAATTGTGTTTGTACCAATTCATTTAAGCTATCCTTAAAGTAACGAAGGAAAATTTCGCTACTTTCACAAGATAGTAATCCTAAAATATTGTTATCATTTTCTTGCAAATGCTGTAAAAGATGGCAAAAAACAGATTGTGGCAGTTCTTCATTTGAGTAAAGCCCGTGTATATGAGTTTTATCCATAGCACTGTCGATGATATGTCCGAACAGTTCCTTACAGACTGCATTTAATAATTCGTCTTTCGTTTCAAAATGGGCATAAAAGGTACTTCTGCCGATGTTTGCGGTATCAAGTATTTCTTGTACTGTGATATGATTGTAGCTTTTCTTTTCAAGCAATGTGCTGAATGCATGAAAAATTGCTTCTCGTGTCTTTTGCTGTCGTCTATCCATTATCTTCCTCCGTACAAATTTGAAGAAATGTTCAATAACGTACATTTCTTTTGATTTAATTATTGTTCGCCTAAATATGCTAATGATATAATCGAACAAGATGTTAGATAACATACAAATTATATCGTAGTACTTTGGAGGTGTCAAGAAAATGGAAACTGAACAGAAAATCAAGAAAGGGATAGCATTTGCGATACTTGCAGCAGTACTGTATGCCATAAATGCTCCTTTTTCAAAGATATTGCTTGAATTTATGCCGCCTACTTTAATGGCTGGTTTTCTTTATGTTGGTGCAGGAATAGGAATGATATTTATTGCTCTTATGCGGAAAATAAAGAAATATGAAGCAAAAGAATTGAAATTAACAAAATCAGAATTACCATACACCATTGCAATGATAGTTTTAGATATTGCTGCTCCTATTTGTTTGCTGTTTGGTCTAAACTCTACAACTGCCGCAAATGCGTCGTTACTTAATAACTTTGAAATTGTAGCAACAGCGATAATTGCCCTTATGGTATTCAAAGAAAAAATTAGCACAAGATTGTGGTTTGGAATATTTTTTGTAACGTTATCCTGTGGAATACTGTCTTTTGAAGATGTATCAAGTCTGCGTTTCTCATATGGTTCGTTATTTGTTTTACTTTCCACCATTTGTTGGGGGTTTGAGAATAATTGCACTCGAAAAATATCGTCAAAAGATCCATTGCAGATTGTTCTGCTAAAAGGAATATTTTCGGGTATCGGTTCCCTCATTATCGGCTTGTTTATTGGAGAACGGATAGAGGCACTTTGGAGTATCGTTGCTGTTCTTTGTGTAGGATTTGTGGCATACGGATTGAGTATTTACTTTTATGTATATGCACAAAGATTACTTGGTGCAGCACGAACAAGTGCTTATTATGCCGTTGCTCCATTTATAGCGGCAATTCTTTCGTTGATTATCTTTAGAGAAATACCTGATGTTACTTACTTTGTCGCACTTGTGTTAATGATTGTAGGTGCTTGGCTTTCTTCGCAAGATAAGCCGCTAATCAGAAAAGTTAAAAATGAGTAAAGGAAATATAAAACTTCTCGTTGCTTCTCTGAGCAACAAAGTCGATTTCCTTTTGATAGAGCTTGCCGACATAAACATTATATGAAAATAGATCATACGCTCTGTTTTTTGCAATATTTTATTATTTTGCGAATTTATCATTGTAACGAATATGCATATCTTCCCAATCCATGAACAATACATAAAATACTTTCCCGTATTGCGGGCTCTCTACAATTCTTCCATGATCAAGCACAGAAAAATAAGTTCCGTCAGCTTTTCGAAGATGGAAGTGAATATAGTCATTTTCATTACCACTGTCAATCTGTTCCCAGATACTTGATTCTATCTGTTGCTGTTCATCTTCCCGGATCAAGTTGCGAAAACTTTTCTTAGTAAGTCTGAACAGTTCATCTATATCTTTATATCCTGACATATGAAGAAATTCATCATTTGCAAAAAATAGTTCATCATCTTCTTTGTCAGCTCTGTATATGATGAATGCACCTGGAAGATGTTCAGAGATATCCTTGAATGCGAATCCAAGTTGTTTGCGGGCACCTGACCGAAGTCCTTCTCTGTAGACCATACATCCATTTTTTCCATGAAGTTTTATTTCATAAAGAGCGGCATCTGCGCAGCGCATGAGTTGTGAACGATTGGATGCAAATGTTGGATATTCTGCATATCCTAGAGAAATATAAAATGCATGTTCCTTACCATGGTATGAGAATGATTTAGGAAGTTTGGTGAATTTCTGCAGCTGTATAGCTGCTTCTGCAAAGGTACAATTTGGTAAAAGAATGCAGAATTCGTCACCACCATTTCTTCCAAGTAATGCATCGGATGGGAAAAAAGCCTTCATGCTGTCTGCAAGATTTTTTAATGCCCTGTCTCCGTAATTATGTCCATAGATATCATTAATAAACTTGAAATCATCGATATCAAGGAGCGCAGCCACAAAATGTGCTTTTGGATTTTTTTGAATCATTTTTTCTGCAAATTCATCAAATCCATAGCGGTTATAAATATTTGTAAGAGAATCTGTGCGCGCCAGTATCTGAAACTTTTTCTTATGTTCTTTTTCTACTAACCATACTCTGCTAAGAACTGACAGGAGAAGGCTTATTGTAAGAAACATTCCGATGATGATTATCAGTAATGTGGCATTTCTCCATCCACTTTTAGGAGTTACTTCAAATTTCCAGTTTTCATCTCCTATTTTAAAAGTATAAGAAACAGGATGATTTATTTGCCCATCTGATTGATAAACCACTTTATAAGTATCACTCCATGGAGCGTCTGTTTTTGAAATTTTGTATTCGTATCCAAAATTTGAAAGTGCACTGATTGAATCTGAAAAAATATCCGGAACACGCAGGATAACAATAGTAAATCCCCAGAAATACTCATGTCCGTTTTTATCTTTCAGGTATATGGGATTGCGGACTGCAATTCCATATTCTCCCTGTTTTAATTTGAAGGGGCCCTGCGTAATGATTGTATGGTTGTCTCTTGCGTAACAGGAAATTTTTCCGCGGTCTTTATCATGGATCAAATCAATCTTACCTGCCTCATTTCCATTAGCCGGATAAATATCTGTAACAACACCATTAGGAGCGAGCTGTACACTTTCAATAGAATCAGACATAATATTTCCGGCAATTGTTTCAAACTGATGGATTTCGCCATTTTCACTTATTAAGATTTGCTTCAAGGTATCTGTGATCTCAATTCCATTTATAATTTCATTCTTTATTCGTTCGCCATAGTTGGTTACGTTTAATTGTGCTGTTATGTGTCTCTGCTCTTTTTCGTGGGTGTCTGTTTTGTATACAATCAAACTAATAAGGCATATGCCCAGTAAAAAAGTGATAAGAGGCACAAGTGTTTTCTTTTTCACTTGGTTCACCTCATTTTGTCTATGGGAATTATTATAATAAAGCATTATATCACAGAAGTTGAAAAACAGAATAAGTTTTATGAAAAAAACGAACTGTGCAAAATCCTTATACATCTATGACAGAAGAATGTATATCGATAGGGATTTGTGAAATCTATATATTTTAAGAAGGAGCCTTCGCTTATTCGAAAGCTCCTTTTCTGCATACCTTACTTTTACAGCCTTAAGCCATCTCGAAATACTTCGCCCACACGTTGTCGCTGATCTCCGGCAAGCACAAGATGGTCATTCTTTACTGCCTGATGGAGTTTGAAACCGTGCGATTCAATGAGTTGAAACGGTATCTGAAAACCATTTCCGACAAGACTCTCAGCACGAATCTCAAGGAGCTGGAAGCAGACAAACTGATCGTCCGCACCGAGTATCCGCAGATTCCGCCGAAGGTGGAGTACTCCTTGTCTGAGCGTGGAAAGTCGCTGATGAAGGTGCTGGATCAGCTCTGTGTCTGGGGCGAGGAGAATCGACTGACAGAGTAATAACTTCAAGTTTGAAAAATTGAGAAATCGTAAAATTGAAGAAAACAGATCTTAGAGAACAGGATGAAAAGGTTGTTGAAATTGAAATGGAGAGATTAGTGTCATTCAACAATCATCCGTTTAAGGTAATACTCGACAACCGGATGCAGGAGCTTCAGGACAGTATTAAGAAGTATGGAATACTGAATAGGCAAAAAAATATAGCATAAAAGCACATATCGCTACGAGATAAAAAACGGATACAAGCCTTGATTTTACTGGCTTTGCAACCGTTTTTTTACTCTTCAACTGTCAAAGATGGGATATTACTATAGTTGTTTTGAAAATAAAGGAAATCATGATACGATAGGAATATTTGGTTTATCTCGGAGAGAAAAAGAAACTTGGGCATCCATTGTAATCCAAGGAATTAAGCCAGGTATGGAGAAAATAGTATGAGAGTTTTTGTTGATGCAGATGCCTGCCCGGTAGTGGGTATTGTTGAAAAAGTTGCAAAAAAGCACAATGTTCCGGTGACATTGTTGTGTGATACAAACCATGTGTTATCCTCTGACTACAGTGAGGTGATTGTAGTTGGAGCCGGAGCAGATGCAGTGGATTATAAATTGATCAGCATTTGCCATAAAGGGGATATTGTTGTATCGCAAGATTATGGAGTGGCAGCAATGGCACTTGGAAAAGGTGCATATGCAATTCATCAATCTGGGAAATGGTATACCAATGAGAATATTGACCAGATGCTTATGGAACGGCATTTGAACAAGAAAGCACGAAGGGCATCTAGAAAGAATCACTTAAAAGGGCCAAGAAAGCGAACATCAGAGGACGATGAGCGTTTCAGAGAATCTTTTAAGAAAATGATACAGGTTCTTCAGAACGGTTAGTTACGTGTAGAATGATGCCGACCATTGTATCAAGTTTATAGTATCTGGCATAATAAAAAGTTATAATTTGAAAAGGAGAACACAATGAATTTAACTAAACAAGAGTCTATTTTTTGTCAAGCATTAGCTATGACTTCTTTACTTGAAGAATTATCCAACAGAGATTTTTTAAACAGTGACTACTACAATGAAAACATTACTTTTGTTGAAAATAATGACAATTTTAAAAAGATTCTGAAAGCGTCAGGCTTGGGAAATCCAGCTACAATGCAAATGTTTCTCTATATTCTTTTGGTGATGCCAAAAGAAATCCTTTCAGGTCTTGATGATGGAATTATTAATTTATGGGGGGATGATTTAAAAAAAAACCTTCAATTATATAGACTAAGTGTAACCACAACATATCCCGGAGAATCTAGCAGTGAGTTATCTACGATTGACTATTATAGACATATTCGAAATGCGGTTTCACATGCCAAGTGTGTATATGAAACAGAAGATGGGCGTACATATGTCACTTTTAAAGATAAAAATCGAAATCCCCAAAACCAATATCATTGTGAAATTAAAATGCTTACAAGTGATGTGGGAAGCATGCTTGAAGTATTACAAAATCAAATAATGGAATATTTAAACAGACACTGAAGTATCTGATAACTTCAAGTTTGCTTAACTGGATGTAAGATGGAATGGAGAATTACTTTGATGAAAATATTAGTCTGATTGGAACTGGGAAACATGAGTTTTTCACGAATCTACATAAGTTTTTAGAATCATTTAAATTTGATGTAAAACGAAGAGGTAAAATCAGAATCGAAGTACAAAATTTATATCAGGAAGAAGGATGTATTGTTGAGACTGCCAATGCTTTCGCAGAAGATGCACAAAAGGTTCTTTCTGTTGGAATGAATGCTCATGTTGCAAAGCCTGTTGATATGAACATTCTTGTGCCAGCAATGATGAAATATTTATAAAAGAAAAGATTCGTTGACCCAATGCATTACTATAGATGTGGGGCTGTCGCACTAATTTTTAATGCGACAGCCCCCTTTTGTCTACAGTCTTCCCATTTATATTATATAGGGGTGACTTCAAAAAATATTCTCAAATGTTTATTTAACGGTTGCTTTCACTGCTTTTTTCTTTTTACCGCTTGCGAGAGTTACGATAATTTTCCGTCAATACTTATCGTTACAACCTGCCAGGGAATGAATTTTCCACTATTCTGAAGTGCTTTTTTGGCTGCCATCTCAAGACCGCCGCAGCATGGAACTTCCATTCTTACAATCGTTACACTTTGGATATTGTTCTTTTGAATGATCGCAGTCAGTTTCTCACTATAATCTACCTGATCTAATTTAGGACAGCCAATTAATGTTATTTTGTTTCGGATAAAATCCTGATGGAAACTTGCGTAAGCGTAAGCAGTACAATCGGCTGCGATCAGAAGTTTTGCACCGTTAAAATATGGTGCACTGACAGGTGCCAGTTTAATCTGTACCGGCCAGTTCTGAAGTCTTGATACTTGATCTGCGGTTGAAGATAGTTTTTTTGTTTCAGATGTTTCCTTTCGCTGAATCTGCATACTTTTAGATCCAGGACAGCCGACATGTGCAGTCATTGTCTGATTTTTTGCTAATATTTTTTTCTGAGCTTCTTTTACAGCTTTTTCATCGTATTCCGGTGCTTCTCTTTCTTCAAAGGAAATGGCTCCTGTTGGACATTCCGGGAGACAATCGCCTAGTCCGTCACAAAAATGTTCTCTTACCAATTCTGCTTTTCCATTAATGATATCAATAGCACCTTCATGGCAGGCATCTGCACAGGCACCGCAGCCATTACATTTTTCTTTATCAATTCGAATAATCTTTCGTATCATTTTTACCTCCATCAATAATATTTAACTTTTGTTTTTATTAGGATTATAATATTATAAATATATCTTGTATGTTTGATTTCCAACAGAAAGGATGGTTTTTAAAAGATAAAAATGCGGCGTGTGTTTTGATATATAAAAGTCGGTATAGGCAGGCTGGATTCTATAGCCGTAAGCCTTTAATATCTTTAATACGTGATAAAATTATATCAGATGTGAGATGACTCCCACCTCTGTAGGTGGCGAGCAATAAATCAGTATCAGTGAGGGAGTCAATCTCCCATCTGATATAGCCTCCGGCAGGATTGCAGAGATGCGCAGAAGAAGTATGTCATGCATTGCATGACGCGCATCTCGCAGCAAGAATGCCGGGGCATTCTTGAAAAATAAATCAAAAAATATTGATGAAGTCTACCCATCAGAGTTTTTTCATTGTATAATATTTTATCATACGGAGTCACTTTTCTTTGTAATGTTTTGTGGCAAATTCATTATACATCAGAAAGTTCGGTATGATATTTTTTTACAAAAAAGTTGTAAAGTGGTGTTATATAATATACGTAAAGGATAATAAAATGCAGGGATATGGATTAGTTTTTGATCAGGTATTTGGAACATAAACTACATATACATAATAAAACCATGATTGATAAATTAAATTGTGGAAAGGAATAATATGCAGCAAAAAAATTTAAATCAAGTGAATCATATTTTAAAGAGAATCTGCTGTTTCTGTTTGAGCATATTTGTATTATGCCTAACTTTATCGGTTTGTGTTCCTGTAAATGTAGCAGCAACAACAGGTCAATCGGTAGTGGATGATACAACGCAACAGGAAACAAAAAAAGCAGACACGCAGAGGAAGAAGCAGAGGATCATACGTGTCGGTTCATTTGAAGATACTTTTAATTATGTCGATAAAAACGGTGTCAGACGAGGATTTGGTTACGAACTGATGCAGGCGCTCGCAGGCTATGCCGGATGGAAATTCGAGTATGTGAAATGTGACTGGTCCAACTGTTTTGATAAGCTTGAAAATGGTGAGATTGATGTCATGGGCGATATCTCTTACACCGATGAACGTGCACAAAAGATGCTTTTTTCAGAGGAGCCGATGGGCGAGGAAAACTATGTTCTTTATGCGGATCTGTCACATACGGATATTATGACATCTGATTTCAAGTCTCTAGATGGGAAACGTGTAGGTGTACTCATGGGTACAGAATCAGAAATTATGCTGACAGAGTGGGAGAATAAGAATGGCATACATACAGAGCATGTAAATGTGTATAATAATGACGATGTCGAAAAGAAATTAGCGAATCATGAGGTTGATTGTTTTGTGTCTCTAGAGGAATCCATCTGGTCTGAACAGGGAATATCATCTGTTACCAATGTTGGTAAATCAGGTATATATTTTGCAATAAACAAAGAAAGAAGCGATATCAAGACGGAGTTGGACTGGGCTATGAGTCAGTTGGATAAAGACAGTCCTTTTTTTAAGACAGATTTGTATAAGAAGTATTTTACTCTTGATTATATCCAGATTCTTACAGGCAAAGAAAAATCATGGCTGGAAGAACATGGGCCTATAAAGATAGGATTTTTGAATAATGATACGGCGGTATTTTCTATGGACGAAGAGACTGGAAAACTTACCGGTACACTGACGGAGTATATCTCTTACGCAAAAGACTGTTTGGGAAATCAGACGCTGGAATTTAATATACAGTCATATGACGATTATGACGAAATGCTTCGGGCATTACAGGAGCATGAAATTGACATGATTTTTTATGCGAGCAGAAATCCTGACCTTGCAGAAAAAAAAGGTTATGCACTTACAAATACAGCCTGGACCTACAGCCTGATGGCAGTAACTGACGAGAAATATTTTAATGAGAATGAGGTATATACAGTAGCTGTGCCAAAGGAAAAAGAAGCCTTAAAGCAGCATATGGCTTTCAGTTATCCCCAATGGAAGTTTGTAGATTGTGATTCACTTGCTGATGCGGCAGATATGGTCATGAATGAAAAAGCAGACTGTTTTCTCATGGGAACCAGCCAGGCGCTGAAATATGATAACGATCGAGATTTCAAGAGTGTTCCACTTACAAAAACAATGGAAGCATGCTTTGCAGTAAGTGGAGGAGAGGGACATCTTTTGTCGATACTGAATAAAACCTTGAAGGCCATGCCGTCAGATATGCTTACAAGTGCACTTGCTATTTATGACAGTACAGCAGATAAGGTAACATTTTTGGATTTTGTAAAAGACAATATGCTTGCTTTTTTTGTCGCCACAGGATTTTTTGCACTCAGCATAATTGGCATTATCCTCGTACTTTTAAAAAAGGCAAGGAAAGCAGAATCTGTTGCAAAGCTTGCGGCAAATGATACACAAAAGCTCAATAATAAACTGGAAATCGCTCTGAAAAAAGCAGAAGCTGCCAGTCTCGCAAAGACCTGTTTTCTTAATAATATGTCGCATGATATCCGTACTCCTATGAATGCAATTCTGGGCTATGCACAGCTTATGGAGGATGAACTAAAAGAAAAAGAACTGCCTGAAACTTCAGAACATTTGGAAAAACTGCAGCAGTCAGGAAAGCTTCTTTTGTCAATCATAAATAATGTACTTGATATGGCCCGGATTGAGAGTGGAAAAATGGAAATTGATGAGAACTATGGCCGGATTGAAGAAATCCGGCAGACTTTATTTGAAATATTTGATGATGAAGCAAAGAAAAAGAATATTGCACTTCATTATACGATAAATGTAGAGCATGAGCATGTGCTGACAGATACTATCAAAGTAAAAGAAATATTTGTCAATATCCTGAGCAATGCCTTAAAATATACTCCGGCTGGTGGTTCTGTTATGATGAACGTAGCTGAATTACCATGCGATGAGTCTGGGTACATGATCGTGAGGACCAGAGTGAGCGATACCGGAATCGGTATGAGTGCGGATTATCAGACAAGGATCTTCGAGGCATTCACACGTGAGCAGAACACTACAAAGAGTAAAATCGCAGGAAGTGGACTTGGAATGTCAATAGTTAAGAAATATGTTGAACTGCTTGGTGGAACAATAACTGTAGAGAGTGAGCTTGGAAAGGGTAGCACCTTTACAGTTACATTAAAGCATAGGATAGCGGATGCAAACTATTATGTAAAAAAACACGTTGAAAGTTCTGGAACAGGCAGTGAAGTCCTTGAAGGCAGGAATATCCTTTTGGCAGAGGACAATGATCTGAATGCGGAGATTGCAGAAGCAATACTTGAACGTGCTGGTCTTAAGATAGAACGTGTGGAAGATGGTATTCAGTGTGTAAATAGGATAACAAAGATGCCGGCAGGAACATATGATATAATCCTCATGGATATCCAGATGCCCAAAATGGACGGTTATAAAGCAACACAGGCAATCAGGAATTTACCAGATAAGGATAAGGCGAGGATACCTATCATTGCAATGACAGCAAATGCATTTGAAGAAGATAAGAGAGAGGCTATTGCAGCTGGAATGGATGGTCATATAGCAAAGCCGATCCAAGTCGATAAGTTGCTGTCGATGTTAGCGGAAATGATCAGGAAACAAGAAAAGTAGTACATATAGAATAGGTATCTAAAATTAAGGAATAGGATATGAGAAAGAATCGAAGGAATCGAAAGAATAGCTCCCGTACCCGAGGAAACAGAATTTGTATTGCTGCATTTCTTCTGACTTGCAGTCTTATGCTGGGAGGATGTGGAGTAAAGAAAGAGAAAGCGGCTGATAGTGAACTGCCGGAGATTATTATTGGAATGGATTATTTTGAACCTTACAGTTATCAGACAAGTGATGGCAAATATAAAGGTATTGATGTGGAACTTGCTAAGGAAGCATTTCAGAGGCTGGGATATCAGCCAAAGTTTGAGAATATAGTCTGGGAAGATAAGGATGAACTTTTGGCAGATGGAACAGTAGACTGTCTGTGGAGCAGCTATTCCATGAATGGAAGAGAAGACAAATATCAGTGGGCAGGTCCATACCTGTACAGCCGCCAGATGGTAGTTGTAAAAAATGAGAGCGAAATCCAAACACTTTCGGATCTGAAAGGAAAGAGGATTGCAGTGCAGGCAACTACAAAGGCAGAGGATCTTTTTCTTCATAATATTAAGTCAGATCTTCCACAGATGCAGCAGGTGAACTGTTTTTCTACAACGAATGAAATTTATGCGGCACTTAGAAAGAATTATGTAGATGCGATTGCCGGGCATGAGGCAATGCTTGGCAGTCTGGTGAAAGAAGGTAAGGATGCTTACCGAATGTTGGATGAAAGTATTTATAAATCAGAACTTGGAGTGGCTTTTAAAAAAGGAACGCACGAGGAAGTTGCAGCAGATCTTACAGAAACACTTAAAAAATTGCAGAGGGAAGGAATTACAGAAAAAATAGTTACAAAATATGGATTGGATGCGGACGAAATTCTGCTGGAAGGAGAACAAAATGAGTAGACAGATGAGGTCGCAGATGCCTCAGGTACAGAAAAAAAGTTTGATAGAAATGCATGTTTACTGGTGTTTACGCTGATTTTTGTTGGAATCCTAATCTTTTCTCTGCTGACAGCAAGTGATAATAAGAAGCTAAATCGTACACTGAATGAGACATTTGACTTTGTAAAAACGCGGATTGAAAGTTATGAGATTTATGATACGAATGATCAGGTGAAGAGTCTGGTACGTCTTATGGATAAAACAACAGAATTGAGCCGTGTCATAGCGCAGGAAGGGAATTTTAGAGCAGAAATGCTGGATAAGTACGCAAAAGAACAGCGTCTGACAGGAATACTTGTGCTAGATAAGAAGCTGAAGGTGATAGAACAGACTACGAGGGATGGAGATGCGACGCCGTTGTGGCAGAAGCTGATTGAAAGTGATTATGTACGTGATATTGTCGAACATCCGGAAAAAACGTATACGACCCGTCTGAGAAATGAAGGAAAACTCTATGATTTTGCAGCGGTGGCAAGGCAGGATGCGTCAGGTATCTTAATTGCATATGCGCAGAAAGAGGAAGTAAATGAGATAAACGGAGACCTGACGATGGCATCGTTGTTTTCAAATTTTCCTTTTGAAATGAATGGATGTGTTGCAATCTGTGATGAGGATAAGATTGTCAGTACAAATAAACAGAACCTTGTTTCTAGTTCTGTAGAGGGCGCAAAGTCTTTGTATGAAAATGAATTTAAGTCAGGTGGAAATGTAATCGTCCATCTTCGTTCAAAGAATGGAAATTGGTACGGGCGCCAGGAGAAGATAAAAGACTATAATGCATACGTTTTTTTCCCGAAACATCAGGTATACATTACACGCAATACAATATGCGTGATCTATGCTCTGCTTGCACTGCTTATTTTCTTATTTTATCGAGTGCTAAGGAACAGAACAGAAAAGAGAAGTATCCTTCAGGATCAAAAGAGACTTCGCGTGATCAATGCACTTGGTCATGCCTATTCCTCTATTTCTCTTGTAAATTTAAAAACAGAGGAAATAGAAATCGTAAAATCTTCAAAAGATATGAAGCCGGATCAGCAAGGGGACATACTCTCTAAAGCACATCTGGAAGAACTGATACAGCAGGTTATTGCAGAACCATTTCAGGAAGCCTATTGGGAATTTGTTGATATGAGTACGGTGGCAAAGCGTCTGGAAGAACACGAAACGTTGAGTTTTACAGCGCAGACAGTAGATGAAAGATGGCTGACGATAATCATTGTACCGCAGGGATATGATAAAGATGGAAAATTGAATACTGTTCTGGTTGCGAACCGTGATATGACAGAAGAAAAAGAACATGAGATAGAACAGGATAAGAATCTGAGAAATGCACTTGCAGCCGCTGAACATGCGAACCGGGCGAAGACAGCGTTTTTAAATAATATGTCTCATGATATCCGCACGCCGATGAATGCGATTATTGGATTTACTGCACTTGCAACAACACATATTGGCAGTACAGAGCTTGTTTTGGATTATCTGAAAAAAATTCAGACATCCAGTCAACATCTGCTTAGTCTGATCAATGATGTGCTGGATATGAGCAGAATTGAGAGTGGCTCTGTCAGGATTGAATATACAACGGTACATTTGCCAGATATTCTGCATGATTTAAGAACAATCATTCAGGGATCTGTTTATTCTAAGCAGCAGGATCTTTATATTGATACACAGGATGTATTTCATGAAGATATTATTATCGACAAGCTGCGTTTGACGCAGGTACTTCTGAATATTATCAGTAATGCTGTGAAGTTCACACCAGTCGGCGGGATGATTAACATTCGCGTTTTGGAGAAACCGTGCAGAAGAGAGGGATATACAACAGTAATCTTTAGTGTGAAAGATAACGGAATCGGAATGTCACCGGAGTTTTGTAAGCAAGTGTTTGACCCATTTTCAAGAGAACATACTGTTACGGAGAATGGAATCAGAGGAACCGGTCTTGGGATGGCGATTACCAAAAATATCGTGGATATGATGGGAGGTACGATTCGGGTTGAAAGTGAAGTTGGAAAAGGAACAGAGTTTACAGTTATACTTGAATGTGAAACATCAGCAGTAACGGTAAAAAGGGAACCTATTCCGGAACTGAAAGGTGCCAGAGCACTTGTGGTGGACGATGATGCGGAAACATGCATGAGTGTAAGCAAGATGCTGCGTGAGATCGAGATGACAGCAGATTGGACTACTTCCGGAAAAGAGGCAGTACTTCGTGCGAGAGAAGCTTATGAACAGAATCAGGAATTTAAAGTTTATATCATTGACTGGCTGATGCCGGATATGAATGGAATCGAAACTGTCCGAAGAATCCGCATGGTAGTCGGACCGGAGAGTCCGATTATTATTCTGACTGCTTATGACTGGTCAGATGTTGAACAGGAGGCAAGGGAAGCGGGAGTTACTGCGTTCGTATCAAAACCACTGTTTCTTTCCGAATTGCGGGAAGTGCTGATGAGTCCGGAACAAAGAAAACTCATTCAGAATGAGAATCAGAAGATTCAGGCAGCGAGTCAGAGAAGCTATGCAGGGAAGAAAGTTCTTCTTGTAGAGGATAATGAGCTGAATCGTGAGATCGCAACAGCAATCATGGAGGAAATTGGCCTGAATGTGGATGTTGCTGAGGATGGCACGGATGCTGTGAATATCATGTCATCTGAAAGAGGCAGCAACTATGATCTGATCTTCATGGATATTCAGATGCCAAAGATGGATGGATATACAGCGACAAGGGAGATACGTACATTGAATAGTACAAAATGTGCGAATATACCGATTATCGCGATGACGGCAAATGCTTTTGAGGAGGACCGTAAAAAAGCGATCAAAGCAGGTATGAATGGTCATATTGCAAAACCAATCAGTTCAGAGGTAATTCTGGAGAATCTGGATCAGATTTTTGGAAGATAAAATGAGAGGAGAAAAGTATGAAGATCAAAAAGATACGAAGGGTATGTCTCGTTTTGCTCTGTATAGCAGTAACTGGGATTGTGGGATGTGGGAAAAAAGATGTGAATTCAAAGAAACATGAACCTATTACCTTCATGGCCCCTTATATGGATGTTGATAGCTTTATAAAAGAAGTGCATAAAACATATCCAGAGGTTAATATTAAAGTAGTTCCATACAGTGGGGCAAATACAACGGTATACCTAAATACGATCATGGAGGAAAATGATCTGCCGGATATCTGTACACTTACGCTCTATGACCCGGAACAGCAGGACCTCAGTGACAAGATGCTTGATCTTTCAGGATATGCTTTTACGGATAATTATGTAGAGTCTCGTCTCAAAGAGGTATCAGATGACGGGGCAATCTATATGCTTCCGTCTGCATATAACTGTTTCGGTATTACTTATAACAAAACATTGTTAAAGAAATATGGATGGACACTTCCGCAGTCTTTTGGGGAACTTAAACAGCTTGCAAAAGAGGCAGAGAAAGCAGGGGTTCAGTTATGCCTGCCCCAGATTCAGTATCCGGGATATGGTTTTCAGTATTTATGTAATATTGCCGACACAGGATTTTTAAGTTCTCTAGATGGAAGACAGTGGCAGAAGGATTATTTGTCAGGAAAAGCAAATGTCAGTACGACAAAGGGCATGATGGACAGCATGGAATATATCGAGAAATGGAAAGATCTTGGTATGCTCGATGGCAGTAACAGTGATCCAATTGATGATGCAGTAACAAGAGAGGATTTTATCAAGGGAAATACTCTGTTCATGCTTGGCTCACAGAATGGTATTACAGACTCAGATGCTACAACAGATGAATTCGGGCTGATGCCGTATCTTTCAGAAGATGGAAGTAAAAATGTCTACATATTATCGGTGGGTCGTTATTATGGACTGAATAAACAGCTTGAGAACGATTCACAGAAGCTTGAAGATGCGTTAAAGGTGATGGAAGTGTTGTCTACGGTGGAAGGAACATCTTCCCTTTATCCAGAGGAATCACTAAAAGCAAGTCTTCTGCCATTTAAGGATGCAAAAGCAGACGATACCTATTATGGTGATATTGCAGAGGCGATCAATGCAGGAAATACAGCACCGCTTATTTACACAGGATGGGAAAATACACTGGTTACTACAGGAACAAAGATGCTGGAATATATGCAGAACAAAGCAACGATAAAAGATGTAGTAAAGCAGCTTGAAGATGACCAGAAAAGCGTGGTAAATAATAAACCGGAAGTTATTACTACGACAACGGAAGATATTTCACAGAAAAACTGTGCGAAATTGGTAGGCAGATGCTTTGCACAGGCAACGAACAGTGATCTGGCGCTTGTTTCTCTCGGAACATGGATCAGTGGAAATGGATTGGAGCAGAATAATGACGGTGTGAGTGGGAAATTGTATACAAAAGATATTACTGTTGATGATCTCAGTACTATTATTCCTACAGGCTGGTCTCGGACAATCCAGACCGTCAGATTAACAGGAAAACAGATTCAGGATTTATATAAAGAGGGATACGATGCAGTTGGTACAGGAAATAATTACTCTTATATATTAGTAAGTCCGATGAAACTGGAAGAAGATAAGACCTATCAGGTTGCTATTTCCGGAATCAGTGATAAACTAAAATCAGAAACGGAAGTAACAGACAGTGGCATTGTAGGTATAGATGCCGCAAAAGAGTTTTTTGGAAAGTTTAAGACTTTAAGTGAAGCAGACGCTGAATGGAAATGATTGGAGGAGAAGAATGCAGAAGGCAAACGATTACCGAAACTTAATATTGGGCTGTTGTATGACTGGTATAGCGATGCTTTTGGCATTCTTTTTCCTGTATCAAACTTATATTCAGAATATTATCTATGAGGAACGATTGAATCAGATGGAAGAGGTTACTCATCAGATGTTTCAAAATCTGGAGGATGTGATCGATTCCCACTGGAACCGGGTAACGGAAGAATGTAATTATCTGCGAGAAGCAAATGTACAGACGATAGATGAACTCTGTAAATATATGAAAAAGAAGTATGAATTATCAGCATATGAAGAGCAGAAGATTACATTGATGGCAGTGGATTCAGAAGGCGGATATTATACAGAACGTGGAAACAGAGGACTTTTTCGTGATCTCGATTATTTTGAAGATAATCCTAAGCAGATTAGTTTCGTTTTTGATTCTATGACAGATAATCAGTCAGAGATGGTGTTTCTAAAACGTCTGTCAAAACCGATACAGCTTCAAAATAGAAAAAAGAAAACGACGATTCGTTATTTTGGAATTGCTCAGAACATGGAACAGTTAAATCCTTATTTTAACTGCGATGCATATGACAGGAATAATAGTGTATATGTTTTAGATGATAATGGATTTAAACTGTTCAATAGTAATAAAGTGGAACTGATTAAGGGGCATAATGTATTTTCTGTTTTGCAAAAGATGAAATATCTCCATAATTCTTCTTTTGCAAAAACAAAGACGGAACTGGAAGAAAAAGGCTGTAGTTATTCTAATGCAGTACTGGATGGAACAGAATATTTTTATGCACTAAAAAGAATGGAAAATGCCGAATGGACACTGATTTTTCTTGTTCCGGCAGAGTATGTTGCTACGAATACATTAGAACTTGTCAATTTTATCATGCTATTTATCGTTATATTTACGGTTATCGTAGCTGTCTGTGTTATACTGGGAATTTCTTTTGTTATGCGTAGAAATCAGCAGGAAGCAATTCTTGTGGAACGAGAAAATAATATCAAACTGGAAAATGTAAATACAGAACTGCGGAAGGCGAATCTGGCGGCAGAAGAGGCTTTTCAGGTGGCACAGGAAGCGAACAGATCAAAGAGCAGTTTCCTTGCAAATATGTCACATGATATTCGTACACCGATGAATGCGATTATTGGTATTATATCATTGCTAAGACATGATGCGGGTGATAAGGCAAAGGTAATAGAGTATGCAGATAAAATAGATACATCATCACAGCATCTGCTGGGAATCATTAATGATGTTTTGGATATGAGCAAGATTGAGGCAGGAAAAACTATTTTTAAGTACACTGATTTTTCTATTTTGGATTTTATGGAGGAACTTAATACAATATTTCATTCACAGATAGATGAAAAAAATCAGACACTTACGTTTATGAAAGGAAACATCCGGCACGAGTGGGTGAATAGTGATCAGGTTCATCTAATGCAGATTTTCAGTAACCTGCTTTCCAATGCAGTAAAGTATACACAGGAGGGTGGAGCAATCCAGTTTTTAGTAGAAGAATGTGAGACCAATTCTTTTGTCTATGCAAAGTACCGTTTTTTAGTCAGTGATAATGGTATGGGAATGTCGGCTGATTTCAAAGACAAGATTTTTGATGCATTTACCCGCGCGGAAAACTCTCTTACAAATAAGATACAGGGAACCGGTCTTGGCATGGCTATCACCAGAAATCTGGTTGAAGCGATGGGAGGTACCATTGATGTGGAGAGTGAGCCGGGACAGGGAAGCTGTTTTGAAGTGCTTATGGATTTGAAAATCGCAGAAGAAAGGTCTGTTTCACTAGCATCTCAGGTAGAAAAAGAGGAGCCGGATGTCAATATCCTAAAAGGAATGAGGTTCCTTTGTGCTGAGGATAATGAGTTAAATGCAGAAATCCTTATGGAACTGTTAAAGATTGAGGATGCCGAGTGTACGATTTGTGAAAACGGCGAAAAGGTTTTAGAGACATTTGAACAGTCTGCTCCGGGGGATTATGACATGATTTTGATGGATGTGCAGATGCCTGTTATGAACGGCTATGAAGCAACAAAAGCAATCCGCAGAAGTTCACATGAACTGGCAAAGACAATTCCGATCATTGCCATGACCGCCAATGCGTTCTCAGAAGATATACAACATTCTCTGGCAGCCGGTATGACTGCACATATTTCAAAACCAGTGGAGATGAGGGTACTCAAAAAGACGGTAAGAAATATAAAATCTGGGGAGACTGTCCGAAAACTCGGATAATCTAATCTTATGAGAAAAAGATAGGTATGCTCTTGTGAACATTCAAGATAAATTAAAATTGCACATTGAAAACTGAATAAAGTACACAGAAATCGTGCATCTATGTTTCAGATATAGTATAATGAAACCAGAGAAAAATTGTTCTGAGGTGAATTGAGATGCCATATGTTTCAGGTTTCGACCGTGACCAGCTGATGTGCTGTTCATGGGATACGTTTGTAGATAAAGAAAGTATTGCAAGGATAATTGATGCGTTTGTGAACCATCTTGATATAGGGAAATACGGTGTAAAACCTGTGGCAGCAGAAGGCCGTCCATCTTACGATCCTAAGAGCCTTTATAAGATATATATTTACGGAAGCAGGAAAGGTATCCGTTCTTCACGGAAACTGGCTGAAAGCTGTAAAGTAAATCTTGAAGTGAAATGGATGATCGGAGGTGTAGAACCGGATTTTCGCACCATTGCAGATTTCAGGAAAAACAACATAGACAGCCTGAAAGAGATTTTTTATGAATTCAACCGCCGGATCTCCGGTGCAGTGGAATGGGGATTTTCTTCCGTGGATGGAACAAAGATCCAGGCGGATAACGCAAAAGATAACAACTTCACCAAAAACAAACTGGATGACAGGATCAAATGGCTGAATGGCCATACAGATGAGTATCTAAGGATCCTGAATGAAATGGACAAGCAGGAAGAAACAGACGTGATTTCAGGAGAACTGACAAGAGAAAGTCTTGAAGCCAAGTTAAAAGAAGCACAGGAGAGACTTGCCAGATACGAAGGTTATCAGAAGCTGATGGAAGAAACCGGGGTATCCCAGCTTTCGATCACAGATGCGGATGCAAAACTCATGAAAAATAAAAATGGGTTTACAGTAGCATATAACCCACAGACGGCGGTAGATTCTGAAACACATCTGATCCGAGATTTTCAGATGACCAATCAGGTAACCGACCATGGATTGCTGGAAAGTACGATGCAGGGGATAAAGAGCTCTGAACCGGAAAAGATCATAGAAGTAGTAGCAGATAAAGGTTATGAAGCTGTGGAAGATATGGTGGAGTGTCTGGAGAACGGTATTATCCCACATGTCATGACAGATGATGGAAAAGACGGTTATCACATAGAAATTCCTTATGAAGAGACAGAAACGGATACTGCCAGCACAGAGCCGGAAGAACTAAAGAAAGCACTGCATGCAGGTAAGCTACCGGAAGTTTATGCAGAAGTGATACAGGATATGAAGGTAGAAACAGTCCGTCGTAAAGTGGTGGATGAAAAACGGGAAAACAGCAGTGTTTATGGAAGTCCTGAGGAAATGCAGGAAAAAGCAAAAGAAGGTTATTTTGTCAGAGATCCTGAGAGAAACCTGGTATACTGTCCGGCTGGGGAAATCCTGAGACAGAAGAGCATAAAGAAAAACGGGAATATCCGCTATGCCAATAAAAATGCGTGTAAACATTGCCCGAACCGCAATAAGTGTTACAAGGGAAAAGGCGAATGGAAAGAGATCGACTTTACCAAAGATCAGCTGGTAAAACCATGTAAGGGCTGGCTGGAAGCCGAAGGAAAGAAGCCGGAGGAAACGAAAACGGGTGAAAAATGGCATTATGAAAAAAGAAAGGTTGTGGGGGGCGAAACGCAAGCCATTGAATAGTAACAAGTAAACAGATGAATACAACAGTTTGTTAAGGAGGCAATGGCATAATGGGAAATTATCTGAATCCGGGGAACAGTGGTTTCTCAAATATGAGAAATGATGTTTATGTTGATAAAACAGAAATGATAAGACTGATCAATCAAACAATCAACACGCCACGAAATCTGACATGTATTAGCAGACCAAGACGTTTTGGAAAGTCATTTGCAGCTAAAATGTTATGTGCATATTATGATAAGACTTGTGATTCTAAAGAGTTGTTTGATGATCTTAGAATTGCAAAAGCGGATGAATACTTAAAATACCTGAACAAGTATGATGTGATTTACCTGGATATGGCTAGTGTTCTTGGTGTGACATCACCAGAAGATGCAGTCTCCTATGTAAAGCGAAATATAACGGAAGAAGTTCTGGAGATTTATCCGGAAGTAAAAGAAGCCGAGGCATTGTTTGATACGTTGGCAAATCTGGTGACTTATACAGGAAATAAAATTATCATGATTATTGATGAGTGGGATTCACCGATTCGTGAAAATGGTAAAAAGATAGAAATACAAAGAGAGTATCTGTTATTTTTACGCTCTTTATTTAAAAATAGTGGAACGACGGATAAGATTTTTGCAGCAGTATATATGACAGGAATTCTGCCGATTAAAAAAGATGGATCACAGTCTGCGATTTCTGATTTTGAAGAATTGACGATGGTAAAACCGAGAAAGTTTGCGCCATATGTAGGATTTACAGAGCAGGAAGTAAAGGATTTATGTAGAGAGTATCAAATAGATTTTTCAAAGATGAAGTTATGGTATGATGGATATTCATTTCCGAATGCAAACTCTATTTATAATCCGAATTCGGTCATGAAAGCACTTAGAAATGATGATTTCGATTCTTACTGGTCACAGACATCGGCAGCCGAGAGCCTGATGGAATATATCAGTCTTGATTATGGTGGGCTTTCTAAGACGATTGCAGAATTGATCGGCGGTATTGAAGTAGAAGTTGATACAAGGGGATTTTCAAATGATCTGGTGACATTTAGAGAGAAAGATGATGTGTTGACTTTGTTGATTCATTTAGGATATCTGGCTTATGATAAAGATTCAGAAAAAGTGCATATTCCGAACGAGGAAATCAAGCAGGAATTTTCAAGGACGATTCGAGGAGTCAGACGGAACGAGACAATTCAGCGCGTGCGTGAAAGCGATCAGATTATTTCGGATACGGTACATCTGAATGCAGATGCAGTAGCAGCTCAGATTGAGAAGATTCATACAGAGGAAACGACAGCTCTTTTTTATAATAATGAGCAGACATTAAGAAGTGTGATTGAAAAATATGGCAAGTAAGATTCCAACAGGGAGGAGTAATCTTGAAAAAATATTTACCTATTTTAAAAAACAGCCCTTTCTTTAAAGGTCTTTCTGATAGCGAGATCTTATCTATACTTCAATGTGTAAATGCCACAACAATTTCTAGAAAACGAGATTCTTATATTTTCAGAGCAGGAGATTCTACCGAGGTAATGGGACTTGTGGTGTCTGGCTGCGTTCTTATCATTCAGGAAGATCTCTGGGGACATCGGAATATTCTGTCGAAATGTCATGCCGGTGATTTCTTTGGTGAGCCATATGCGGCCAGTCCGGGGGCTGTTCTAAATATTAGCGTGGTAGCGGATGAGGATTGTGAGATTATTCTTTTACATGTCCAAAGACTTCTGATATCCTGTCCAACTGCGTGTGAACATCATCAGAAGCTGATTCGTAATCTGGTCAGTGTCCTCGCAAACAAGATACTGATTCTTAACGACAAGATTACGCATGTAGGTAAGCGAACTACCAGGGATAAACTGTTATCTTATCTGTCAGCAGAATCAATCAGACATTCGTCCCTATCCTTTGATATTCCTTTTGACCGGCAGCAGTTAGCAGATTACCTTTGCATTGATCGTGCAGCAATGTCTACAGAGATATCAAAATTACAAAAAGAAGGATTTATAAAAACAAATAGAAAACACTTTGAATTGACAGTATATAGGAATGATAATTAGACAGAATATATGGATCAGATTGTAGAATGGGAAAAAGAACCTCAGAGTCTTGCATAAGCCGGATAGTTGTATTAAAATAATGTTAGATCACACTAACTTTCTTACTACAGGATGTCAGAAAACAGACTTACATTGTGCAATAATCAAGGCATTAGAAAAAAGTAAGATTTTTAAAATGGAAGGAAGAAATATTATGATTAAGACAACAATAAAGGTTACTGGTATGGCTTGTACCATGTGCGAAGCACATATTAACGAAGCAGTTCGGAATGCATTTTCAGTGAAAAAAGTGAAATCGAGCCATTCCAAAGGAGAAACAGTCATTCTATCGGAAGAACCCTTAGATGAAGCAGCACTCCGAAAAACTATTGAAGTCACCGGTTATACTACCGGAGAAATGACTTCCGCCTCATACAAGAAAAATGGGCTTTTTTCTTTTTGGAAAAAATAAAAAAATTTTGAGTAGAAAAAATTATTGTAGCTAGGATGGACGTCATGCCAGTGGCTTAGTATAACGACAATATAGAAAAATACATTTGGGTATGAAAGGTGACATTATGATATATACAGTAAAAAGAATAGATGAAGACGTAGATTACGGTTGTGAAGAACGCTCAGAAGATGTACCAGTCATGGCAGTAGTTACGCTTACGAACTCTTTGGGAGAAGAATTGGTAGTAAAAGCAGAGGATGCTAAGCTTTATGAATGTAATATCAATGAAGGAGACAAGGTAAGCATTGATGCGAATAATAAGTTAGAAAAAAGCTACTAGGAGGGACAGAATGAGAAACCTTATGATTTTATTCCCGGGAATAGGGTATCATTGTGATAAACCTATATTGTATTATGGAAAAAAGATTGCCGTAATGAATGGGTATACAGATTGTATCAGCCTGTCATATTCTTATGATGGAAAGAATCTTCGAGATAATGCTGCTGAGATGGAAAAAGCTTTTAACAGTTTGTATGAACAGGCAGAAAAACAGCTCAATGGAGTGGAATTTAATCAGTACGATGAAATTCTGTTTGTCTCTAAAAGTATAGGGACCGTCATTGCAGCAGCATATGCCAGGAAGCACAGTATAAAATGCAGAATGATTTTTTACACACCACTGGCACAGACATACTCTTATGATGTGGAAGAAGGGATTGCCTTTATCGGAATGAAAGATCCATGGAGTGATGTGGATGAGGTAATTCACGCAAGCCGGAAGCAGAGGATACCGATTTATGTATATGAGGATGCCAACCATTCCCTGGAGACAGGACAGGTAATACAAGATCTGGATATATTGAAAGACGTAATGATAAAAACAAATAACTATCTTTCAGTGGAAAAACATTGATAAATGAAACATTCTTTAACCTGTGTTTGATAAGCGATCTTTTTTACTCAAATATTTACTCAAACACTTCTTCGATTCTACCTGTTTTTTCGTTGTAAACATAAACATTGTTGTGTTCTGTTACAAAAGGAGTAAGTGAGCCAAGCTTAATGTTTCGGATGTAAACTACATTTGTTGGTAAAACTCGCACTAAGCTTTCATTTTCATTAATATCAGCGATCCAGCGGAACAATTTGTTCTCTTTTTGTTCAACATCAATTCTTTCTCGAATAATGGTTAAGGTATGGATGGCCCAATTGAGCGTTCCAATACTGTTGTACTTGATGCATTCTTCAATATTTGAGAAGAACGTCTCATCAAAATTCACTTCCTGTGTTGCCATCTTTGTCAGTTCGTTTAATGATAAATTCATAGTAATCCCCCTTCGTTAAGCAGGATATTGTATACGATTTAAAAACCATATGTGTATCATAGATACTTTTAGGTTTTGTGATGATTGATGCTACAGGAAGGAAGAGGAAGTATTGTCTTTTTTATTGACAAAAAACAACTACAATATTATTATACAAAGTAATTATATAAAGTAATTATGTAAAATAATAGAAAGGAGAAACTCATGACAAAAGATAAGATAAAGGAAGTTATGGATGCCTGTTATCAGGCAAAGAGGATAAGAGATATGCTTCCGGCATTGCCTGGCGGAGTGACACCATCCCATATTCACTATCTGGATACTCTTAGAAAGTTAGAAAAAATGGAAGGTAAGGTAAAAGTCAGTGATATGAGTGAGAACCTTGGACTTCCGAGACCAAGCGTAACGAAAACCGTAAAAGATATGGAGAAGCTTGGATTTGTCGAGAAAGAAACAACAGAAACGGACGGAAGGTTTGTTTATATTAAGACGACCAGGACAGGAAGAGACCTGGTTGATAAATATGTTGATGAGTATTTTGGTAATCTTTCGGAAGATCTTGGAGGGATTACGGATGAAGATGCAGATAAGATGATTGAAGTAGTAGAAAAGCTCTATATAGTCATGAGTAACAGGAAGTAATATATGAATGCAAAAGAAAGATCAGATTTTACACAGGGAAGTATATTAAAGAAGATGATTCCATTCATGATGCCGATACTTGGAGCGCTTGTACTTCAGGCAGCCTATGGTGCGGTGGACCTTCTGGTCGTGGGCAGATTTGGAACAACAGCCGGGTTATCAGCAGTTTCAACGGGCAGTCAGATTCTTAATCTTGTAACATTTGTGATAACGCAGTTAGCAATGGGAATTACTGTTCTTATTGCAAGGTATATCGGTGAGAAGCATACAAGTCAAATAGGGGAACTGCTTGGTGGAGCAACGACAGTGTTTACTATGATAGCTGTTGTACTTTTTGTGGTGATGGTGTTTTTTGCAAAGCCGTTGGCTGTTCTTATGCAGGCTCCTAAAGAAGCGCTTATGCTTACGTCAGTGTATGTAAGGATTTGCGGGGGAGGTATTTTCTTTATTGTTGCTTATAACGTTCTTTCTGCTATATTCAGAGGGCTGGGAGACAGCAGGTCTCCGCTTATATTTGTTGCGGTTGCCTGCGTGGTAAATGTCGTAGGTGATCTTGTACTTGTTGCAGGATTCCATCTTGATGCCGCAGGAGCCGCAATTGCTACAGTGCTTGCCCAGGCGGTCAGTGTGGTGCTGGCTCTTTTGATGCTTAAAAGAAGACAGCTGCCATTTAAAATAACAAAAAAAGATTTCAGGTTTAATAGTCAATGTAAAAGATTCCTGACAGTTGGGATTCCTCTTGCGCTTCAGGAATTTCTTACCCAGATGTCATTTCTTGCACTGTGTGCATTTATAAATAAGTTAGGGCTGGAAGCTTCTTCAGGATATGGGGTTGCCTGTAAGATAGTAAACTTTGCCATGCTGATACCAAGTGCACTTATGCAGTCGATGGCTTCTTTTGTATCACAGAATGTTGGTGCCGGTAAGGAGGATAGAGCAAAGAAAGCGATGTTTACCGGAATAGGAATCGGATTAATTGTTGGAATCGTTGTTTTCATAAGTGTATGGTTCTTTGGTGATGTGCTTACATCGATATTCACAACGGATGAAGCGGTTGTGCAAAAGGGGTTTGAATATCTTAAGGGGTTTGCTCCGGAAACCATTCTTACGGCAATTCTTTTTTCTATGATAGGTTACTTTAACGGACATGAAAAGACGTTGTGGGTTATGATTCAGGGACTTATCCAGACGCTTCTTGTAAGACTGCCACTTGCATATTTTATGAGTATACAGCCGGATGCCAGCCTTACTAATATAGGGCTTGCAGCTCCTGTTGCAACATGCTTTGGAATTATATTAAATGTAATCTTTTTCCTTCACATGACAAGGAAAATGAAAAAGGTATAAGTGAATCAAAGATTTATCCCTTGAAATTTTGTCTACAAGTAGATATAATGCTTTTTACATTTTATAATTTAGGAGAAGGTATTTATGAATAGTAAGTCTAATACACAGGCGATGGAAACGGAAAAAGTACCACGTCTTTTAGCACAGCTCGCAATTCCGGCTGTTGTTGCACAGGTTATCAATCTTTTATATAACATTGTAGACCGTATTTACATTGGACATATTTCCGGTGTTGGTGCGGCAGCATTAACCGGTGTCGGATTATTTACCCCTATTCTTATGCTGATTAATGCATTTGCTATGCTCGCTGGCTCTGGAGGAGCTCCGCGTGCGGCTATTTTTATGGGGAAGAAAGATAATAAGACAGCGGAGAAGATTCTTGGAAACTGCTTTGCTCTTCTCATTGTTATGGCTGTGGCACTTACAGCGATTTTCTTTATTTTTGCCCCACAGCTGCTAACGTTGTTTGGTGCCAGTGATAAGACACTTCCTTATGGAGTGGCATACGCAAGAATTTATATTCTCGGAAGCATTTTTGTTTTGATCGTGATGGGAATGAATCCATTTATTACGACACAGGGATTTGCAAAGATCAGTATGATGACGACTGTAATTGGTGCTGTAATTAACATCATTCTTGATCCGATTTTTATCTTTGGATTTAATCTGGGAGTAAGAGGTGCTGCGATTGCTACGGTTTTAAGTCAGGCGGTCGGTGCGATATGGATTCTTCGTTTCTTATCCGGAAAGAAGACCATTCTTCATCTTAGAAAAGAAAACTTTAAATTGCAGAAAGACATTATCTTACCTTGTCTTGCACTTGGTATTTCTACCTTTGTCATGTTATCTACAGAAAGTATCCTGTCTGTCAGCTTCACGTTCAGCCTTTCAAGGTATGGCGGGGATCTTGCTGTTGGAGCTATGACAATTATTACAAGTGTCAGCCAGCTTGCCACATTACCATTACAGGGAATCTGTCAGGGTGGACAGCCAATTATGAGTTATAACTTCGGCGCAAGGAATAAAGAGCGTGTAAAAAAAGCATTTTTTACACAATTTACAGTCTGTATAGTCTTTACTAGCTGCTTCTGGCTGATTATGCTTTTGTTTCCGAAACTGTTTGCAGGAATCTTTTCTAATAATACAGATTTGATTACGTACACTACATGGGCATTGAGAATTTACATGGCTGGTATTTTCTCCCTTGGATTTCAGGTTGCCTGCCAGCAGAGCTTTATGGCATTGGGACAGGCGAAGGTTAGTCTGCTGCTTGCCTGCCTTAGAAAGCTGATCCTGTTGATTCCGTTAATCTTTATTCTACCATGTTTTATTCAGAATAAAGTATTTGCCGTTTTTCTGGCTGAACCAATCAGTGATATACTGGCTGCGATAATTACAACATTAACTTTCTTTAGCCGGTTTAATAAAATTTTGGATAGACAGTAGGATGCTCCATGGATGTGAGACAGGGAATGCTAAAATTACAAATGGATATCGTCTTCCTTGTAAATATGTCATTCACACAGTTGGACCAATCTGGCTAGATGGAAAACATCAAGAACAAAAACTTTTAGAATCCTGCTATAATACATCACTGAATCTGGCGAAGGAATATAGCTGTGAATCGGTTGCTTTTCCTTTGATTTCTTCTGGAATTTATGGTTATCCAAAAGATCAGGCATTAAAAGTTGCTATAGATATCATTGGGAAGTTTCTACTGGAAAATGAGATGACAGTCTTCATTGTAATTTTTGATCGGAAGGCATATCTAGATTAGCGGAAAGTTGTTTGCGGATATTACAGCTTATATAGATGACCGATATGTGAAGGAACATTCGGACAGTCGGGAAGAACTAAGCCGTCTAAAACGACAGTGCTGGCATTTGCGCTGGCATTGGAACTGCCAATTGCAGAAATGCAGGATATGCTTGGTAAGGCGGGATTTACTTTGTCTCATTCAAGCAAGTTTGATATTATTGTAGAATATTTTGTTGAACAGGGAAATTATAATATATATGAAATCAATGAAGCACTGTTTGCTTTTGATCAGAGCCTGATTGGATCATAAAACAATGAATGTTGTTTAATGTCGCTTTCTATGAGACCACTTTCTAAAAGAAAATCATTATACTATGGCTGTAAGGTACGAAACCAAGCAGCCATTTTTTTGACCAGGTAAATACCGGGATAGTAAACCTAATAGTGAGATTTTCAGAAGCCAATATTGATGCTGTGGAGACCGCCAGTTTGTTTGGCATTGACGAAGACAGAGCAGTTAACTATCTTGTACCCATAGATAGAAAACAAAACTATGTATTGATAATATATTTTGTGGTAGAATGAAGAAAACCAATATAATTTGTAAACTAGATGTACTCAGAGAATCTTTTATTTGATTCTGTGAGTACATCTTGAAGTCGTGGAGGTAGAAATAAATATGAAGCTTGTATTTTTAGATACAAAAACCATTGGAGAAGATATTGATTTATCGGCATATGATGCTCTGGGAGAAGTGGTAAAATATGGATTTTCTACTTTGGAAGAGATTCCGGAGCGTGTAAAAGATGCGGATGTTTTAATTGTGAATAAAATTGCGATTAATGAGCAGACAATTGGGACTGCAAAAAATTTGAAATTAGTATGTGTAACAGCTACAGGAACAAATAATCTGGACAAAGAATATCTGAAAAAGCGTGGAATCGCATGGAGAAATGTAGCCGGATATTCTACAGAATCCGTTACACAGCATACATTTGCTTTATTATTCTATCTTTTAGAGAAGATACGTTATTATGATGACTATGTAAAAGACGAAAAATATATAAATGATACGGTGTTTACTCATTTTGCAGAGCATTTTAATGAAGTTAACGGAAAAACATGGGGAATTATCGGACTTGGAACAATTGGAAGACGAGTTGCTGATATTGCAAAGGCGTTTGGGGCACGTGTGATTTATTACTCTGCTTCGGGAAGTCCGGCACAGGAAGGATATGAACAGGTTGATTTTGAAACGTTACTTACTACATCAGATATTGTGTCCGTACATGCTCCGTTAAATGAATATACAAAAGATTTGATGGATAGGGAAGCATTTGCAAAAATGAAAAAGACAGCTATTTTCTTAAATCTTGGAAGAGGACCGATTGTAGTAGAACAGGATTTATATGAAGCATTGGAAACAGGTGAAATTGCAGCAGCAGGTCTTGATGTATTATGTGAGGAGCCAATGAGTGAAACAAACCCATTGGCAAAAATAAAAGACAGTAAAAAGCTTATTATTACTCCGCACATTGCATGGGCGAGTGTAGAAGCAAGAAACCGATTGATGCAGATTATCGCAGGACAGATTAGGGAATTTTTATAAATCTTTTGCAGACTTTCTGAGTGCCACATAGGAAATCAGAAAGTTTGCAAACCAGCCGGCTGGTACAGCTAACCAGACAAATGCGATACCAAAACGTGGTGCAAAAATCAGTGCAACTGATAGACGAATAGCAAGATTTACCATGTTTGCAATGAGAAATGGACGCATGATTCCGAGTCCACGAAGGACGCCATCTGTTGCCATCTTGATTCCCATGAAGATGAAGAAATAACCGAGCCATCTCATGTAATCACCGGATACCTGGTAGGCTAAGGCTGTTCCATCTTTTCCCAGAAATAGTGAGGAAATTTGCGTGTGCAATGTTTCAATAACCAGGAAGGCGAGGAATGCAAAACATACATCTAACAATAATGCAGCGCGGTAGCCCTTTTTAATACGCCATGGTTTCTTTGCACCAAGATTCTGAGAAACATATGGTGAAACGGCATTGCCGATGGATACAAATATCAGTGAAAAAACATTTTCCACTCTCATTGTTGCGGCATAACCGGCAAGTGCTTGTGTACCGAATGGATTTACAACAGCCTGTACTATCATCATACCAATGGACACAGTGGATTGCTGGAGAACTGACGGTACGGCAATTTGAAGCATTGCAAGGAGTTCCTGTCTGTCAAACCAGTTAAAGTAGCTCTTATATTTCCGAATTCGATGAAGGAAGATTAAAAGCGAAAATACTGCAGAGATACCCTGTGAGATTAGTGTGGCAAGGGCTGCACCGAATACACCCAGACCAAGACCGGCCACCATCCAAAGATCCATAAAGATATTTAAAATAGAAGAAAATATCAGAAGACCTAAAGGAATCTTTGATTCACCGATGGAAGTGAACATAGTGGAGAGAATATTGTACATAAACAGAAACGGGAATCCTATAAAATAGACACGCAGATACAGCACTGCTTCATTCAGTATATCCTCAGGTGTTTGCAAAAGACTCATCATCAAATGAGAAAAACAAAAGCCTAAGCCACCAAGGATTATGCTTAGAATCAAAAAGCTGATCAGTGATGTGGATATGATTGTTTTCATTTTACTATAATTTCTGGCACCGAAATAGCGGCTTACGAGTACACCAGCACCTACACCTGCTCCGAGTGCTATGCAAATGAAAACATTCGTAAGTGCTGCACAGGCGCCAACAGCCGCAAGTGCAGAGGAGCCGACAAATTGACCGACGATTATGGAATCGGCCATATTATAAATTTGTTGAAAAAAACTGCCGAGAATCATCGGCATTGCAAAAATAGTCAGCGCCTTAAGGGGCGCATCTGTAATTAAATATTCATCTTTTGACATTATCATACTACCTCTGAGATTTAATTAAGTAGTTTTATTCTTTTTATTTTATAGTTCTTAATTTTTATTTTTTGCATTGAAACAGTAAAATGTAATGATATCACCAGATTCTAATGTTGCGGTATATCCGGCTACAGCATCCTCAAACAAATCATCTTCATCAACTTTGTCGTAGGAAATGATAGATGGAATCGTAACAACACCCTCCTGCCCTGCAAGATTAAACTGAATCTCGTCGTCATCTGCATAATAATTAAAGAAGCAGGAATCAAAAGAAATCCAGAAGTTATTAATACGTATATTGCCCATAATTCCGCGGTAATTGCGGAGTAAAGTATGGAATTCAGCGGTTTTAGCCATGAAATGTTCCTCCTGTTTATCGTGCCTGTGGCATAGTATTTATATTCTATCACGTTTCGACAATAATTGCTATTTTTAATATATGATGATAAGATAGATAGTAAGGTACAAAACAAATGTACTGGTTATCTATTTGAGAGGAGGTATACATGTGGATGAACAGAGAGGGTTGAGTAAATGTCTGCAAAGAGCAGGTCATATTTTGATTTTATTATGTGTTATTTTAGCAGGGAGCGTTTTTTTTACAAAGGATGTGAATGCGGCGTCATTTTCGAATACACAAAGAGAATATATTAACGTACTGTCAAAACTGATGATGGAAGGAACGGTGACACAGAATATGGATGTTTACGGTTCTGTCAGCCAGGGATCTTCAGGAAGGGCATGCCTTCGGGCGGCGGCAATTAATAACAGGGCGGCGATTATGGCGGAACGAATCGATTTCCTTGATTCAAACTGGTCTCAGTATTATGCGGTAGAAAAAGAAGGGAATGCAACGGTATTTAACAGCACGAAGCTTATTAGCAGGACAAAGTTTCAAAGACGATATAAAAAAATCATCAAAGGACTGGATGAAGCGTTAGAGACTGTAGAGTCTTCTATGACGCAGGCGGATAAGGCGATGGCGGTATATACGTATTTTGCAAAGAATACCATATACAGAGAATCTGCAGATGCACATACGGGATATGATGTTCTGGTGAAGCACGTCGGGGTTTGTGATGGTCTTGCGAATGCGTATGCTCTTGCAATGAACACGCTTGGAATTCCTTGTGCAGTCGTAAGTAATTATTCGAAGAACCATTCCTGGAACGTTATAAAGTTGAGTGGAAAGTGGTACTATGTAGATTTGACGAATGGAGTTGGAACGGGAAAGCATGAAGGTGCTGTAGTTAGTTATGAAAGTTTTCTTGTTGGAAAGAAAGGTTTTTTAAAGACACATCCGGGATATAAGGCAAAAGATTTATATGGTCAGGGTAATTCGAATGATTTAAATATGAGGGGGATTCCGATTTCTAATTCGGATTATATAAAAGATAATAAAGAAATAAAGAGTGCACTGAAGGCAAGGACATGTACATTTTACAGAAAAGGTTTCTGGTACTGGATTTCTCAGGATAATTCTTTGAAGTGTTCGACTCTTCAAGGAAAGAAAACAAAAACGGTATACAGTCCTTCCGGCGGCAGATATATTGGATGGATCGAACCGTATAATGATTACATTATATTCTCAATGAATTCGGGGATTTACAAAATGGGCTTTGTTAAGAAAAATCCTGTTTTGCTGAGAAAAGTAGATGAGAGGGAAGACAGTTCAGAAGTTTCAGATCCGTTATGGAAGCTTATATATATTGGACGTTTTACGGTAAATAAACGAGGATATCTTTCTTATTATATATCAGATTTTCATGGAGTGAGAAAGGGACATTTAAAAGTTTATCTTGGAAAGCAAATAAGAACAGGAAAGCTTACGAAACGAGGAAGGAAGAGCCTTTTTATGCAGGCTGGACAGGTAAAGCAGATGACACCAAGCCATATGCATGACCGGGCATCAAGAACTTCCGGATGGAAAAGCGGGAATTCTTCGGTTGTAAGTATCAATAATACCGGATATATGATAGCGAAAAAGGCTGGAGAAACGTACATTTCTGTAAGAATTAATGGAAAGAGGCAGAGATTTAAAGTAAAGGTTTCGGGATATACTATTACGTATCGGAATGCGGGAGTGAACTCTTCAAAAAATAAGGTGCGGGCTTCTGGTAAAAGTGATATTTTATTAAAAGAACCGACAAGAAGAGGATATTATTTCCGAGGATGGTATGATAAAGAAGGGAATCAGATTAAAGTAATTCCAAAGGGGAATGAAAAGAATATTACAGTATATGCCCGATGGGATAAGATAACTTCAGCAAAATAAGCGGCAAAAAGATTCTTAGAGGCATAAAAATGTACTCTCGGAGTCTTTCTTGCACTTGCTTTTGTGGCTGATTTTCCGCCAGTCGCACCCGAATTTCATCAACGTACGCACCGCGTACGCCTCAAAAATTTGGGCACAACTGACAAAAAATCTTCTCACAAAATCAAGCACAAAAAGATTCCGAGAGTACATAAAAGAGACAGGAGGCACAGATAAGATGGCAGAAAGAGAAACAGAAAGAACGGTTAAAAAAAGAGCGGAAAGTGATCCGGCATACCAGTGGCATATTCAGGATTTATATGCAGCAGATGAGGTATGGGAAAAAGATTATGAAGCGCTTGCAGAGCAGGCAAAGGAACTTGCGGCATATGAAGGAAGACTGAAAGAAGGTTCTGAAGTTTTTGTAGAGTATATGCGTAAAAAAGAAGAAGTCATGAAGAAGTTTGAAGCCATATATGTTTATGCCAATCAGCGATATCATGAAGATACGGGGAATAGTTTTTATCAGGGGCTTGCAGGAAAGGCACAGGCATTATCTTTACAGCTTGACAGCGCAGTTGTATTTGAAGAGCCGGAACTTTTAGCAATAGGCGAGGACACGATAGAACTGTGGTTTTCACAGAATCCGGATATGGAATTATACAGAAGATATTTTTATGAATTATTCCGCCAGCAGGAGCATGTTCTTTCCAAAGAGGAAGAGGCGATTCTTGCGGATGTATCTGATATGTCTGCCGATGTGTCGAATATTTTTTCTATGTTTAATAATGCAGATATTCGATTCCCGTCAATCGAGGGAAAAGAAGGTGAGAAGATATCGGTAAGTCATGGAAGATATACTCTTCTTTTAGAGAACAGAGATGTGAATATTCGAAAAAATGCATTTGAGTCGGTTTACTCACAGTATGGACAATACAGGAATACGTTAGCGGCACTTTATGCGGCTAATCTCAAGAATACAGCGTTTTTTGCAAAGAGAAGACATTATAATTCCTCTTTAGAGATGGCATTAGACGGAGGAGAGATTCCGGTATCTGTGTATACAAACCTGATCGATACAGTACATGAGCATATGGATCTCATGCATCGTTATGTTGCACTTCGCAAAAAGGCATTAAAAGTGCCAGAGCTTCACATGTATGATCTGTATGCGCCGATGGTTGAAGAGTTTGAGATGAAAGTCCCGTTTGCACAAGCAAAAGAAATCGTAAAAAAGGGGCTTGCACCGTTAGGCAAAGCATACGGGAAGGTTCTCTCCGATGGAATGGAGAATGGCTGGATTGATGTATATGAGAATGAAGGAAAGCGCAGCGGTGCTTATTCCTGGGGAGCGTATGGATGCCATCCGTTTGTGCTGATGAATTATCAGGACAATTTAAATAATGTATTTACGTTAGCGCACGAGATGGGACATTCGATGCACTCTTATTATTCAGATAAGAATCAGCCATATATTTATGCAGGATATCGTATTTTTGTTGCAGAAGTCGCTTCGACATGTAATGAGGCGCTGCTAATGGAATATTTATTAAAGAATACGGAAGATACAAAAGAAAAAATGTATCTGATCAACTATTTCTTAGAACAGTTTAAAGGAACACTGTACCGTCAGACTATGTTTGCGGAGTTTGAGAAGATTACACATGAGATGGCGGCGAAAAAGGAACCACTTACGGCAGAAGTATTATGTGATATTTATTATAAGCTGAATCAGCAGTATTTTGGAGAAGGTATTGTTATTGATAAAGAAATCGCATTAGAATGGGCGAGAATCCCACATTTCTATACACCATTTTATGTATATCAGTATGCGACAGGTTATTCTGCAGCGATTGCTATTAGTAGAAAGATTTTAAGTGGGGATGAAAAGGCGAAAGAAGGATATTTTAAGTTCCTGAGTGGTGGAAGTTCCATGAATCCGATCGACCTGCTGCGTCTTTGTGATGTTGATATGGCAACGAAAGAGCCAGTAGAATCTGCATTAAAGCTGTTTGGTGAACTGCTTGATGAGATGGAAGAGATTTTAAAAACACAATAAAGTATTGGGAGAATGAATTTATGTATGAATTTACGTTATTAAAAAGTATGTTTTTTGAATTAGATAAATATAAAATCGAGGGTGTTACACAGACACAGGAAGGACAGAGAACATTTCACCGGCTGGAAGTCTCTTATGACAGTGTGCCGGAAGTAACCTCTATTACTGCAGAAGAACGTATTTTGCCGTATGTAGACAGATATTATCTGTTTATTAATGATGAGAGGGTAGAGACAGATATTCGTGACCCGAAAATAAAGCAGGTTATTTATGAATTTTATAAGCAGTACCATCCGGAGTATTTAAAAGAAGATTTGCCGGATGATATGACAGATGTGGATATTTTAGAATGTTTTGATGTATTTAAGATGCCGGATTACCGGCCGGAACATGCATTTCCTGGTCTGGTAACCTTAGAAGACCTTAAGAATGGTAATGTTCATGATGAAGATAAACCAAAGTTTGCATTTCCTGGTCTGGAGTTGTATTCTAAGGGGGATGCATCGGATGAGGATAAACCAATGGTAGCATCTTTTAAAGGATACACGTCATTTGATGGAGATCGTGAACAGGCGAAAGATAAGATAGAACAGTTAAAGAGTCAGTTCGCTTCTCAGATTGATGCATTAAATGTAGATGAGATCTTGAAAAACTGTTCTGAGAATCAGGAGGAATAGAAAATGTACAGAGAAGTATCAAAGTTGATTTTATATCGTGATTTAGGAGAAGACAGTATTCTTTTAAAGCTCGCGGATATTTTTAAGAGATTTGACAGCTGCCATTACAGAGCAGATGAGCTGATCACCGATATTTATAAAGAGATGAAGGCACTGCTTGATCTGGCAACGACATACGGTTTTGATAAAAACTTATGGCATAATTATCTTACATTTGTACTTGTGACGAATGAGAATTCTTTTAGTATGACGAGTGAAAAAGTGGGGGCGAATAACGGAACAGTAAATCATTTTGCAAAGAATGATTTTCAGGTATTTATGAACCTGTTTCACTATGATTTCAGAGCAATCGAGGAGACACTGGGAATCGATTGTTTCCGTACGATCTTAGACTATAAGGCAATCGGCAAGACAGAGCGTATGTATAATAAGAACGTAAGTGAAAAGGTGCGTGCATTGTCAGATGAACTTGCAGCAGCAGAAGATGTGGATACTTTTTTTGATGCAGTTGTGAAGTTTTATAAAGATTATGGAGTAGGAATGTTTGGTCTTAACAAAGCGTTCCGTATTGTAGAGAATAACGGAAAGCCGGACTTTGTTCCAATTAACAATTTAGATAAGGTTGTATTAGATGATCTGACAGGATATGAGATTCAGAAGAAGAAGCTGGTAGATAATACAGAAGCTTTTGTTCAGGGAAAAGTAGCAAATAACTGTTTACTTTACGGTGATGCCGGAACCGGTAAGTCTACAAGTATCAAGGCAATCTTAAACCAGTATTATGGCGATGGCCTTCGTATGATCGAAATTTATAAACATCAGTTTAAATATCTTTCTGCGATCATCAGCCATATCAAGAATCGAAATTATCGATTTATTATTTACATGGATGATCTTTCCTTCGAGGAATTTGAGATTGAATACAAATATCTGAAGGCTGTTATTGAAGGTGGAATGGAAACGAAACCGGATAATGTTTTAATCTATGCAACATCGAACCGCCGCCATCTGATTCGTGAGACATGGTCAGATCGTTCTGATAAGGATGAAGAACTGCATCGCTCCGATACAGTACAGGAAAAGCTGTCTTTAGCAGCACGTTTTGGTGTAAGTATCAATTACTCCAAGCCAACACAGCAGGAGTATTTCCAGATTGTAACCAATTTGGCAAAGAAATATCCGGAAATTACAATGAGCGACAAGGAATTATGTGCGGAAGCAAACAAGTGGGAACTTTCTCATGGAGGAATTTCCGGACGTACTGCACAGCAGTTCATTAACTACATAGCCGGAAAGTCTGATAAATAAATACAAATGGACACAAAAAGAACCCTCGGGGAAAGGGTTCTTTTTGTGCCTCTTAGAGGCATTCATTAAAAGGAGGAAGCCCATATAATTCTTCTATACGGGCTTCAAAATATGAAAAAAATCTTTAGCCACAAGAAATAGAGGGATTTCTTTGTTGCTGTCTATACTATAAAGAAAAAATATGTCCGTTTTTTGACGAAAATTTGAACAAAAGGTGAAACACATCGAAAAATATAGATACTAAAGAATGAGAATAATGAGAAAATAGGAAAAAATTATTTTGTAAAGTGTTCAAAATAGCTCGAAAACTCGAAAACAGGAGGAGATATCATGGGTGTTGTAATTGGAAAAATGGATGGGCAGGTAGAAAAAATTTTTTTGGGGAATAATTTAACAAGAAGTACAAAAAACTATGCTAAAATCTTGAAAGACAAAGTCTTGTCAGAAGAAGAAAAAAAGCGTATTCTGGCAGCAGAGAAGAAAAAGCAGGAAGACGATATTATTTTGTAGGAGATTTTTATGAAGATTTCAGTGGCAATGGCATATTATAATGGTGGGATGTATATAGAAGAACAGATGGATACGATTTTGACACAGCTTAGTGAACAGGATGAAGTTATCGTATCTGTTGATGGAGCAAGTGATGGTTCAAAGCCTTTGCTCCTTAAGATGGCAGAAGAGGACAAGCGGATTCATGTTATAAAGGGACCGGGCAAGGGCGTTGTAAAGAACTTTGAGAATGCGATTCGTCATTGTAGTGGAGAGATTATTTATTTATCTGATCAGGACGATATATGGAAGCCAGATAAGGTAAAGAAGGTAAATGAAGCTTTTTTGAATCCAAAGGTGAAGGCAGTTCTTCATGATGCGCAGATTGTGGATGAGTGCGGAAATCCAACCGGTGCAGAAGGCCTTTTTGCGAACAGAGGAAGCAGGAAGGGAATACTTAAAAATCTTATAAAGAACAGTTATGTCGGATGCTGCATGGCATTTCGCAGGGAGCTGATCCCTGTAATCTGTCCGATACCAAAAGAAATGTACATGCATGATTATTGGATCGGAACTGCTGCGGAGTATATGGGTGAGGTCTGTTTTATAAAGGAACCGTTGATCGATTATCGAAGACATTCTTCGAATGTAACACAGATGACCCATGGAAGTATGAGTTTTATGATAAAGAAGAGAATAGATATCGTGCGATGTCTGGGGCTTTTGAAAAGGCGTGTGAAAGAGGCTGGTGAAGAGATAGAGAAGGTGAATGGATAGAAGATGGTGAAGAAGAAAGAAGAACAAACGACAGGTAAGAATATAGGTAAAAATATGTGCAAGATAGAACAGAAGCTGCAGAGAAAGCATCTGATAGCCCTTTCTTTTTTCCTTCCGCTTCTTGTTATGACAGGCTGCTGCATTGTATTTGGTGTACAGCCATTTGGAGATAATTCGCTGTTGATCATTGACGGGCTTCACCAGTATATGCCGTTTTATTCTGTGTTGTATGATAAATTAAAAGGTGGGGAAACCCTTTTTTACAGTTTCCGTTCCGGACTGGGAATTAATTTTTTGTCGTTATTTTCCTACTATTTGTCCAGTCCATTTAACTTATTGATTTTATTTTTTAAGAAAAGTCAATTAAATATGGCAGTGAGTATGATCATTGTTTTGAAGATCGCATGCAGTGGAATGACTGCGGGTATTTATTTTTCTTCAAAGAGTAAAAAGCAGGGATTTTCCATAGTGATGATTTCGATGGCATATGCTCTTTCAAGTTATATGGTTGGCTATTGCTGGAATGTAATGTGGCTGGATGCCATAATGATATTCCCGATCATTATGATGGGATTGGAGCGGCTCATAGAAAAAAAGGATGGCAGACTGTATTGCATCGCACTGTTTTATGCGCTGTACTGTAATTATTATATCGCCTTTATGATCTGTATTTTTGCAGTGATATGGTATCTTCTCTATTCTTTTAAAAGTATAAAACAGTTTTTCTTCCGAGGGATAGCTTTTGCATTTTATTCTTTTCTGGCGGCAGGCATGGCAGCTATTTTACTCATACCTGCTTATATGGGAATCAAACAGACTGCATCAGGAGAGACAATGCAGCTTCCGGAACATAGCTTTCTGACTAGTGTAGCGGACTTGCTTAATCGGCAGTTTGCTTTGTGGAGTCCGATCAGCCATGACAACTTTGATGGGAATGCCAATCTGTATATTGGAATTTTTTCCGTTCTTGCGGTTGGGCTGTATGTATTAAACGGAGAGATCAAAGTCAGTGAAAAGATTAAAAAAGTACTATTAATCGGTCTTTTTTATCTGAGCTTCAGCGAAATGATTCTCAATTTTATCTGGCATGGTTTTCATGATCAGTATGGAATACCGAATCGTTTTTCTTTCTTATTCGGTTTTGTTCTTCTGTATATGCTATGGGAAGTATTTGAGCATTTAGAAGGAGTAAAAGGCTGGCATGCCGCATTTGCCTGTATGGCGGGAGTTGCACTGATGGCTTATGCGAAGTTAAAAGGAACGCAGGTATTAGAAGATAATGTCTATGGTGTGGCAGGAATGCTCTTACTCCTTTATGGGATGTTGTTATTCTTTTATACGCTGTCATGTAAAAGAAAGTATATATACAAGTTTATTTTCTGTGTAGTGGCAGTGATTGAAATTATAGTAACTGCTTTTATGGGATTTAATGAGAACGGACAGATTTCTGTTTCAAAGTTTTTCTATGGAACAGAAGATATGGAAAAAGCAACGGAATCATTAAAGGATGGAACCTTTTACAGAAGTGAGCTTGCCAGTGCGCTTATGGTAGATGAGAATGCCTGGTATCCGATAAACAGTGTGGGGCTGTTCGGTTCTACAGCAACAGACCGCATGGTAACTATAATGGATAATCTGGGATTTTACACCGGATGTAATGAGTATCTTTATAAAGGAGCGACACCGGTAACGAACTTCCTTCTGAATGTAAAATACCTGTATTACCATCAGGAAGACAGCCTGCAGACAGATTTTCAATATGTAAAGTCAGAAGGTTCTTTTGATATTTATGAGAATCCGGCAAAGGGAATGTCCATTGGATATCTCATGAATCGTTCTGTAAAAGACTGGTATTATGACAGTGCCTATCCTTTCCGGGTACAAAATGATCTCGGTGAGCAGGCATTTGGGGTATCAGAGTTGTTCCATAATATCAGGATTTCAGACCCGGAAACGAACGGCTGTACAGCATCAAGGACAAATGATGGAGAGTACTATTTTGAATATAAGGATTCCCGTCCGGATAACATGACATTTACGATTCCAATAACAAAAAATGTAGAGAATCTATATCTTTTCTATGATGGTACGCAGGTAGAGAATGCACAGATTAGCGTAGACGGGGTGAATGTAAAGTCCGGAGATATTGATGGCTATATGCTTCCGATTGGTAAAGCAGCCGCAGGTTCCGAGGTGAAAGTAACCTTTGAATTAAAAGGGGAGACAGAAGATGGCTATGTAAGACTTTCGGCGGCTGATTTTGATCAACAGGCATATGGTGACCTGAAAAAGATTGTTGCAACAAGAGCATTTTCTGTAGATCGTTATTCAGACCGATTGATAGAGGGAAGTGTCAATGCCGCGCAGGATCAGACTTTATTTTTCTCTATTCCATATGACAAAGGATGGAAAGTTACCATAGATGGAAAGGAAGCAAAAACACATAAGATTGGAGATGCTTTTCTTGGAGTAAATATTTCTTCCGGAAAACATAAAGTATCTTTAAAATATACTCCGCCGGGATTTACCGTCGGATGGAAGATAACTGTTTTATCAGCAGCTATTTTCCTGATTCTTTGTAAGATAATACATTCTCGGAAGCTTCGTCAGCTTCATGGCAAGTGATTTTGTAAGAAGATTTTGAATGTACAGGATATGCACTCTCGGAACTTTTGATACTTCATCTTGTGAGAAGACTTCGAGAGTACATTGATATAAAAAGGAGGCTTAATTATGTTTAAAAAGAAAATAGTTGCTTTATCAGCGATTATGATAGCAGGACTTATGACATTTCAGGCAAATGTATCCGCAGATGCGGTAGAAGAGAAACCATATTTGTCACTGGGCGCAGATCTTAGTGCCAGTCAGAAGAGTAAAGTACTCGAACTTCTTGGAGTAAAAGAAAATGAGCTGGACCAGTATAAAGTCGTGAAGGTTACGAATAAAGATGAGCATAAGTATCTGGATGATTATCTCGATTCTTCTGTAATCGGTACGCATGCCTTATCTTCTGTTCTTATAGAGAAAAGAGATAAGGGCGAGGGAATTGATGTTACAACAAAGAACATTACGTACTGTACTGCAGGAATGTATGAGAATGCATTAACGACTGCCGGAGTGACCGATGCGAATGTAACCGTAGCCGGACCATTTAATATTACAGGTACGGCAGCATTGGTTGGTGCGATGAATGCATATGAAGATATGACAGGAGAGAATATTTCAAGTGAGAGTAAAGATGCAGCAACGAATGAGCTGGTCGTTACAAGTAAGCTGGCAGATCAGTTGAATGATTCTGAGAAAGCAGAGCAGTTTTTAGCATTAATTAAAGAAAAAGTTCTTTCTGATGATGCAAAAACAAAAGAGGATATTAATACAATTATTGATGAATGTAGTAAAGATCTTGATGTAAATATTACAGATGATCAGCGTGAACAGATTGCTGAATTGATGCAGAAGATTAATAAGCTTGATTTAAATGTAAATGACTTAAAAGAACAGGCAAGCAAGATTTACGATAAACTCAGTGAAATGGATATTGATGCGCAGGGTATCTTTGCCAAGATAAAGACGGTATTATCTTCTATTTTTGCAGCGTTAAGTGGCTTACTGCAATAGGCTTACAGGAAGCTATAGAGCCGTACAGCATATAGAAGAATTGCGCCGGGGATTCCAAACAAGGTACAGACGGTACCGGTTATGAGATTAATTCCTACGCCGGTAACGATGTCTCTTGCGGCACAAAAAAAGTTAAAAAAGTAAATGAATCCAAGGCCGGCAGTGCTTCTACCGATAATGAAGAGAAGCGCTGACGGTCTTTTTTTTATGTATGCGATAAAATATCCGGCAAAGCAGGCGACACAAAAGATGAGAAGAATTTGATTCTGGGACATAGTATACCTCCAAAAAGGTTGTTTTTAGATTGTATGAAGAAAAAGCGGAAAATATGAGAGAGGATAAATAAAGTTGATGGAAAATAAAATAAAAAAAGTAAAAATAGTAAAAAACAGGTAGACAAAATACTTGCGATGTGATATATTGATTTTGGAATAACTGTTATATATTTACATAATATAAATGAAAGCGGAGAGCTTCCGGAAGAACACATAGGAATGTGGGAGGTGTTATAGTATGCGTTTTTCAGATATTCATATGATTATGATTGGAGAGGAAGGAGAATATGGGAGAAGATTGGTAAGATATCTGGAGACACATCTTTCTACTGCGATACGGGTATATCATTTTACAACAACAGAAAGTTTTTTAGCTTTTAAGGAGAGGGCAGACATTTATCTTTTAGATGAAGCTTTTTTTCAGAGGCTTTCCGAGGAGAAGCAGAATGTTTTGCTAAGAGAGAAGCGGCTGATCTTGCTGACTGCACAGGAAGAGGAAGGCACCTTTTGCAAGTATCATAATCCGAGGGAACTGTTAGACAGACTGAGACGGTTTTCAGATGAGATGGAAGATCTAGCTAGTAGAGAAGGCAGAAGAGAAGAAGAAAGAGTGGAAGGGAGAGAGGAGGGAAGAGAGACTGCAAGAACAAGATTAACCATGATATATTCTCCGGTTTATGAAGAGAAACTTAAGGAGATTGCGCGGTCTTTTATGAAGGAAGGAGATGTATATATCGGTGCGGAAGACCTGGGATATAAGGAGAATATTTCAGCATATGGGCAGGGAAGTGATATGGGAGATCTGTGTTACTATATTCATCTGCGTGAAGAACATGTCATGGATATGATGCGGGACATGCTGGTAAGAGAAGAGGATATCGAAGTGTTACATCCTCCGGATATGTATTTTTATTTACGGGAACTGACGAAGGAAGATTATATATGGTTTTTTGACAAGGTAAGGAAGGAGGGGACATACAGGGAAGTGTTTTGGGGAGCCGGAATGGGCTTTGTATCAGACCTGGATATACTGCGCTGTTTTGACAGGATTATTTTGTTGGATTCGAGAGAGAATATACGTCTGAATCTCTTCTGTGACCGCTTAGAAAAAGTGCTGAATCTCAGAAGTTTTCATCAGGGGGCAGCAGAGCAGAAGGAGCAGTGTCAGGAGTCTTTTCACCAGAATACTTTGTGGCAGGAACCTGTGGATTCTCGTAGGGAAGCTTCTGGTCAGGAATCATGGAAACGTGTATACAGGGAGGATATTTTGAATGGAACTGCCTGGTAGGAGAGAACTTAGGGAACAGATTTTACATCAGATGGATGGAAGAACGTCTTATGTCAGTGATGCAGATGTGTATAGAGAGATTGATAAGGCTATTTTGCGTTCAGGACATAGTGGATATGGAACACTTTCAGAGAAGGAAGAACTAAGAAGGCAGATGTTTTCTTCCATCCGGGGTTTTGATGTTCTTGAGAAGTATTTAGAAGATAGCAGTATCAGTGAGATTATGGTTATAGGAACTGCTCACATTTTTGTGGAGCAGAATGGCAGGGTAAGAAGAACAAGAGACCATTTTTTTGAAGAAGCCGATGTATATCGGCTGATCGAACAGATTGTAGCGCCGACAAACAGGATGGTGAATGAAGCTTCTCCTATTGTGGACAGCCGCCTTCCGGACGGTTCAAGAGTACATATCGTATTACCGCCCATATCTTTGGAGGGTCCGGTTATCACTATTCGAAAGTTTTTAAAAGGAGGAATGACCATTGCAAGATTACTCGCTTTTGGAGAATTTCCCGAAGCGCTTACAGGGATACTTTCTGCTTTGGTGAAGGGAAAGTACAATATTTTGATCAGTGGGGCGACAAACTCAGGGAAGTCTTCGCTCTTGAACGCACTTGCAGAATATATAGGACAGGAGGAACGAGTGATCACAATAGAAGATTCAGCGGAACTCCAATTGTTTCATGTTGATAATCTTGTGCGGTTAGAGACAAGGAATGCAAATGTGGAGGGAGCGAATGAGATTACGATGCAGGATCTGATCAAGGCTTCTTTGCGAATGCGTCCGGATCGAATTATTGTCGGTGAAGTTCGCGGTGCGGAAGCGATGTCGATGCTTCAGGCACTATCTACAGGGCACAGCGGATCGTTTTCTTCGATTCATGCGAATTCCTGCCGGGATGCGCTCCGGCGTCTTGAAACGATGGTCCTTATGGGAATGGATATGCCACTTGGAGCAATTCAGGGTTTGATTGCTTCTTCTGTAGATATTCTTATACATTTGGGAAGATGCCTGAACGGAGAGAGAAAGATATTAGAGATAAGTGAGATTAAAGATTACAGCCGGACAGAGTATGAAACGCATACATTGTTTCAGTATGATAAAGATCATGGATTAGAGATTCGGGAAGATCTGTTCCATGTAGAGAAGCTTAAAGATTATGGACAGTATGAGAAGTATTGTGAGGCGGTGAAGTTGTTTCGTGAAGGAAGGGCAGAACAGAAGAAGGAGAAGGCGTAATCTCAGCAGTATAAATTCAGACAGAATCAATTTGGATAAGTGCAAGGAGAATGTAATCTTTTTTCTGGCAGGAGAGATGGGATTATTGCTGCTGAATATATTGTGCTATGGAGATATGTACTGGATGATTCCGGAACAGGTATTAATGGTTCCCTGTTTTAAGATATTGAAAGAAAGGAAGAAAAAGAAGGAACAGCAGCTATATCAGAAAGGGTTTCAGGATCTGCTGCAGTCACTGCTGACTTCTCTTCAGGCCGGATATTCTCTTAATAATTCCTGCAGGATCGCGCTAAGAGAATTGGAAAGTCTATATGAAGGGGAGCAGAATCCAATGCTTGGGCAGATGAGAAGAATCGTGCAGGGAATTGATCTGCATATTGCGTTAGAACAGCTTTTTATGGATTTTGCGGAGCGTACGAATCTGGAGGAAGCGAGACAGTTTGCGGTTGTGATAGAGATTGTGCAAAGTACAGGTGGGAACGTAGTGGAGATTTTGAAAAGGACAATGCAGCACTTGAAGTATAAGATGGATACGGAAGAAGAGATTCGGGTTCTTCTTAGCGGAAAGCTTTTTGAGAAGAATATTATGTTGTCTATGCCGTTTTTCATTTTGGTATATCTTCGCTTGGCAAACCCGGAATATGTTGCCTGTTTTTATAAATCCGCTGCAGGACATCTGATTATGTCAGCGATGATTGGTATTACAGTAGCATGCTTTTTCTGGTCAGATAAAATTATGGATATTCAATTTTAAGATAGCATGCAGAAAAGTTTCAGAATTCGTTGTTTTGGTATTCACAGATAAGGAAGAATCACCAAAATATAATCAGCATCAGTGGAGGCGGAAATTTTTATGTCAGAACGATTTTTATATACTATTTGGAACAGGCTTCCTTTTCGTTTTAGACAGCGCCTCAAGCAGAATGTAAAAAGGAATATGCAGGAACAATATGCAGAGTCAGAACAGGAATTATATAGAAGGACAGAGCAGTTTCTTTTAAAGCAGGGAAAGATTATCCTTATAGAAGTTATGATCGGAGGTCTGTTGTTAGCGGTTGTTCTTGCCTGGCATATTTTCAAACCGGATTATATTTTGCTAAAGCGCAATCCCTTTGGACAGGGGACAAAGGAAGTTCAGATTTCTTTACAAAAAGGTAATAAGAAAAAACAGATACAATATAAGTTAGAGGAACAGAAGATTTCATTAAAAGAACGACAAAAAGTATATAAAGCTTTTTTTAAACAACTAAAAAAGGAGATGAGGGGAAAGAATCCTTCTTTGTATAAAGTAAGTGAAGCTTTGAGTCTCCCGGAAAGTATTGCAGGATATCCGTTTGAAATTACGTATGAATTGCCGGAAGACGGCTCCATTCATTTAGACGGAACGTTAAGTGAGGAAGTACAGACACCGTTACATAAAGGAGAATGTCATAGCAGATATATTATAGTGACAGCACATTACCGAGAGTATAAGGAGAAGAGAAAGTATAAGATTTCTATTGTTCCAAAAGAAGCTTCTTCTAGGAAGAGTGCGTTTTACCAGGTGCAGAAGTATTTGAAAAGAACAGAGAGAGCAAGCCGTCATGAGTCAGATGTTAAAATACCATCTTCTTATGGAGATGCCAAGATCAGGGCGGGGCAGCAGGAAGCAGGAGGAAGAGGAGCTGCGGTTTTATTTCTTGTGATGTGTTTATGTATACCTGTACATAATTATTTGAAACTAAAGGAAGAGGGCGAGAGACATCGTAAAGAAGCAGAGAAAGATTTTCCTGTGATTGTTCATCTTCTTACATTGTACATGGGAGCGGGTTTATCTTTTCTTTCCGCAGTGAGAAGAATTGGCTGTAATTATCAAAAACAGAAGGAAGGAGATGCGAAACAGAAAAAGTATGCGTTTGAGAGGGTTCTACTCATGGAACAGCAGATGAATAACGGAATGAGTCAAAAAGAAGCCTGTCAGAACTGGGGAATGCAGTTTCATTCAGAAGCTTACCAAAAGCTGGCTCTGATTCTGGTGCAAAGTTTTACAAAGGGTTCTAAAGAAGCATCAGCGATGATGGAGGCAGAAGAAAGGGAAGCATTTCAAAGACGGGTGGAGAGAGCAAAGCAGGAAGGAGAGGAGGCCGCAACTCGATTACTTTTTCCGATGATCGTATTACTGTGTCAGGTAATGTTACTTGTAATGTATCCGGCGTTGATTCGGTTTCAGGGATTTTAGATTTTCAAAAAGATAGGAGGAATAGCTATGTGTTTTTCAGTAGTAAAAAGAAGATTTACAAAGCGGTGCGAGAAAAAGGATGTGCCGGCAGGCAGAAATCGACTGAGGATGATTCTGGCTTCCCAGGATGGAATGGGAGTGGTGGAAGTTATATTAATTATCGTTGTCCTTATCGGTCTCGTCATTATTTTTCAGACGAATATTAAAGGAGTGGTAGCATCCATTTTCTCCACAATACAGAAAAATGCAGGCTCTGTTCGGTAGACATTTGTCTGGGCAATTAAGATATAGCAGCAAGAAGATTACAGTGATATTTGAGGAAAAGGGACAGATAACAGTTTTTTTATCTCTCCTGCTGATTGTTCTTATAGGATTTAGTTTTGTTGTTGTAGAAGGGGTATCCAGTTATAGTGCAAGTGCACTGGGGGAAGACGCGGTAAAGAATGCCGGAGAGAATATTCTTGCGAATTATGACAGAGAACTCTTTAATAAATATCATATATTTTTTCTTGATCCACGAGAGAAAAATTATATTCTATCTGATGGGAAGGCAGATATGGACCAGTATTTTTCAGGGAATTCATTTTTTAATGTCTTCTGTAATTCTCTTAAGATGACAGAAGAAGTGACAGCAGTAGAAGAAGATGGACTTTATCTTAAACATGAGATTCGGGAATGGATGAAGTACCGTCAGGAAGAGAAGGTGAAGGATACATTAAAGCAGCTCATAAATAATGTAAAAAAGAACAATGTAGATAGAAAAGAATATCAAAATGAAGCGGAGGAAGAGACAGGTAACATTGAGCAAAGTGAGGAAAATAAAGTAGAAGATACAGCAGAGGAAGAAACAGTGAGCCAGGAAGTACAGAAAGAACGTACAACGTGGAAGGAGATTAAGGAAGCGTTACAGCTTCTGACAAAGACAGGAATTTTATTTTATGTTTCCGATCATCCAGAACAGCTTTCCCGAAAAAGTATTCCAGAGGAGAATCTGCCATCAAGAGCGAAAAAAAGAGAACAAGAAGAACACAAAGTTGAGGAATTTTTGTTTTCCGGATCAGGATTAAAGGGGATAAAAAGTATGCTTTCTGTGGATTTCTCCATCAATACGAACAGTACATTGTGGACAAAAGAGAACTATATTGTTCCATATATAGAAGAATGTTTTTTAGATTACAGTGAGGAAGGAAGAGAAGGAAAAGAAGAAAAAGAAGAAAAGAACGATGTGCAGGAACAGGTTCTGGCATATGAAAAAGAATATCTAATCAAAGGACAGCCCTCCGATCTGGATAATCTTAAAAGAGTGGCGAATGATATTCTTTTGTTACGATTTATAAATAATTACATTTTTACAGGCAGGGATGCGGAAATACAGTCCCAGGTGAATCTAATGGCTTCGGCACTAACCGGTGTTGTGGGAATACCACAGACCGCAAAGGCAGTGCAGATGATGTTGAGAGCGGTTTTAAGCTATGGGGAATCTCTTCTGGAGCTGCACACATTATTTGAAGGAGGGGAGATTTCATTAACAAAGGACAGAGGAAACTGGAATCTGGAACTGAAAACAATGGTAAAGCAGTTAAAGGAAAAGAAGACCGTAAAAAAAGGAAAACACAATATATCATATAAGGATTATCTGAAAGTCTTACTTTTTATGAAAGGGAATTCTACGATACTATGTTATCGCATGATGGATATTATGCAGGAAAACACAGCGTGTAAAGAAGCAGGTTTTTTAATGGAAAATTGTCTGTTTTCCTATAAATGGAAGGGAAGCCTTTCTTTTGGATCAGTAAAAATGAAGTTTGAAAAGCAGGTTAGTTATTAGTGAAAATCGGGCAGATATTTTTTTAAGAGTATCTGCTCGAAGAGGGGGTGAAGCAGGGTGCTCTTTTTAAGACACATAATAAAAAACTCCTTTTTGGGTATGTGTAATGTTCTATGTTCGAAAAATAAATTAATAGGAAAAGAAAAGCCTCTCCAGGCACGAGTCGAAAGATGGATTTTACTTAAGAGAAACAGAGCATCCTGCTTTGGCTCCTCCAGAGCATCGATAACCGTAGAAACTTCATTAGTTTTTCCTGTTTTTATATGCGTATTATGTTGTTTTATGGCATTAGCGCAGATGGTTTTAATAGAAACAGAAGTACATTATGCAGCATCTCAGACGGCAAAGGTATGCGCCCAGAAAGCAGTCGTACAGCAACCGCAGAATGCAAGAGGAGTGTTTTTTTCGATATATGAAGGTGGTTCCTTATGTGAGAATCTTATTGATGGCGGGAAGAGAGGAATTTCAATACATTCTACTTTATTAGAGGGAGAACAACTGCAGATAAAAGCGGCATATACATTAAAGGTTCCGGTACCCTTTTTTTCAGGATTGCGATTTCGAAAAAAAACAACGGTAAAAAGAAGGATATTTTCAGGATATGTAAAGCACTGGGGAGAATATGAGGAAGCCGGGGATAATCAGATTGTTTATGTTGCAGAAAATGGAGTAGTATACCATAAAGATTCTTCCTGCTCACATATCTGTTTAAAAATTACCGGCAGTGCAGCAATACAGGAAGTTCTTCATTCATCAAAATATGCTGCCTGTGAGAAGTGTATAAAGAAAGGGAAAAATCCATCGGCATTATTTGTAACAGCCTATGGGGACTGCTATCATTCTACACTGGGATGTAGTGGATTAAAAAGAACGATAAAAGCGGTAAAGTTAAAGGATGTCGGAAACTTGCGGCCATGTTCACGCTGTGCTTCTAGGAGGTAATTATGATAGGAATAAGAAAAATGGATAATCGGGGGATGATGACAGTAGAAGCAGCCTGCATTGTACCGATTATTTTGATGATAATCGTTATAGAAATATTCTTTGGTATTTTTCTAATTGATATGTCGTCAGTAAAGAGCGAGACGATTCGACTAGCCGATGAGACGGCAGATGTATGGAAGACAGATGGAAATCTGATAGATGGAACGTATAAGCCACAGCAATTATTAAGTCGTAATAAAAATTTTCTTCGGCATAATAATAGAGGTCAGCTTATCGGAAAGGCAAAAGCAAGGCTGGCAAAAAGAATTTCAACACGTTTAAGTGGTACAACCCTGTGCAAAAACGGAGTGAGTTTTTCAGAAGATAAAGTATCAGCAAGTGCATCGATCCGGTTTTTGATTCCTGTGTGGGGGAGCAGGGAGTATACGGGAACAGCTGGATGGACATTTACATGCAAAGAAAAAGCAGTTATAAGCAATGAAGAGGAACTTCTTAGAAAACAGACAGCGAAGAAGTAAGAAGAAATAAAGAATCAAAGAAAGATTGCAATAAAGAAAGATTACAATACAGAAATAAAAATCAAAAACAATGCACAAACAGATAAAAAGACAAACAAAAATAGAAGAGGAGAGAGTGTGAGGGATTGTGGATATTGTAAAAGAAGGGACACATACCTATCTGTTAAGTGTAATTGAACATAAAGAAATATTAAATAAAGAAATACTAGATAACGAAATATCAGATAAAGAAGATGTCGGTTTTGAAATAAAACAGAACATGACTGATTGTGGGTTAGATTATTATTTATCTGTAGAATATGAAGTGTTGAATCGTAATTCTCTAAGAATGCTGGTGCCGGTACAGCTTCGGGAAAAAGATGGAGAAAAAAGCCTGCTATTTGACATAACAGGAAGAAGATCATTAAAAATGCAGGAAAAAAATGAACCGTTATCACAGGATAAATGCAAAAGGATCCTGCAGAGTATAAGTGATTTAATACAGGAAATAGATGATTATATGTTGAACCTGAATTATGTGGAATTATCACCGGAATATATTTATGAAAGTGCAGACGGAACGATGCAGTGGATTTACAGTCCTAAAACATATAGGGAAAACCTCCAGGCCAGAATAGAAGCTTTCTTTGAATGGATGCTCATCCAGATAGATTATGAGGATGATAAAGCAGTGCGGTATATATATAAGGTGTATAATAAAGTTCGTAAATTGGGATTTTCAAAAGAATTATTGGAAAATTATCTGTGTACAGAAGAAAAAGAGGAAGAATATATAAAAAGAAATTCATACGAAGAATTTTTCAGGGAAGACTTAGCAGAGGAAAGAGTGAAAGAACCGGAAAGGGAATACTTTAAAGAAGCAGATCAACCTTCTGTTCAGAAAATAAATGCTAAAAAGCCATCGTATCAGAAGTTCATATATATAAGCTTGCTTAGCATTCTCGGAATTGCCAGTATCGCAGCAATTGTGTTTGAGAGTATTTGTATAGTTTCCGGAATCACAAAAGGGTTTACAGAAATTCTTCTCAGATATTGTATCGGGGGAATATTATTTATAGCAGCCTTTGTACTTGCAATATTAAAATGTTTTAGAGAACTTAGACGAATCAGAAAAGCGCCAGAGACATGTTTGGCTGATTATAATAAGAAAAATAGAGAAAATGATAATGCAGAGCAATACAATAGAAGAGGAAACAAAGATATGTCAGTAGTAAAAACAGAAGCGGAATGGGATATGAAAACAGATTGGAATACCGAGGGAGAAGGAACAACTATTTTGAGTTTAGAAAAAGAATCTTTTTATCCGATGCTTCGAGATATGGAAACCGGCATTGTTTCTATCATAAAAAGCTGTCCGTTTTACATTGGCAGTGCAGAAGGGGTAAATCAGTTAAAAATATCAGACAAAACAGTAAGCAGAGAACATGCAGTGATATTAGAAGCTTTTTACGAAAACGGGGGAGAAGGATATATTCTGCGAGATTTAGATTCAACAAATGGAACGTGGATAGACGGAAGGAAAATAAAAAAAGGCAGCCAGGAAAGATTACAAGAAGGAGCAACGGTGCGTTTTGCACAAAAAGAATATAGATTTCTGTTGGAACACACAACAATCCAGTAATATAGTATGCGGTCTCTTGCACTAAAATGCCATCCCTTATATAATGGGGATAATACGATAAAGAAAGGTAAGCAGGAGATTTTATGGAATTTACAGAAGCATTGCAGGAATTCTTATTTCACCAGGGATTTCAGAGAATAAAATATGATTCAAAGATTTTATGGGGAAAGGATACCAATGGAAAGTTATCGCTGCTTGAGATTGTTCCTCCGGTATTACCGGGACAGAAAAAGATGTCGTTAGAACAACGGGAAAGAGAAATGGCGGATATCGAACGTCAGATTATGATAAAGTACCAGAAAAAAGTAGAACATCTGCTATTGATACTGAGACAGGGAGCGCCGGATACAGAGGAAAGAAAAGAAGCAGAAAGTTATCCGGATGTATGGTTTTTTGACATAAAGGCAGGACAGCTCTATATTTATGAGTATCAAAAATCAGAATATTATAATCTGGAAAATGATCTAGAGCCATTTACGCAGAAATTTTTGCAAAAACAAGCCGCAGAAGAGAAAAAAGAACTTCATCAGATGTTAACACCAGTGAATACGATGCTTGTTCTTATCAACGTGTTTGTCTTTGTGGTATTGAGCTTTTTTGGAGATACAACAAATGCAGAATTTATGGCGACACATGGCGCGATGGATTGGGTAGATATTGTAGAAAAAGGACAATATTATCGCCTGTTCACATCAATGTTTCTCCACTTTGGAGCAGACCATCTTCTCCAGAATATGCTCATTTTATTATTAATTGGATGCAGATTAGAAAGAATCACCGGAAAGCTGGCATATTTTATTATATATATCGGAGCAGGATTAGCAGGAGCGGTAACCTCAGTAATTTTTACCTTGGGAGCCAGTCCAAACACAGTAGGAGCTGGAGCATCCGGAGCGATCTTTGGAGTTATGGGTGGACTGCTATTCTGTATCCTGGCAGATCTTATTCAGAAAAAGAGACACAGAGTAGAAGAAATCGGATTAACAGGAATGATCTTTATGGTATGTTCCGCATTATCCTATGGTTTCTTCTCTAATGGAGTTGATAATGCAGCTCATATAGGAGGACTTATAGGAGGATTTCTACTCACTATGTTAAGTAGACTATTATGTAAGAATAAATAGAGTTGGAATCGTACGAGACCGATTTAATCATATTGGAAATAATTAAAATTTGCAGAGCTGTGTTGATTTTTTTGATTGATTGAGTATAATAAAAGTAAGAACAGAAATGTTCTCGATGTAAGAGCATCGTTAAAAGTTGGGCTGCAGATGGAGCAGGATAAAATTCCATCTCATTAGATGTCTTAACTGGGCATCGAGCTTGGCAACTTGGATAAAGTTGTAGTCCACGTGGGGGACTTAATGATTTCCACGTCGTTATGGGTATCTTAACTGGGTACCGAGGCTGACAACCAGCAGAAAACTCTTTTACAAAAGTAATTCTCAGAAGAGTGTGGTTAAATGCCACACTCTTCTTTGCGTGTGAGGTATAAATGGCAACAAAGGTAGATAAGAAAAACGCAATACGACAAGGTATTATAAAGGCGGCAATTGTATATAGCCAGAGTTTAGCGGGTAAAACGTTTCTGTATGTATATGGAGATGAATATTTTGAAGTTTCTTTTCCGGTGGATCATTTTCTGCATTTAACAGGAGTGGAGACAAGACTTTCTGCAAAGGATTTTTATAGGAATGCAAAAAAGGCTATTCTTACAAATAATCAGTTCTATTTTGATGCAAGACATGTATATGCAAATGCCAAAAAGAAACTTCCATGTTTGAAGCGGTTGCCAGAATTAACAAATGAGATGGTTTGTGTTCTTAAGGATATGCAGACTATGACAATTACATATAAGCTCAGCGTTACAAATTTGGAATTTACATTAGGGCTGACAGAAAACATAGATAGAGGTGGAAACAAGATTAATGATTTTTTCTTGCCAATGTCTTTACGAGTTAAGGATTCATCTGTTGAAAAAAGTAACGATGGAGAAATCATAGATTTCATTTTTTCAAAGGACGCCAGTGTAGCGAAGTATGATGTTTTATTGGTTGAAGATAAGGATAAGAAAATTCCAGATTGCATAAAGCATTTGATTAGTAACAGCTTTTATAATGAAGCAAATGAATAATTACATATAGAACAATCAGAGCATCGGGGAACAGAATCCTTACAGCGATTGTAAGTGTTATTTATTGTGTTTCTGTGCTATCATTTACCCAGAAATGGATAGGAGGTATTCACATGAAACCAATTTTGAATATTGAAAATCTTACCAATGTTCTGGATAAGTTTCCGTCCAAGATGTCCGGCGGCCAGCGTCAGCATGTTGCGGCAGCAAGGACTCTGATCTTGCATACAAAATGTTGGCTGATACATCTTTAGCAGGTAGAAAAGAAAAGCTATAGTTCCATTCATTCAATCCGAGGAGTTCTTCACCCGGCATTTCAGTTGGCGGTGGATGATGACCTGATCAGGAAAAATCCATTTCAGTTTCAGCTAATGGAAGTGGTTGTGAATGACAGTGTGACAAGAGAGGTAATCAGCAGAGCAGAGGAACGTAAGTTTCTACGATTTGTGAAGGAAGATTCTCATTTTTGCAGGTATTATGAGGGAATCTACATATTATTTAAAACCGGTCTACGCATCTCGGAATTTTGTGGTTTGACGATTTCTATGTTATATATGCACCACTCTGTCATAGGGTTAGAGGCTGTTTTGCGACAGCCTCTGTTTTTCTTAATCCCCAAAAGAGATTCCAAGATGTTTTGCCTGAAGCACAATCTGATCATCTGGGGAGACATACTTTAACTTTCCAGCTGTTTTTTCCAGAGGAAGTGTAGTTACATCATACCCTTTCATGATAAGCAGTTTGCCGTAATCTTCTTTGGCAATCAGTTCTGCAGCTGCCACTCCGAGGCGGCTGGAGATAACGCGGTCAAATGGAACAGGGCTTCCGCCACGCTGTGTATGACCAGGAATCGTGACACGCACTTCCTGACCGGTTGCTTTTTCAATCTGTGAAGCAAGCTCATAACCAACGGTAGAATATTTACGCTTAGCAAGCTTTGCTTTGTACTGTTTCTTTGAAAGCTGGGCATCTTCTTTTGAGATCGCACCTTCTGCAACTGCCAGGATAGTGAACTGTTTTCCATGTTCATTACGGCGTTTAATAGCTTCAATGACGTGTCTAAGATCATAAGGAATTTCAGGGATGAGAATGATATCCGCTCCTCCGGCGATTCCAGCATGGAGGGTAACCCATCCTACTTTATGTCCCATCAGTTCTACAATAAATACACGATTGTGGGAAGCTGCAGTTGTATGAATACGGTCAATTGTCTGTGTAGCGATATCTACGGCACTCTGGAAACCGAAAGTCATATCTGTTCCCCAGAGGTCGTTATCAATTGTTTTTGGAAGGGAGACAATATTAAGGCCTTCTTCTCTTAAAAGGTTTGCTGTTTTCTGGCTGCCATTACCGCCGAGAATGACGAGGCAGTCTAAATCAAGGTAACGGTAAGTTGCCTTCATTGCTTCTACTTTATCAAGACCGTTTTCATCAGGAGTTCTCATTAACTTAAAAGGCTGTCTGGATGTACCGAGGATTGTACCACCGGTTGTCAGAATACCTGAAAAATCCTGAGAAGTCAGTCGTTTGTAGTTGCCGTAAATTAATCCTTTATACCCATCAATGAAGCCGTAAATCTCAACATTTCCCTCAAGGACATTAAGACCCTTTACAACACCACGCATGGTAGCATTTAAACTCTGACAATCTCCACCGCTGGTCAGCATACCAATTCTTTTCATCGTAGTCATCTCCCATTCTTATCTGATGGTCTCTTAAAAATCCGCAAGTACTGTTACAAAGAATTTTTAAGAGAGTAATCTAAGTTATGCAATTAAAGTCCTGTATTTAAAACTTTATATTTAAAGTGCTATATTAAAATCTGTATCTAAAGTTCTACTCGTCCATCCAGCGCTCTTGAGAGGGTTACCTCATCAATATATTCTAATTCACCGCCAATAGGAACACCGCTTGCGATGCGGGTCACCTTTATCCCAAGAGGTTTGACCTTCTTGGTGATATACATTGCAGTAGCTTCTCCGTCAAGACTGGAGTTTGTAGCAAGAATCAACTCTTTTACTTCTGGATTTTTAAGGCGTTCTTCAAGTTCTTTGAAGCGAATATCATCGGGACCTTTTCCAAGACTTGGAGCGAGGGTTCCCTGAAGAACATGATAAACACCATGATACTGACCGGTTTTCTCGTAAGCAGCCAGGTCCTGTGTATGTTCTACGACCATGATCGTACTGTGATCTCTTTTCGTGCTCGCACAGATTGGACATACTTCAGAATCCGTCAGTGTACAGCAGTATTTGCAGTAGCGGATCTTTTCTCTTGCGGTGACAAGTGTCTGTGCAAGGTGATGTACATGCTCTTCCGGCATGTTTATGATGTGAAAAGCAAGACGCTGTGCAGACTTACTGCCGATACCGGGAAGTCGTCTGAGTTCATCAATAAGATTAGTAATCTGGGTACTATAATAATTCATTAAAATCCGAATCCTCCGCCAAGGCCGCCAGTTAATTTAGAAAGCTGAGCCTGGGAATCTGATTCCATCGCACGAAATGCTTCATTTGTAGCAGCCATGATAAGATCTTCTAACATTTCGATGTCATCAGGATCTACCACTTCTTCAGCAATCTTAATAGCAGTCACTTCTTTTTTACCGGAAACAGTAACAGAAACAACACCGCCGCCTGCAGTTGCTTCGTAAGTCTTCTCTTCTAAAGCCTTTGTAGTCTCAGCCATCTGCTTCTGCATCTTCTGAGCCTGTTTCATTAAATTGTTCATGTTACCAGGCATGCCACCTGGGAATCCACCTCTTTTTGCCATAATAAAAACCTCCATAAAAAATAAATAATTAATAAATTCATATATCACACGCAGATGTACATAAAGATGCGTAAATTCACTGCAAAATCTGCGATGGAATAACGGAATATTTTAGAGTATTTATTCAAAAATAACCGTCTGATGAATCTTGCTTAGATCAATATAGTTCGATTGTTCTGCCGGCTGATGGGAGTCAGACGTACATTTAAATGTTACGACCTTTCCAGTCTGTTCTGCAACAAGTTCGGATAAAAGGTCCAGATTTTTGTGATGTTCCCGCTCAAAGTATTCTTTAGCAAGGCTGTTGTTTGAGAAAACAAGCTGTAAAATAGTACTGTTGTCTGCAACAGCGACTCTTGCCGCACGAAGAAACTGCTGCATAGGCATGGATGATTGATTGACAATGTCATTCCAGCGGTTCGCTATTTTCTTTAAATCCTCCGCTTCCGCAGGAGAAAAACGCTTCTCCAACGCTTCTTCTGGTGAAATCTGCGCTGCCTGACTTTGTGACGCACTGTTACCGGCAGATACACCGCCGTTTGCAGCACCTCCAATGGCTGTGTCAGAAGACGGGTTAATACCACTGTTATTCCATGTACCACCAGCAGGAATCACAGGAAGTCCCTGTGCAAGCATGGTCTCTAACTGCCGGACACGTTCGGAAAGACTTTCGGCATCCGATTCTGTTTCTGGACGGCAAAGCTTAATAAAGCCGACTTCTAAAAGAACTCGCTTCTGTGTGGCAGTTCGAATCTGGTTAGATAGCTCGGAAAGCAGTCGGATATAACGCAGGAGAGCAGTAGTGTCTACCATGGCACATTCCTCTTTTAAGGTAGCGATCGTTTCTTTTGACATATCAAGGCTTTCTTCTGCACCTTCTTGATCCTTTAATATAAGAAGGTTGCGAAGGTACCAGAGAAAATCAGAAAGAAACTGTGAAAGCTCCCGTCCTTCAGTGATCATGGTATCAATAATATCAAGAGCGGACATGGAATCCTTCTTTAAAATACTCCGAAGCAATGTGCTGAAAACAGAAGTATCCGCAGTGCCAAGCACCTCTAAAACATTCTCATACGTAAGCGTCTGTCCAAGATAAAATGCGATACACTGGTCAAGAAGACTCAATGCATCTCGCATAGAACCATCCGCAGCGCGAGCAATGTAACGCAATGCTTTCTCTTCCGCATCAATCTGTTCCTTCTCCATCAACGATACAAGGTGACCTGTAATCGTATCAACAGAAATTCGTTTAAAATCATATTTTTGGCAGCGGGAAAGAATCGTAACAGGAATCTTATGCTTTTCTGTTGTAGCCAGAATAAAAATAACATAAGAAGGAGGTTCTTCGAGTGTTTTCAGCAGAGCATTGAATGCTCCGGAAGAAAGCATATGAACCTCATCGATAATATATACTTTATAACGTCCCTCAACAGGGGAATACTGTACCTGTTCCCGGATATCCCGGATATTCTCCACACCGTTATTAGAAGCCGCATCGATTTCGAGTACATCAAGAGAACTTTGTGCGTTAATTGCCTGACAGGAAGGACAGGCATTACAGGGATTTCCATTGACCGGATGCTCACAGTTTACCGCCTTTGCAAAAAGCTTTGCAATAGAAGTCTTACCAGTACCTCGTGTACCACAAAAAAGATAGGCATGCCCTATTCGGTTATAAATAATCTGATTTCTCAATGTCTGGACAATGGCATCCTGTCCTCTTACTTCATCAAAATCATTCGGACGCCACTTCCGGTATAAAGCCATATAGCCCATCGAATCACTCACTCTCCCAGAAAAATATGCAAAAATATGCTTAAAACATTTTAGCATATTTATAGGGATACAGGCAACTATAGCTTTTCACGAATAAATGAACTTTTATTATAAAAAATTTTTATCCAAAGTATTTAAAAACGAAGCAAATTGCTTTAGAAAAGTATGCCGTTCCTCATTCTGTGCAAGAACCTTCTGCAATTTCTCCAGCGTTTTTGGCGGAATCCAGCTTTTTCTGTGATTGTAGTACTGATTGGATATTTTCCAGAACTTTTCCGGATATAAAAAAAGTAAATATAAGAAAAGAAAATCTTTTTCGGCAAGGCGGCGGTAAATAGAATAGCCGGAAATACCCGCCTCAAAAAAAGAATAGTCATAATGATTTTTCTCTAAAGTTTTCCGGAGAAAAAGATATAAGTCAAGTAAATAGGGCTGATAGCACATAGATTCAAAATTTACAGTTGCGACAGAATAATCCGGTAAGATCAGCACATTATGATAATGATATGCGCCATGACATACGCCACAGCCGGTATCGGCAAGTTCTGGTTCGACTTTAAGAAGGCGGGAAAGCGCATAAGAAGCTTCCTCATAGAAAGAATCAAAGCACTTCATATAAAGAAGTTCAAAATCATTTTTACCATGGACATGACCAATAAACTTTCGAATCGAACGAAGCTCCCGGTTCTTTCGTTCAAAGAGATGGCTGGTAGACTCTGTTTTCAGATTTTCAAAAGGAATCTCTTCAATAGAGGAAGAAACCTTATGTAAAAATGCAAGATTCCGGCAGGAGGCAGCAACATCTGAAAGATTCCGGCAGTCACACTCCCGTCCTTTAAAATAATGTTTTAAAATAAAAGCGGTTCGGTAGCGGTCATAGGTGACCAGGCTTTCTTCTTTTGTGAGAAAATACCGGTCAGTAGCGGCGTAGCCTGCTTCGGCAAGCTTTTCCTTCCATTCGTATTCCAGAGCAAGCTTTTGGAGGGAACCATGATATTCTTTTAATAAGGCAAGTCCCTGCTCTGTCTCGCACTGGAAAGTTCCGCGGCTTCGAAAAGTGGACAGAACTTTTATATCGTACTGTTCTAATAATTCCTTGTATTTTTCACTCAAAAAAATCCCTCCATTAACATAGGATGTAATCTCAGAGTCTTTCTTGCACTTGCTTCTCACAAAAGCAAGCACAAAAAGCTTCCGAAAGTACATGATAAGACAGACAATGGGTTACACAGTGGTAAATATGGTCTATCCTATGTATAAAGAAGGGATGTTATGTGTAAAATTATTGAACTTCCTGATAAATTTTCAAGGCAAGTTCTTTAAGCTTTTCATAATCATTCAGCTCGGGATTATTCAGCACCTGTGAAAGCAAAGCATTCAGAATCGCACCGATGATCTTTCCCTCAGAAATGCCAAGCGCCTTTAACTGATTTCCATTAATCTTCAGATCCTTTAAAGTAAGACAGTCATTTGCCGCAAGAATCTCATGATAAGCCTGACGGGTTTCCTTTAATGCAGTAAGCTTTTTAAGACGCATAAAATCACTCTGTGCAGAAATATCCGCTTCCATTACGTCAAGAAGATATGGGAAAAGATTCTCACCTACAGAATGAATCACCCGGCGTACATGCTTCCGTCCTGTGCCTAAAGCATCATTAAAACGGATGTCATGATGCGCGATAAGTGTTGTGACCATCTGGGTGGTCTGGTTATCAAACTTAAGACGGCGAAGAATCGTCTTGCTAAGTACGGCACCGGCTTCATTGTGATCATAAAAATGATCGATTCCATTCTCATCCGTAGAGCGGGTCTCCGGTTTTGCGATATCATGAAGCAGCATCGTAAGGCGGAGAATCGGATTTGGAGCAATCGTTTCTACCGCATGAATCGTATGGTCACCGACAGAATAAATATGATGCGGATTATTCTGCGGAGTTTCCATCATTCGGTCAAATTCCGGCAGAAAAACACTTGTAAGCCCGGTTTCATAAGCTACACGAATCATTTCCGGATGTCCGGAAATCAATAACTTTAACAGTTCAATCTGAATACGTTCCGCACTGACATCTTTAAGAAATGCGTGCTGTGCTTCGATGGCAGCCAAGGTTTCTTTTTCAATATTAAAATTCAACTGTCCCGCAAAACGAACCGCACGAAACATTCGCAGCGCATCCTCATCAAATCGCTCTGTTGGATTGCCGACACAGCGGATGATACGGTCATTCAGATCCTGAATGCCACCAAATAAATCCACAAGACCCTTCTCTTCATTATATGCCATTGCATTAATCGTAAAGTCACGACGCATCAGATCTTCTCTTAAGCTGGAAGTAAAAGTCACATCATTCGGACGGCGGTGATCCTCATATGTTCCGTCAATCCGGTAAGTCGTCACTTCATATCCAATCTTATCCATCATAATCGTAACTGTACCATGTTTTAAACCTGTATCGATTGTTCTTGGAAACAAAGCCTTCACCTGTTCCGGCAGAGCGGAAGTTGTAATATCCCAGTCTGCCGGCTCTTTGCCAAGAATAGAATCCCTTACACAGCCACCAACAACAAAGGCTTCATAACCATGGGAAGAAAGCGTCTTTATAATATCAGAGGCATGTTTTGGAATAGAAATATGCATGGGGCAATCCCCCTCCTCTCAAAAAAGTTTTATCCTCGCTATTGTTATGATTATAACATATAATTGGGCGGACGAAAATAAGGAAGTAAATTTCTATCAGCAGGCGCATATAAATAAAATAACATTGATGTTTGGAAGTATTGATATGGTTTACAATGCAAGAAATCAGACATATCGTATCGTACTTTTTTTCATATGGATAATGATATCAGGCATCTATATCACTGCCTGTACGCCCATCTTTCCTCAAAACAATTTTCACATCAGTAAGCTGGGAAATAAAAACCAGGGGCAGGAAGTAAGTTACGAGATCTGTGAGGAAAAAAACATGCCGCACCGTCTGCAGAAAATAATAGAAGACCGGAAAAATCGTCCGGGAACATTTGCATATAAAAATTCAAAATATACCTATCTGGTAGTCTGTTATGGTGAAAAGCCATACAGTGGTTACAGCATTCGCATTGAAGAATGTTGGAAAGATAAAGAACAGCTCTATCTTAAGACACAGCTGATCGGACCATCGGCGGGAGAAGAAATCATAGAAACACGAACCTGTCCTTTTTTAGTTGTCCGGTGTGAACGGACAGAACAGTTATGCCGTATAGAATCCTGAAAAATGAATTGGCAGAGACGGAATCATAAATCAGCCGAAGAAAACATATATTAATAGCAAAGACAATAAGCAGGGCAAAGTATGTCCGTGCACAAAAATCGTTATGCAGGGTGGAGGATGTATTATGAAGGTAGAGAAAAAAGCAGTTCGTTCCGGTATTTTAAAATTAGAAAAAAATGTGCAGATTACACTGGACGAAGATATGAACGTGCCGGATACCCGGCCAGATGTGGAGAAAATTATCGAGAGCAGGGGAGAAGTACATATTGATGAAATTGAGGTGTTAACAGATCGTCTGCGCCTGCGGGGAAACTTCCTCGTGCAGATACTGTATCTAAGCACAGATCCGGAGCAGCAGATTTCCTGCATGGAACATGACTTTGCCATTGAAGAATTTATGAATGTAGAAGGCGCAGAGAGCAGCGATATCGCCAAAGTAACAGCAGATCTTGAAGACCTGACAATCTCCATTATCAATTCCAGAAAATGCGGTGTCCGTTCCGTTATATATTTTCACATTGCCATCTCCGAAATGAAATTTGTCGAATGTACAACGGGAATCGAAAAAAAGGAAAATGTCCAGTGCCTGTATGAATCTCCTTCCATGACAGAAATTATCATGAATAAAAAAGACATTCAGCGGATTAAAGCAACGGTCAGCCTCCCGGCAGGCAAGCCAAATATCCGGGAAATTCTGTGGAATTCGACTCAGCTTCGAGATGTGGATATCCGAATGTTAGAAAACAAACTCGCGATTCGGGGAAGCGTTTTTCTCTTTGTTCTGTATCAGGCAGAAGAAGGAAAAGAACCAGTACAGTATTATGACTGGGAAATCCCATTTACTAACGAATTAGAATGTGCAGACAGCCAGGAAAATCTTATAGGAAATATTGCCGTTCTTCTTGGAAACCATCAGGTGACGATCAAGCCGGATATTGACGGAGAACCACGCGATATAGAAATGGAAGTCGTTTTAGATCTTGATTTGAAAGCATATCACGAATTTAAAATGCCGCTTCTCAAAGATATGTATGCAAATAATCGGAAATTAAAATTAAAAACCAGCCCAATTCAGTTTGAAAACCTCATTTTCCAGAACAATGCAAAAACAAAAGTAAGCCAGCGGGTAGAAGCGGCAACAGGAGAAATTCATAAATTATTACAAGTCCTTAATGTAGAAGGAAATGTACGGATCGAAGACTTTCATTTTGCGAAACAGGGCATTGCCACCGAAGGACTCATATTCTGCAACGTGCTTTACATAGCAGGAGACGATACCGCTCCGATACAGTCAAAAGAAGTTGTGATACCATTTGAATATCTAGTAGAAATCCCCGAAGTAATGGAATCCGACCGCTGCGAAATCCGGGGAGTATTAGAACAGATCGGCGGTTACGTCGTAGACAGCAACGAATTAGAAATCCGCGCAGTTGCCGGAATTTATGTCACCGGATTCTCACCACAGACAATGTACATGATCGATGAGGTAGAGGAAATTCCATACACAGAAGAAGAAATCTCTAAAATCCCATCCATTACCGGCTATATCGTAAAAGAAGGCGATACCCTCTGGAATATTGCAAAACATTACGGAACAACAATCGAAAAAATGAAACAATATAATGAAAATCTGACAGAACCACTCGAAAGCGGGCAGAAAATATTTTTGCTGAAAGAAATGGAGAATTTGGTGATTTAATTCGGGGAAGGTAGACGAAAATAAAAAAAGAGCAGATGGCAGATGTAAAGGTAGTCGCTGTGGGGAGAATGCTCATTCGCATTCTCTCCTCACTCCGACATTACATCTGCCATCTGCTCTTTTTTTATTTTCTGTTCATTCAGCGAATGAAATCACATGAAGGATTTGGAGTGCAGGCTCAAAGGCGCATTTTTACATAATAACTTTTTTTAGCTATGCTTCCTGAATATTGTTAATTACTTCCTGCTGTTGTTTGAGGATATGCGCCCTCATCAGCTGCTTTGCTTTTACGGTGTCTCTGGTAGAGATAGCATCGAGTAATTCGCGGTGCTCTTCTACGAGATTGGAGCGCTGGCGGATATCCTTTACATACTCCATACGATAGCGATAGAACTGTTCACGCAGGTTATTGATGATAGAAATCAGTCGGTCATTGTTGGTCGCCTGGAAAATAGTATCGTGGAATGTTTCATCTTTGTTGGCGATATCGAGAATATCTCCTTTTTCTACGGCATGAATGAAGTCTTCGTGTGCCTGACGTAGTTTTAGAACCCCATCCTGTGTGATTCGTTCGCAGGCGAGTACGGTAGCAAACTCTTCAAGTACTGTACGGATCTCGATGACATCGCGGAGATTCTTTTCTGTGATTTTAGCTACCTGAGCGCCCTTTCTTGGAATCATGATAACGAGACCTTCGAGTTCTAACTTACGGATGGCCTCTCTTACCGGAGTACGGCTTACGCCAAGACGATTGGCAAGAGAGATTTCCATGAGGCGCTCGCCCGGTGCGAATTCACCAGTAATAATAGCCTGGCGTAGTGTGTTAAATACAACGTCGCGAAGTGGCAGATATTCATTTACATTTACGTTAAGATTTGTGTCCTTCATGAGTATTTCTCCTTCCCCTTTTTCCTGAATATTTTTCTCTCTGTGTTGACGAATGATATTTCTTTGTAGAATTTGTAAAATGCTTATGGTTTTTATGAGGCTTGGACTGTGGAAGGTCCTTGCTGAATGGACGGACAACGGCAGTCTGTTTAATTCCCGGATCTTTGCGGAAGAATTCAGCGGCCTTTCCGGCGGCTTCTCTTGAAGTAAAGATACCGAATACAGTGGAACCGCTTCCACTCATAAGTGCACCAAGTGCGCCAAGCCGTCTCATATTTTCTTTAATCTGTATAATTGCCGGATAATGTTTTTGTGTAACCTGCTCCAATACATTACCCATGCGGTAAGTGATACCGGTAAGATCGTTGTGATTAATCGCCTGGATCATGCCATCAATGTCTGGATGTTTCATCTGTTCATCGAGATGAAGATTCTCATAAACAAACTTTGTAGACATGGAAAAGGTTGGCTTCACGATTAAAAACCAGCATGCCGGAATAGAAGGGAGTGGTGTTAAAATCTCTCCGATTCCTTCAGAAAGTGCGGTTCCTCTCATAATGCAAAATGGGATGTCAGCACCGAGGGTCAGTCCATGCTTTATAAGTTCCTCCTGTGTGATTCCCAAAGAAAAAAGCTGATTCATGCCTACCAGCGCTGCGGCTGCGTCTGTACTTCCGCCGGCCATTCCTGCTGCAACAGGGATATGTTTCTCGATTGTGGCATCGACACCGTCTGGAATATTATACGCAGTCCGAATCGTGTTAATCGCCCGGTAGACAAGATTCTTTTCATTGAGAGGGAGGTAAGGCAGATTCGAGGAAAGCCGAATCTGTCCGCATGTATTCTTTTGTAAAGTAATGAGGTCAAAAAGTTTCACTGTCTGCATGATCATTCTAACCTCGTGGTAACCGTCTTCCCGCCTTCTTAATACGTCCAGTCCCAGATTCACCTTTGCATATGCTTTCAACTGTAAGGGCTGAGTCATAAAAATTGTACCTCCTCTGTATCTTGTATACAATTATTATAACGCATTTTAACGAAAAATCAAGAAAGAAACGCTGGTATAAAAAAGAAAAAATTTCTCAATACTAACAAGGTATTTTTGTAAAAGATGCTTAAGGAGTTGTATACAAAATAAGCAGGAAAAGAGGGAGAAATGTGAAGATAGTATATGGCCGGGATCAGAAAATAAAAGGGGGTCTCACAGGGGATTTTGATAAAGATTATGCTTTTCTAGAAGCGGTGTTTGAACGAAGTGGTGATATCGTGAAGAATCCGTTTTGTATTGCGGATTTTTGCCGGGCGGCGGCAATTTATGTAGATGGCATGACGGATGCGGATATGGTAGAAGATTTTGTGATTCGTCCGCTTCTTAAACAGAAATGGGAAGAGAAAATAAGCGGGAGGGAGCTGCTTTCTTATATAGAAAATCATGTGATGGAAACGGTGGATTGGAAAGAAGACGAAACTTTTGAAAATATTTTGACAGATATTTTATCCGGTAATACCCTCCTTTTATTAGAAGGCTGCAAAAAAGCAATTATATTATCAACGAAAAAATATCCATCAAGAGGTGTCGGGGAAACGCAGCAGGAGATGGTAATTCGGGGACCGAAAGATAGTTTTACGGAGAATATGCGGATAAATACAGCGCTGATAAGAAGGAGGATTCGTGATCCACGCCTGAAGATGGAACATACGATGACAGGAGAACGTTCGAAAACAGACCTTGCGATTATATATATGGAAGATCTTGTCCGGCCGGAGCTTCTTGAAAAGATACGGGAAAAAGTGAAAAATATAAGCTTTGACGGTATTTTTGACGGGGGAATGGTGGAGCAGCTTCTTGAAGAAAATGCATGGAGTCCGTTTCCACAGTTCCAGCATACGGAGCGCCCGGATAAAGCAGCAAGTGGATTATTAGAAGGGCGGATCGTTCTTGCAGTGGACAATTCTCCGGGTGTTTTGATTCTGCCAGCAACATATCAGATGTTTTTTCAGGCGGGAGACGATTATTACACACGATTTGAAGTAGCATCTTTTGCCAGAGTACTGCGCTTTGCTGCATCACTGTTTGCCATAGGATTTCCAGGTCTTTATGTGGCGATTGCTGCTTTTCATACAGAAATGCTTCCGGCCTCTTTTTTATTATCGGTTGCTGTGGCACGCACAGGAATCGTGATTCCTGTTGCCTTAGAAGTCCTGCTGATGGAATTTCAATTTGAGCTGCTAAAAGAAGCCGGGATTCATCTGCCGGGGCAGCTTGGAGGAACGATTGGCATTGTCGGAGGACTCATTGTCGGGCAGGCGGCAGTCGAAGCGGGAATCGTAAGTACGATTGTCGTCATCGTTGTTTCCTTTACAGCAATTGCCTCCTTTATCGTGCCAAATGAATCGTTCGGGTCCGTTTTTCGTCTGCTGAAATTTCTTTTTATTTTCACAGGGGCAATCTGGGGAATCTATGGATTTTTGCTCACCTTTGCTGCATTACTCTTTCATTTATCACAGTTAGAATCCTTTGGTGTTCCGTATATGTTGCCATCTGTCTGTGGGGAGAATTTAAATTATGACGAGAAAAAAGACGATTATGTTCGCTATCCATTTGCCTATATGTTAAAACGCCCGGTATTTACCAGGGAAGGACGGCGGATTCGGAAAAAGGAGGGCAGATGATGACAGCAGAAAACAAGGTTTCGCCAAGACAGCTGCGGCGGATGCTTTTTATAGAAATGTTTGGGGCGGGGGCGCTGTCCGTTCCTGCCCTTGCCTGTTATAATGGACAGTCCGGCGGTGTGGCGGTGCTTTTTTACGGGATTTTTTTAATCATTGCAACAGTTGTATTTTATATTCTCTCTGAAAAGATACAGGAGCAGTTTTCTGAAAATGCAAAAAGTTATACAGAAATCCTTCCAAAATCAATACAGAGTATCTATTTTATTCGATTCGCTATAAATGTGGTAGCCCTCTTTTACTTTTTTGGAGAAACGATACAGACAGTATATATGCCGAAAAACAGTTTCCTTTTTATACTGTTTCCGGCGGCGCTTCTTCTCTGGTATACGCTGAATACGAATCTGCAAAAAAGAGCCCGCTTTTTAGAACTCATATTTCCATGGATTTTTGTGTCGTATGGTATTGCAGTTTTCTTATCCTTTGTGGGCATTGAAACATCAATACAGCCGGGAACCATAAAAGAAGTCTGGCGGGATATTTTTTCAGATACCGCGATACAAAGCCTGCGAAACGGATATATTCTTTTCGTATGTGGCAGTCCGATAGAATTCCTTTTATTTTTAAAACCGGCACCCAAAACAAAACAAAAAACAAAAAGAAGCATTATTACAGCAGCTTTTGGTGTTTTCTTTTGTAATGTATTGCTTATTTTTCTTGCAGTACGGACGTTAGGAAAAACACTTACTACACAGTCAGCGTGGCCGGTAATAAAAATGATGCAGCTGATTCGGATGTCAGGCGGATTCCTTGAACGCTTTGATATTCTTCCCGCCATAGTCTGGGTTCTGTGTATGATGGCAGTGATCAGCGGATATCTTTATTATGGAAAAAAGATGTTAGAACAGCTTTTATTAAAAAAATCAAAAGAAGCTATCCTGAAAAAAGCAACCTTGAAGAAAACAAACGCAAAAGAACCAATCCTAAAAGAAACGATCGTGACAGGAATAAGCATACTTTGTCTTCTTTTTTTAGCCTGTCTTGTGGAAAAACAACCATATTTGTGGAATTCCTATCTGAAATATAAAATATTTGTGGATGTTCCGCTTGCATTGCTGTTACCAGTTTTTGTATATATTGCCGGCAGAAAAAATACAAAAAACAAGAAGCTGGGAAAGAGTACGGAAACAGAGGATAAAATAAAGAAAAAAGAACCGATTTTATATCTCTTTACAATTCTTTTTGTCCTTGGGAGTTCTTTTTCCTTAACTGGCTGCCGGCACCTGACGGATATAGAAGAAAAAAGCTATGTTTTATCCCTGTATGTGGACAGATTATCGGGCGAAGAAAACGGATATGCGTTTCAGGTGGCAAGAGCAGACTTAAATAAGATGGAAGAACGAGACGAGGAAATTCCCTGTCAGATTACAAAAATAAAAGCAAAAACCTTGAAAGAATTAGAAGAAAAATATCTTCGGATTATTCCGGGAGAAATGGAGTGGAACCATATTTATACTATTTTTTTCAGCCCGGAAATGGCAGAAAATAAAGAAGCCTGTATACGTCTGTTAGAAGAATGGGACGGCGGCTGGCAGAAATCACCGAATGTTTTTCTTGTCGTAAGTTCACCATCTCCCGACAAGCTTTACAAAGTAAAAAATATTCCAAAAGGAGCAGCAGGTCAGGAAGTAAGTCTTCTTATAAAACAAAGCAAAAAACAACAAAAAATAAAATCTGATCTAAAAAATGATACAGAAAAAATTTGCGAAACTCCAATTGATTACCTGCGGCACACAGAACAATCCCCGGAAAAAAGCGTACTGCATCAGATTGTAATAGAAGATGGAAAAATTGTATTGATAGATAAAAAATAAAAAAATAAAAAAGGCGGCCTGCCGCATTTGCAGGTCGCCTAATGAATTAAATCATAAAATACATGGAAAAGATTCACTTTTTTTTCTGGGATATAACATAGTTTTGGATAGAAAGCGCACCACCAGTTATGTCCCTGCGCTTTGCCGATATCTATACGTAACGCTTGGTATTCCCCGGCGGGGAAGATGGCAGCTCCATAATGTCGTATTGGAAATCTTTCTTGTGTAAAATAGACCTGGATCGGTTTACCATCAGCAGCTTTTGCAGCAATCCGGGCAATCTGTTTTGTTTTTTTAGCAAGAGTTTGTTTTAATTCCCCGGCAGAGTGTGCCTGTTCCACATCTGTTTTTACATATTGCAGGATGGCATCCCGCACGATCAGTTTTCTTTCCTGAGCCTCCTTTTCATCAGAATCTGCACGTACATGGAACCGCAGGGAATTATCATAGAGTAAACAGTTTTTTTCTATATAAGTCTGACACAGTATGCCGCAGCTGAATAATAAAAATATAATGATGCTGATAGAAAATGTTATTTTATTTAATTTGTTCGTATTATTTAACTTGTTCATAGGTAAAGTATAGACATAAATTTGAGATTTGAGGCAACGGATTAACTTTATTATTCTGGGTAATAGTTCTTGGAACTTTTTGCAAAGTAGAGTATAATTGTAAGGAAGTTTGTTACAAGACGGTAAGATAGAGGACGGTAAAATAGAAATGAAGCATAGAGAACAATACTTTTTCCGTTTTTTAAAGAGGGGAAGTATTTTTTTATTGGTATTTTGCCTTGTGGGCTGCGGAGCATCCGGCTCTGACCGGTCAGCAGAGCGAAAGGCAGAAGAACAAAAGACAGAAGTACAGCTTGAAGTGCAGGGGACTGTCGATATACCGAATTATTATCATAAAGGGAATCTTTTTCTTCCGCAGGCGAATGGGAAGGTGACAGAGAAACAAGAGGGAGTATCGCTTGATCTGTCTCATACGGACCAGGGATACTTTATGGTAGCATACAAAGGCAGTGCAGATAAATTAATGGTGCAGGTAGAAGGAAGCGATAATATCCCGTACCGATATTATTTTGAGCCGGATGCTCACTACAATGCACTTCCGCTTACAGCAGGTAACGGGAATTATGCAGTATCTGCTTATGAAAATGTGGGAGATAACCGGTATGCCCTTGTTTTTACGAAGACAGTGGATGTAGTGCTTGCAAATGAAGTTTTACCATTTTTGTATTCGAATCAATATGTGAATTTTAATGAGGATACGAAGGCTGTTATGCTTGCAAAGAAGCTGACAAAGGGAAAGACAGAGTTAGAGGCAGTGCAGGAAGTGTATGAGTATGTTATAAAGAATATAGTGTATGATGAAGAGAAGGCAGAGACGGTAAAGAGTGGATATTTGCCGAATGTCGATGAGACATTGAAGACGAAGAAAGGAATTTGTTTTGATTATGCTGCCCTGATGACGGCAATGCTTCGTTCATCCGGAATTCCGACTCGTCTTGATATCGGATATGCAACGAATATTTATCATGCCTGGATCAGTACCTATCTTGAAGAACAGGGATGGGTAGATAATGTGATTCAGTTTGACGGAAAGAGCTGGACGATGATGGATCCTACCTTTGCGGCTGATGGTGGAGATGGAATAAAGGATTTCATTACGGATTCTTCAAATTACAACGTACAGTATATTCATTAGGAATTTTTGCTTTTGCAAATGATTTCGGAATCATAATTAACAGGGGAGAGATATAAGGGGACAGAAAATGTTATCAAATAATGAGATTGCTGTGTTTTGCGAGCAGAGTGGGATGATTCTTGAATCCGGCTTATCCATGTTAGAAGGTATTTCGATTATGGAAGCGGATGTTGAACCGCAGAATACAGAATATAAGAAAATATATGCAGATATAAGAACCTGTCTTGAAGAAACAGGCATTTTTTATGAAGCACTACAAAAGGCAGGAGTTTTCACGGATTACGTGATTCAGATGGCAAAGCTTGGAGAAGAAACAGGGAATCTTGACGTGACGATGAAAGGTCTGGCAGCTTATTATGAGCGTGAAGAAAATACAATGCAGGATATCCGGAGTGCGATTTCCTATCCGCTAATGATTTTATGTATGCTGCTTACAATTATGCTTGTGATGATCGTAAAAGTTATGCCGGTATTTAATCAGGTGTATGAGCAGTTAGGAAGTCAGATTACAGGACCGGCGGCAGTGCTTTTAAAAGCCGGGGAAGTATTAAAGCAGTATTGGGTCATTCCGGCGGTGTTCATCTGCATTTTTGCGGCAGGTGTGTGGTGGCTTTTAAAGACGATAAAGGGAAATGTTGTTTTGCACAGACTAACAGGACGGTTCTTTTCAAGTAAATCTATCGTAAAAAGATTAAACAGTGCCAGAATATCTTCTGCACTTTCTATGGCATTACAGAGTGGAATGGATTATGGAAGAGCATTTGATATGGCGGCAGCGCTTGTGGACGGGGATGAGGAGACGAAGAAGAAACTTTTAGACAGCAAAGAAAAGATGTTTGAAGGAGAATCTTTTTCAAAAGTAATAAAAGAAACACAGATTTATTCGCCCCTCCATGCAAGGATGATCATGATTGCAGAAAGAACTGGGGAGGCAGATCAGGCACTTTCTAAGATCGCGGTACAGGTAGATGAGGAAGTAACAGCAGAAATTCAAAATTTTGTCTCAGTAATTGAGCCTACAATGGTAATTATTTTATCCATTCTTGTGGGTGCCTTACTTTTATCGGTAATGATGCCGCTTATGGGAATTCTTTCTGTGATTGGATAATGAAATGTCAAAATATACGATGGAGAATGTGAAATGAAGAATGGAACAGGAGAGAATATAAAAAAGAAAAATAATACAGGTTTTATTCGAACAGAGCTTATTGTTCCAATCTGTGTATTTATTCTGATGATTGGGATGCTGCTTTTTGGGGTATCGTCAGTGACAAAAGAAACCGCACAAAAGGAACAGGAAAGTCTTCAAAATGCGGTAATCCAGTCTGCTGTCCACTGTTATTCAGTGGAAGGTGCCTATCCGGAGTCTCTTACATATTTAAAGAAGCATTACGGAATCACATGGAATGAGAAAAAGTATAAAGTAAGCTATGAAGTTGTTGCAAAAAATATCCGACCGGAAGTACAGGTGATTTTATTAGATGAATAACAGACAAAAGCAAATACATACGATTGATATGATCTTTCCGCTGATTTTTATTGTTTTTTTTGGATTTTGTGCAGTCTCCCTGGTTCTTTCGGGCGCACATATTTATCAGAAAACAGCGGATGGATTGAAGCAGAATTATACAGTAAGAACAGCGGTTGCTTATGTGCAGGAAAAGATCAGAGAATACAGCAGCAGTTCACAGGTAGAAGTTTTAACAGAGCATAACCAGACAGTGCTGGCGCTGTATGAGCCGGAGAATACAGGATATGTGACGTACATTTATTTATATAAAGGAAAGCTGCGAGAACTTTTTACAAAAAAAGAGCGGGGAATCGAATGGGAAAGTGGACAGGAATTAGTGAGTGCAGATACATTTTCTGTTATAAAACAAAAGGAGGATCTGCTCCGAATTCATCTTAGTGGAAGCGGTCAGGAAGAATTAGTTTATGCAAGGATTTATGGGGAAGATGAGCGATGAGAAGAGTAAGACATTCAAAGTCCGGATTGTTTTTAATTGAATTAATGATATGCATTTTATTCTTTTCATGTACCGCAGGAATCTGTATCCGTTTTTTTGCAAAGTCTCATGAGCTCAGCCAGAAAGCAAGGAATCTGTATCAGGCACAGCAGGAAGCCTCTTCTATGGCAGAAATTTTAGAAGGGGACATAAATTCTCTTTATCATCGATATGTTTATTATGATAAAGACTGGAAACAGTGTGAGAAAAAGGATATGGCATATTGGCTGGAAGTATCGGAAACTGATGTAAAGAAGAAAGAGGCAGAGCCTAAGACTGGCCATAACTCCGATAGTAAAAAAACAGATTTAAAAAAGATAAAGATTGCTGTATATTCCGGAAAGAAAGTAAAAAAAGCACAGAAAGACGAAATTTATCATTTGAATCTGAGCATTTATGTACCAAAGGATAATACAAAGCATGCTGCATCGACACAGAAGGAGGGGATGAAATAATGAAAAAGCGGGAAATCCCTGTAATGAATCTTGGTATTTCATTAATCATCTTAATCTTTATGAATGTATGTCTGGCGGCATTTGCTGTGTTATCCTTACAAAATGCATTATCGGATTATGCACTTACGAAGAAGACGGCGGCGCATACAACGCAGTACTATAAAGCGGTGAATAAAGTGCAGGAACAGCTTGCACAGAAGAATACAGAACTTGAGAAACAGTGGACACAGAAAAAAACAGCAAAACAAAAAGAAATAGGACAAAAAGAAATAGGAAAAAATAGAACGGCACAAAAGACGGTGAAACAAAAACTTGTGATATTGCCGGAAATAAATATTATAGAAAGTGTTTCAAAAAGACAGCAGCTTGTTGTTACGCTGCATCTGGATAAGACAGGCATAGTGCCGCAGTATTATATAAAAAAATGGCAGCTTTGTTCACCAGAAGACTGGCAGGCAGATGAATCGCTTGACGTAATGAAAAGTATAGAATAATGCCGAGGCATTTTTGAATGCAGCAAGAATACCGGGACATTCTTGAATACATTATATTGGGAGGAAAAGGTAGAATGGGAATCCAGGAATATTTGCAGGAAGCAACAGAAAAGGGCGCATCAGATTTATTTATTGTAGCAGGTCTGCCCCTTACTTATAAGATTAACCGAAAGATGGTCAGAATCGGAGAACGGCTGATGCCGGAGGATACAAAGAAACTGATTGAAGATATTTATTCGATTGCGGAGGAAAGAAAGATAGAAACATTAGAGACGGCAGGAGATGACGATTTCTCTTTCTCCATATCGAATCTGGGAAGATTCCGCGTATCTACATATCGTCAGAGAGGTTCTCTGGCAGCCGTAATCCGTCTTATAGCATTTCAGTTACCGAATCCGGAAGAACTTAGTATTCCATCCCAGATCATGCAGCTGGCAGAATACAGAAAAGGACTTGTACTTGTGACTGGTTCTGCAGGAAGCGGAAAGTCCACAACGCTTGCCTGCCTGATCGATCAGATTAACAGTACGAGGGAAGAACATATTATTACATTAGAAGATCCGCTGGAATTCCTCCACCGTCACAAAAAGAGCATTGTAAGTCAGCGCGAGGTGAGTTCTGATACAGAAAGTTATAAAGTGGCGCTCCGTGCCTCACTGCGCCAGAGTCCGGATGTGATTCTTCTTGGAGAAATGCGTGATTATGAAACAATTAATATCGCAATGACAGCAGCAGAAACCGGGCACCTTGTTTTTTCCACTTTGCATACGCTTGGTGCGGCAAATGCAGTAGACCGAATTATTGATGTGTTCCCTGCGAACCAGCAAAGACAGGTGATTGTACAGCTTGCCTCTGTATTAAATGCCGTTGTCTCCCAACAGTTATTACCGGATAAAGAGGGAAAGCTTATCCCGGCATTTGAACTTATGACTATAAATCGTGCGATTAAAAACATGATCAGAGAGAATAAAGTACATCAGATTGATGGACTGATCGCATCTTCAAGCCAGGAGAAAATGTTCTCAATGGACTCTTACATTACAAAACTATATAAAGAAGGAAAAATAACTCAGGAAGTGGCATTAGATTATGCGGCAGCTCCGGAGTTAATGGTGAAGACACTTTTAAAATAAAAAGAAATAATATTAGTATTGTTGTAACAAAATAAATAAAATAATTTTTTGGTAATTTTTGTCGAAAATTCATTGACGTTATACAGACGTTATGCTATTATAAAGATGCAAACTAATATATTCTAGTGGGCAAACCTTGCGAAAGCAGGGGACGCAAAGCCAAGGGTCTAAGGGCATAGCCTATGACAGCCGGTTGCCGTATTTAATGCGTATGGATCATATTATCGAATATTATGGGTGGCCGCGTATATCTTGCTAGAGATATAGGCGGCTTTTTGAATACGAGGACATATAGTCCTCATCCCCGCAATTCTCATAGAAAACTCGTAACATTTGATAAAGCCATAAATAAGGCATTTATACCTGCTCTCAGAATCTTTAATACAGCTGTCCTTGTAGTAGATTTTGAGATGTAGCTTACGGCATATTGCCGAGCTACACAAAAAAGTAACGTTGTTACTGTGTAGCTCGCATATATGTACTTGAGAGTACATGTTATCAGAAAGGGAGGATTTTTATGAGAAAAATGGATAATAAATCATTTGTGATTTCAGCAGCTTATCTTGTTATGGCGCTGATCTTATGTACAGGTATTATTTTTTATACCGGTAACGGCGGGACAGGTAAGACATTTGCAGATATAACAGATACAATGCCGGATACAGGATCTGATGAGATTGTAGCAGGTGAAGAAGAGGTTCCACTTGGACAGGCCCCTAAGGTTACAGTTAAGACTTCTAAGAAGACAACAACAAAGAAGAAGAAGTTAAAAAAAGCAGCGAAGAAGACAAAAACAACAACAAAAAAGAAAACTTCTAGAAAAAAATCTACGAGGAGAGGAGTTTCTGTTCAGACCGTAACAGAGACAACAGTTCGGACAACGCAAAAGACAAGTACAAAGAAGAAATCCAAAGTACAGACAGTTAAGACAACCGTAGTAACAACAGTTAAGACAACAAAGACAGACGTTGGAGCTACTTCTAATTTTAATAACGTAGCAGCCGCAACAACAGGATATGCGATTTCTAAGTTTAGTGATATTAAGGGACATGTGGATTCCCGAGTGTATGATGCATTTAATACTTTAGGGTTTGAGTTTAATGTTGACCCGGAATTAGCAACAACTGGTGTATTTAGTGTACAGAATCATAATATTCAGTTAAAGAGAGGTCAGTCGTCTTATTTACTTCACGAGTTGGGTCATTTCGTAGCAACCTTAAAGGGAAGAGCAGATAAGAAATCTGAATTTGCTAGTATTTATAATGCAGAAAAGGGAGCATATGTTGGTAATAATAAATCCTATGTAACACAGACTGCAAGCGAGTACTTTGCAGAATCTTTCTGTGATTATACAGAGAATGCTTCTGCATTAAAGAGCCAGCGTCCACAGACTTACAACTATATCAATGATTTAGTTAACTCTATTTCCGATAAAGATATAAAGAATTTCTATAATGCATATGGATGGTATTGGAATTAGACTATACAGAAGGTTAGAAAAAGGTGCCTGCAGGATAACTGCAGACACCTTTTGTGATGCTAGATAAAGATGTGATATGTACTTGGATAAGTGCATATATTTTTAAAATTAAGTATTCAAAAGCTTTTTGATGTGCTAGAATAAGGCGTGAAGTGAATTTAAAAAGAGCTTTTTGAAAGGGTGAATAATTTTGGCTAATAAAAATATAGTAGTTCTTATGGGAGGAAAGTCATCAGAACATGATGTTTCTCTTATTTCAGCAAAAACAGTAATTGAAAGTATTGATAAAGACAGATATAGTGTGATCATGGTAGGAATCACAAAGGATGGACAGTGGAAGCTGATCGACACAATGGCTCATCTTGAAGATGGTTCCTGGGTGAACAGCAAGACGAGTGCTTACATTTGTCCGGATACCGGAAGTAAGGAACTCCTTTTAGAAAGAGGAGGTAAGACAGAACGTATTTCTATTGATGTTGTGTTCCCGGTTCTTCATGGTATGAACGGAGAAGACGGAACAGTGCAGGGACTTTTAGAGTTAGCAGCGATTCCATATGTAGGCTGTGGTGTTTTAGCTTCTGCCTGCTCTATGGATAAGTTTTATACTAAGGTAATCGTAGATGCAATTGGAGTACGCCAGGCAAAGTTTGTCGGTGTAAGAAGACATGAGCTTTCCAACATGGATGAAGTTGTAGCAAGAGTGGAATCAGGAGTTCCATATCCTGTTTTCGTAAAGCCTTCTAAAGCCGGTTCTTCGCAGGGAGTCAGCAAGGCAGAGAACAGAGAAGAACTCGTTACTGCATTACATCTTGCAGCAAAGCATGATTCTAAGATCTTAGTAGAGGAGACAATCGTAGGACGGGAGATTGAGTGTGGTGTTCTTGGAATGAATGAACCAAAGGCTTCCGGTGTTGGCGAAGTATTATCTGCAGAAGAATTCTACAGCTATGATGCGAAGTATAATAACGAGGAATCAAGAACAGTTGTAGATCCTGAGCTTCCAGAAGGAAAGGCAGAAGAGATTCGTAAAGATGCGGTAGCTATCTTTAAAGCATTAGATTGCTCTGGATTATCCAGAGTAGATTTCTTCCTTACAAAGGATACGAATGAAGTAGTATTTAATGAGATTAATACTCTTCCGGGATTTACAGCAATCAGTATGTATCCAATGCTTTGGGAAGCAAGAGGACTGAATAAGAAGGCTCTTGTTCAGAAGCTGATCGATCTTGCTATGAACAGATACGACGTATAAAGGGATACGATTATGGCAAGAAAGGTCTGGCTGACGATAACCGGAATTCAGAAAGGTTTTGATCAGGAAGAACCTGTGACTCTGGTTACTGAAGGAAGTTATATTTATAAAAACGATGTTCATTACATTTTTTATTCAGAACGGACAGAAGAAGGGGCGGTTATTAAAAACCGCCTCACTATTTCGCCTGGCAGCGTGGAACTTCGTAAAACAGGTGCAGGCAATTTTAATTCCGTTCTTGTATTTGATACGCAGCATAATAAAAACTGTATTTATCAGTCACCGGCAGGACCGATGGAACTGGTATCTGACACAAAGAAGATCCGGGTGCTGCATGGAGATGCACATTTTAAATTACAGTTGAAGTATTCTCTTATCATGAACGGAATGTTAGTATCGGATTATAATCTGACAGTGCTGGCGAAGTTTATGGAATAGAATGAAAGAAAATAAAAGAGGGTAACAATGGCGATAATATTGGAAGAAATCTATGAGGTGGCGTTACACCGTTACAATATGAAGCTGGTTGCCGGAGGAAGAGGCTTAAGAAATCTTGTTGACTGGGTACATACAGTCGAAGAGATGGATTACGTCTCTTTTTTAAAAGGCAGAGAGCTGATTGTTACAACTGGAATCAAAGAAAAAGATGAAGAAATGCTTGAATGTTTTGTAAAAAGTCTGTACGAAGCCGGAGCAAGCGGTTTGGTCATCAATGTAGGAAAGTACATAAAAAGAGTGCCGCACAGTGTTATTACGTATAGCGAAGAAGTGGGATTTCCCATTTTTGTACTGCCATGGGAAGTCCATTTAGTAGACTTCAACAGAGATTTATGCAATCTCATTTATAAGACGATGCAAGAACAAGACAGTTTAGAAACTGCACTTCAAAAAGCAATTTTTTCACATAAAGAAGAACAACAGTATATGTCGGTTCTGCATGAAAATCATATTCATAAAGACACAGAAATCTTTATGGTACAGTGTTATTTTCCGGCAGGTGGCAATACGCAGGCGGAGAGAAATTTTGATAATACGCAGTTTTTCTATCGATTCATTCGACAATGCCAGCAGATATTTGCACACAAAAAGGTGCAGGCAGTCGTTTTTCAGAAAGATTTGTATATCACACTCATAGCCCGGATATCTCCGGGAAAAGAAAGGGAAAAAATAACAGAAGAGATAGCACAGCTTTCACAGCAGTTTTCCGGACAAAAGAAGGTATATATAGCAATAGGAGATGAAGAGACGATTGTGGCAAATCTCTGGGAGAAATACAGAGATTTATCCTACTTGTGTCGCTGGGGTAGAAAAAAAGATAAGCAGATCTGTCAGGAAGAGGAACTGGGAATAAGCAAACTATGGCTGTCGATTGACAATATCAAAAAACTGGAAAAATATCGTGAAAAAACGCTGGGAGAATTAGAACGACTCGACAGGGAAAATGGCAGCGAATATATTCGTATTTTAAAATGTTATCTTGAAACAAATGGAAATATCGGCGAAGTCGCAACAGAATGTTTTCTGCATAGGAATACAGTTTCCTACCACTTGAAAAAAATTTCAGAAATTACAGGAAAAGCACTTAACTCTACCAAAGATAGAAGTGACTGGTATCTGGCATATCAGATTGATGAATTTTTGGAATTAATTCAGTAGTCTTCTGATTTCTCCCCCCTTCTTTCTAACAAAGACTATTGAATTCATTTCTTCTGGAGCCAAAACACAGAAACGGAAAAAGGCTAATGATTGCAGATGTAATGTCGGAGCCAGAGAAGGATGCGAATAAGCATTCTTCTCGCCGCGACTATCTTTACAGATGCAATCATTAGCCTTTTCCCGTTTCGTCTGTTTTCCTCTAAATGAATGAAATAGCAATTATGAATGTTGCACAATAATTTTGTGTATCGTGACGATGGTAATATAATTTAATCGTGTTATAGTAATGCCATGAAAGAAATAAGCAATAAAAATAAATAAGAAACAAGCAAAGGTGCGATAACAGTGAAGGCTGGGATTGCACCTTTTTCTTTGTATTTAGAAAATTCTTTTAGAAGGTTCTAAGAGTACGTTTTATAGTTAGGAGGAAGTGGCATGTTAAGAGATTCATTACCGGAAATAGTTACAGGGAGTGTACCAGGGGCGAAGGCAAAGGCTCTTTTAGATAGAAGGGATGAGGCTGTTCCAAAAGGTTTATGTGGAAGTAATTACCCAATCTGTATGGCAAGAGGGGAAGGTGCCATGCTTGAGGATGTAGATGGGAATAGGTTCCTTGACTGGATTGGTGGTGTTGGCGTTTTAAATATTGGTTACAGCAGACCAGAAGTTGTTGAGGCAGTAAAAGTACAGGCTGAGAAATATTTCCATGGGATTTTTAATGTATATGTTCATGAAGGATATGTAAAACTTGCAGAAATGTTTAATGAGACTGTTCCTTGTAAGGGCAAGAAGATGAAAACATATTTTGCAAACTCCGGTGCAGAGGCGGATGAGAATGCGATTAAGATTGCAAAAGCGTATACGGGAAGAGATAATATTATTTGCTTTTCCGGTGCATTTCATGGAAGAACGAATCTTACGATGGCGTTGACAGCAAAGAAAGCATATGCACTTGGCATGGGACCGTTCCCTTCCGGAATTTATCGTGCAGAATACCCATATCTGTATCGTGCACCAAAAGGATACAGCGAGGAAGAAGCTATTCAGTACTATATTGATAAACTGTTAAAGCTTTTTGATGAGGCGGCTCCGGCAAGTGATGTTGCGGCAATTATTATTGAGCCGTTACAGGGTGAGGGTGGATTTATTCCTGCTCCCATTGAATTTGTGAAGAAACTTCGCAAGATTTGTGATGATAACGGTATTATGCTTATTGCGGATGAGGTTCAGTGTGGTAACTGCCGTACAGGAAAGTATTTTACATCAGAATACTGGAAGGAGGCGGGAGCAGCCCCGGATATTATTGCTACAGCGAAGTCTATGGGAGCTGGTGTGCCGATCAGTGCCATTAGTGCAAGAGAAGAGGTCATGGATGCAGCCCCGGCAGGCACGATTGGCGGTACTTACTGCGGTAATCCGTTAGCTTGTGCAGCAGCGATAAAAACGATGGAAATCATGAAAGAAGAAGATTACTGTGCAAAATCCCTCCATATAGGCTCCGTCGTAAGGAAGGCGTTTGAAAAAATGAAAGAAAAATATGATATAATCGGGGATGTCAGAGGAATTGGCGGTATGCTTGGTGTAGAATTTGTCAAAGACAAAGAAAGCAAGGAGCCAAACCCGGAATTTGTATCAAAACTGGTTCAGACAGCACTTCAGAAGGGACTGTTACTGGAAAATGCAGGTTCTTGCGGCAATGTGATAAGATTCCTTGCACCATTATGCATGACGGAAGAACAGATGGAAACTGGATTAAAGATTTTTGAAGAGTCAATTTTATCCAATCTGTAAAGTGATGCCAGATTGTCTGACTGATTCAAAACACGCTTTGGATAAAAGAAATGAGTAAAAAAATACTGGCAAAAAATAAAAGCTGGTGTTAAATATATTTTAGAAACATAATATTTGCAAAGTAAAGAAAGAAGGAAGTATCATGGAATTTAATTATTTTCTGCCGGTAAACATTGTATTTGGTTCTGGAAAGGTTTTAGAGACAGGAGAATTGACCAAACCGTATGGTAAAAAGGCTTTGATCGTAACAGGAAGAAGCAGTGCGAAGAAATCAGGCCTTTATGACAAGGTCAATGACAGCTTAAAGGCGGCAGGACTTGAAACAGCTCTTTTTGATAAAGTAAGCCAGAATCCACTGACAACAACTGCTCAGGAAGGTGCAGATTTTGCTAAGGCAAATGGCTGTGATGTTGTTGTTGCCATCGGTGGTGGAAGTATTATGGACTGTGCGAAAGCTATTGCGTTTTTAAGTAAAAATGAAGGCGATATTAATGATTATATTTATAATCGTCTGACCAGTGATGATGCGCTGCCATTAATATTGATTCCGACGACCTGTGGTACCGGTTCAGAAGGGAATGGATTCGCTGTTTTGACGAATCCGGATAATGGAGACAAAAAGTCACTTCGCTGCAATGCAATCGTAGCAAAGGTATCTATCGTGGATCCGGAATGTATGATGACAATGCCAAAGAAAGTACTTGCTTCCGTTACATTTGATGCATTATGCCACAATATAGAAGCTTATACGTCCAAAATCGCACAGCCACTTACGGATGCAATGAGTATCTATGCGATTGAACTCATTGCGAACAATCTGGTTTCTGTATACAATGGAACAGGAAGTAAAAAAGAGTGGGAAAATATCACAATGGCAAGTACGATCGGTGGTATGGTCATTAATACGGCAGGAGTGACGATCGCTCATGGAATGGAGCATCCGGCAAGTGGTCTTAAAGATATCGTGCATGGGCAGGGATTAGCGGCCCTCACTCCAATAGTAATTGAAGCTTCTTATAAAGGAAATGAAGAAAAATTTGCAAAGATTGCAAAAATCTTTGGTGGAGAATCCGCCGCTGACTGCGCAGATAAAATACGTGAATTATTAAAATCTATTGATTTAGAATGTAAATTATCTGATCTTGGCATCGCTGCAGAGGATATATCATGGATGGCAGAAAACTGCATGAAGGTATCTGCTGCGAGCATAGCGAATAACCCGGTTGTATTTACACAGGAAGAGATTGCAGAGTTATATAGAAAGGCTTTGTAGTAATTTGAACTGACATACAGATAAAAACTGAGTCTGCATGATAAAATGTATGAACAATATAATAAACAAAATGCAATAAAAAAATTGAATTACTTCGTGTGATTGAGCGAAAACCTTTGAAAAAAGCGAAAAAACTTTCTTAAATTATCTATTGACAGATTATTATAGACGTGATATTGTATAGTCGTACAAAATAATAGACAGTTAAAGCAAGGGTGCTTACAAGTATTTGTAGGTATTCTTGCTTTTTTGTTTTCATAGGAGAAACAGCTACTCTCCTATATGATAAAAACCGGTTTGCAAAATGAAAATTATGAGAGTTTTAGATAATAAGGAGGATTATATCATGAAATTAAAAGACACAGGACTTAGCGTACAGGATATTAAAGACAAAGTAAATAAATATATGATCGAGACATATGAGCGTTTTGATTTTCTTGCAGAAACAGCAGAAGGAATGTACATTTACGATGAGAATGGTACTCCATATCTTGATTTTTATGCAGGTATCGCCGTAAATAACGCAGGTAATAGAAATCCAAAGGTTGTTGCGGCAGTAAAAGATCAGGTTGACGATATCATGCATACTTTTAATTATCCATACACAATTCCACAGGCATTACTTGCTGAAAAAGTTTGTAAGACTCTTGGAATGGATAAGATCTTTTATCAGAACTCCGGTACAGAAGCGAATGAAGCAATGATCAAGATGGCTCGTAAATATGGTATTGAAAAGTATGGTCCAAATAAATATCATATCGTAACTGCTAAGATGGGATTCCATGGAAGAACATTTGGAGCAATGTCCGCAACAGGTCAGCCGGGTAATGGATGCCAGATTGGTTTTGGTCCGATGACATACGGTTTCTCTTATGCTCCATATAATGATTTAGAAGCATTTAAGAATGCTTGTACGGAGAATACAATCGCGATCATGGTCGAGCCGGTACAGGGTGAAGGTGGTGTTCATCCTGCAACACCAGAGTTCTTAAAGGGACTTCGAGAATTCTGTGATGAAAAGGGAATGCTTTTATTATTAGATGAAGTACAGACCGGATGGTGCAGAACCGGAGCAGTAATGTCTTACATGAATTACGGAGTAAAACCAGATATCGTTTCCATGGCAAAAGGTCTTGGCGGCGGAATGCCAATTGGAGCAATCTGTGCGACAGAAGAGGTTTCTAAAGCATTTACACCGGGTTCCCATGGAACAACATTCGGTGGACACCCTGTAAGCTGTGCTGCAGCTTTAGCAGAAGTAGAAGAACTTCTTGATAAAGACTTAGCAGGAAATGCAAAGAAAGTCGGAGATTATTTCGCAGAGAAATTAGCAAAGATTCCACACGTAAAAGAAGTAAGACATCAGGGCTTACTGGTTGGTGTAGAGTTTGATGATACAATATCCGGTGTGGAAGTAAAACATGGCTGCCTTGACAGAAAGCTTCTTATTACAGCAATTGGCGCACATATCATTCGTATGATTCCTCCGCTGATCGTTACAGAAGAACAGTGCGATGAGGCATGCGCAATTATTGAAGAAACAGTAAAAGCATTAATATAGTTTCATTGGCAAGGGTGTCACAAAAAGTTTGTGGTTCCCTTGCCTTTTTTATTGAGATATTTTTATAAAAGTTATTTATGAAAGTTAGAGAAATCAGAGAGGAATAGAATATGGCACATCTTGTTATTACAATAGGATGCGAATACGGCGCAAAAGGCAACATGATTGGGAAAAAGGTTGCCAAGGATTTAGGAATTAAGTTCTACGATCGTGATACAGTAGATGAGATTATAAAAGAAGTCGGAATTCCAAAAGAAATCATGGAAAAAGTAGAAGAAGGCGGAACAATTGCCGGAAAAGGAGCAGAAGGTGATGTTCGTGGTTCTTTCTCTAAATATGCAGACTTAACACAGCGTGCGATTCACGTCCAGAAAACAATTATCCGTAAACTTGCAGATCGAGAGTCCTGTGTGATCATCGGGCGTTCTGCTGACTATATTTTAAAGGAACAAAAACCAATTTTGCGAATTTTCATTTATTCTCCGGAAGATGTTCGAATCCAAAATGTTATGAAAAGCCATAACTTTTCTGCAGAGGATGCGAAGATGTTTATTACAGAAAAAGATAAACGTTATCATAAGCGGCATCTTGCATTAACCGGGAGTAATCGTGGTGACCGCCATAACAGGGATATGCTGATAGACAGCAGTCTTCTTGGTGTGGATGGGACAGCAGAACTGATAGAAGAAGTAGCAAAAAAAGTATTTCATGAATAGGAGGGACAGGATATGAACAAGAAAGAATCGGAATTTAACAAAGTATTTAGTGCCTGGGATATCCTTGTCATTGCTTTTGGAGCTATGATCGGATGGGGCTGGGTTGTATCAACCGGAAGCTGGATTGAAAAAGGCGGCGTTCTCGGAGCAGCGCTTGGTTTTGCTCTTGGCGGTGTTATGATTTTCTTTGTAGGTTTAACGTATGCAGAGTTAACCGCAGCCATGCCACAGTGTGGTGGAGAGCATGTATTTAGTCATCGTGCGATGGGAGCGACAGGTTCCTTTATCTGTACATGGGCAATCGTTTTAGGATATGTCAGTGTAGCTTGTTTTGAAGCTTGTGCATTTCCAACAATCATCACTTACCTGTGGCCTGGATTTTTAAAAGGATATCTGTATACAGTTGCAGGATTTGATATATATGCTTCCTGGCTTGCAGTAGCCATTATCGTAGCATTTATTATTATGATGATAAATATTATGGGAGCCAAAACAGCCGCTATTTTACAGACAGTACTCACCTGTATCATCGGTGGTGCAGGTATTTTATTAATTGTAGCTTCTGTAATCAATGGTACTGTGGATAATCTGAATGGACAGATGTTTGTCGGAAACACCGCAGGACTTAATATCAAAGCAATTCTCGGTGTTGCAGCAATGTCACCATTTTATTTTATTGGTTTTGACGTTATTCCACAGGCAGCAGAAGAAATTAATGTTCCTCCAAAGAAAATCGGTAAAATGCTTATTTTATCTGTAATTTTAGCCGTTGTTTTCTATGCACTTGTAATTATTGCCGTAGGACTTGTTCTTGACTCAGGTGCGATCATAAAATCACAGGAAGCAACCGGACTTGTTACAGCCGATGCAATGGGAACAGCATTTGGAATGAAGATTATGGCAAAAGTAGTCATTGTCGGTGGTATGTGTGGTATTATCACATCCTGGAACTCCTTCTTAATTGGTGGTTCTCGTGCAATGTATTCCATGGCAGAATCCTATATGATTCCAAAAACTTTTGCAAAACTTCATTCAAAACATAAAACACCAATCAATGCACTTATTCTTATTGGTGTCCTTACAATGCTTGCTCCATTTGCCGGAAGACAGCTTCTTGTATGGATTTCTGATGCAGGTAACTTTGCATGTTGTCTTGCTTACTGTATGGTAGCGGTTTCCTTTATGATATTAAGAAAAAAAGAACCTGATATGCCAAGACCATATAAAGTTCCAGCTTATAAATTCTTCGGAACGATGGCAGTCATCATGTCCGGATTTATGGTATGTATGTACTGTATCCCAGGCAGCGGCGGAAGCCTGATCCTTCCTGAATGGGGAATGGTAGGAGCCTGGAGTTTACTCGGTGTAGTATTCTATGTCGTATGTAAGAGAAAATACAAAGAATCCTTCGGTGATCTTGTTGAACTTATTTCTGATGAAGATGCAGCAACACTTATGCCAGAAGCAGACGATGAAGAACTTGATAAAGTAATTGATGCAGCAATTGACAGGGTGCTGGCTTCTATTTAATGAATAGACGAAGGTCCTGCATTTATATTTTAGCATCTGCTCTGTTTCGCTGTGCGAAAATGCCTGGTTAGCATTTTTGCTCGCTCTAAAGACGCATCTGCTAAAATATAAATGCAGGACCTTCTGTCTTTGATAAATAGAAGTTTTGTGAGGATTTGAGTTGTAGGCTTCTGGTTATTTTGATATTATGGTGACATTAATTAGCGATTTATTAAAGGGCGACTTTGCGTTTTTTACAACGGAGTCAAAATCAATAACTTTTCATGAGAGGCTTTTCATAGAAGTCTTTTTCTCGCAGCGACTAAAGTCACAGATAAAGAATATTTCATTCTCATGGTTCGTCTGTTGCTCTACTCACCCGATAAATTAAATCACACAAGGAGGATTTTTATGGATTATTTGTCATATAATGTAGCGGTTAATTTAAAACAGATTCGCCTGTCAAAGGGGATGAGCCTTGGTGAGGTTGCGGAACAGACCGGAGTCAGCAAAAGTATGCTTGCTCAGATTGAAAAAGGTACAGCCAATCCCTCTCTTGGTGTGCTTGGGAAAATTACAAGCGGACTCCGCATAGAATTTCAGACACTCATTGATGCGCCGAGAGAAGATTTTTGCCTTGTAAGTCCAAAAGAAATTTTTCCTACAAAAGAACTGGAAGGGCAATATAAAGTCTGGACATGTTTTCCTTATGAAGATTCTCATTCCGTAGAAGTATATCGAATTGATATAGAACCCGGCGGGGTCTATATGAGTGGGAGTCATGGCGAAAAAACAAGAGAGTACATTACAGTAACAGAAGGTGTACTTACGATAGAATGTCATGGGCATATACAGATAATCAATAAAGAACAGGTTTATAAATTTGAAACAGATCAGATGCATGTTTATCGGAACGAAGGAAGAGAAACAGTCAGTTTTACTTGTTTTTTTCTTGATTATACGGGGTTAAGATGATGAACAGACGAGCCTCCGAATTCTATCATATGCAAAAATGTTTTGTATCACTGCGTCCAAGCTGCTCGACCGCAGCTTGAACTTGCTCTAAGGCACATTTTTACATATGATAGAATTCGGAGGCTCTGTGTATTCCAATCCCGTAAATCAGGTGAAAAATTAGAGGATGGATTGAGTAGCGTTGTATCAAAACTTATTTAAGTAATGCGTTATAAATAAGTTTATATTGAACTTATTTAAGTAATATGTTATAAATAAGTTTGAGGTGGTTAATAATGGAATATAATTTTTCAAAAGACTTGAAATCTATTCGAGAAATATTAGGTATCTCTCAGAGTGAATTTGCAGACCGGATTGGAGTAGAACAGATAACGATTTCAAGAAATGAATTAGGAAGAACGAATCCATCTGCAAAAATTTTGGAGAATGTATATACATTTGCTTTTGCTAAAAATATAAAGATTAATAAATTAAAGGAAATGTTTTGGAGAGATGATTTAAAAAAACATGAGAAATTACTTTTTCATGGAGCTAAAAGCAAAATTGATGGAGAGATAGATATTCACAGAGGCAGGCATAATAATGATTTTGGTCAGGGTTTTTATGCAGGAGAAAGTTACGAACAGGCAATATCGTTTGTTTCAGGATTTGAGAATTCATCGGTATATTATATTTGTTTTAATGCTGATAATCTTATGTGTAAAAGATACGCAGTAAATCAGGAATGGATGATGACAATTGCATACTATAGAGGTGCGTTAGATGAGTATAAGAATCATCCAGTTGTAAAAAAAATTATAGAACAGTCGAGAGCCTGTGATTACATAATTGCACCAATAGCAGATAATCGTATGTTTCAAATAATTAATTCATTCATTGAAGGAGAGCTTACAGATGAACAATGTAAACATTGCCTTGCGGCAACAAATCTTGGAATGCAGTATATCTTTGTAAGTGAAAAAGCAGTAGCACAGGCAAAAATTATAGAGCGTTGTTATATTTCTCATAATGAAAGAGAATACTATAAAAATATACGACTTGAAGAGTCGAAGTTAGGAGCTAATAAAGTAAAATTAGCCAGAAAGCAATATAGGGGCAAAGGTCGGTACATTGACGAAATTTTGGTGTAAGGAAGTGGATAATGCATGAAAAAGATAGACAGAGATGGTTTGCTTTTATGTGAACTTCAGGCAACAGCCTTTGAAAATTCTATAGATAAAATGGATTCAAGTTCTGAGATTTTTATTAGAAGATTTATGAAAAGCAATATAGCCAAAAGAATGGATGACGAATCAATCCTTGAAAGTAATCTTCAGGCAAATGATATTTTACAGTTAGTGGATGAGGAATATGGAGTTTCACATTATGGAACGGTAAAATATACTCATAATGAGATGTACTGGATTGGATACATTTATAGATATTTTGCAATTACTTACGAATTCACATCAGCACGAGTTTATAAAATTGTAAAACCGAAAGAATTACGGGAATTATTTTTGCCATATCATACATTAGACCCATCTCAGGCTATAGAGAGAATATTAGAAGCAAAAGGATTATTGCTTGATGAAGAAGCAGAACTGCAGCGACAGTATGAGATCTTTAGAAGAATAAGGATGGGTTCAAAATGATTTCAGGGACTTTATTCGCAGCTTGACTTTTGAAGAACCGTCAAACTTATCTCCCCTTCTAACCACAAGATGATTTCCTCCACTCCATTCACAATTTGATTTTTGTCTCAACAAACAGAAACCCCGAAAAAATAATATTACAATTTGCGGCTTCGGAGCAAGGAAAAATGCGACTAAGCATTTTCTCCGCAGCGAAATAGAGCAAATTGTAATATTATTTTTTCGGGGTTTCGTCTGTCTGTTCACACAAAAACAAACAGCTTATTTAGTGGATAAATCATCCGCCTTCTTACGAAGCTTAGCCATCATTCCTTTTTTCTCTGGTTTTGGAACCGGAGCTTTACGGAAGTTGTTGATGCTTGTGATGTAAATACCGCTGATCATTGCTTTAATCTCGGCTTTTACCGGGATTAAGTCATATACGTTTTCATCGGCGATAAGACTTGTAACTTTTGGTCCGATCTTAGCTTTTACTACAGGCACTTTAGCGCGGCGAGCTCTCTTTGGAGTCTGGTCAATTACAATCTGTGGAAGACCGGAATCTTTTAAAGGGAGTCTCTTTTTATCTATTACGAGCATAGTGACCGGAGTAGCGGCGCTGAATAACTGTTCTTTTTGTTCTTGTTGTTCTTTCTGAAGCTTGGAACCTTTGTAATAAAGGAATCCGAGAATGGCGAGTGCAATTAAAAGGATAATTGCAAAAACAATCCATGGGTTCATAATATTCCTCCTGTACATTGTTAGGTACTTCCGAAATCTTCTGCAAAAGTAAGTGCAGTAAAGAAAAATCGGAAGCTCCTTCTTTTTGATAACACAAATTTCATTCTAACATTATTTACGTTAATTGAAAAGAAAAAATTACAGTTTTATGCTATTTTTTCACTATTTATTGTTGAGCAAGCATATCTGCGATTGCCTGTTTTGCATGTTCGCCCGCAAATTTCTTTTCTGTGGCTGGAAGTTCAGAGATTTTAAACGGTGTGCCGAATGAAATCGTTACGTGAGATGGACGAACGCGAAGCCCTGGATTATTTTCAAAGATGTCTCTAGTGCCGCGGATAGCAACAGGAACAATAGGGGCTTTGGCTTTTTGAGCCATTTTCAGGCTGCCGCCTTTGAATTCTCCAAGTTCTCCGTTTGTACTTCTTGTACCTTCCGGATAAATACACATGGAATAACCTTCTTTTAGATATTCTGCTCCTTCAAGGATGGTCTGTAATCCTTTGCGGATGTCTTTGCGGTCTAAAAACAGACAGTGAATACGCTTCATCCAGGAAGAAAGTCCTGGAATATTTCCGAGGCTGTCCTTTGCTACAAAGCCTACACCGCCGGGGATGGCAGCACCGGTAACGATGATGTCAAAGTAACTGCTGTGGTTTCCAACGAAAAGAGCAGCTTCATCAGGGATATTTTCGAGTCCATTTACCTCGATCGTGACACCGGATATTTTTAAAAGATGTCGAAATACTTTTTGAACATGCGCCTGAGCGATACGAGAAGCCTTCTGTGGGTCGGTCTGTTCAAGCTTTTTTAAACGAATCCTTTCCGGAGTCGTAAAGATCAAATAAAAAAACACATAAACTGCAATACAGATAGAACGAAAAGTCATGATTTCCCCCTTCCTTACGTTTTAACGTCCGTAAAGTTTTGTTACGTCATAAAGACGTTTTGCGACATCGCTGGTAAGAAGTTCTTTCTTCACGCGATAAGCCCAGTTGCCTTCTGCTTTTCCCGGAGTGTTCATACGATATTCACTTCCCTGACAGAACAGATCCTGAATAGGAATTAAAGCAAAGCGGGCAGGAGTGCCGAAGCAGGTACGGATAAAATCCCAGCTAATCTGGGAGCCATCGGTGTTCATGTAGCGGCGTACTTTATCGCGGGCTTTTTCGGAAGCAGAAGCGTACCAGCCTGTTGTAGTGTCATTGTCGTGCGTTCCTGTATAGCATACGCAGTTGTATGGCTGATTATAAGGAAGATAACTGCTGTCATCATCTTCAAAAGCGAATTGAAGAATCTTCATACCCGGTAATCCGAACTTGTCACGTAATGCACGAACTTCGTCTGTAATGATACCGAGATCTTCTGCGATGATAGGTGGTTCTTCTCCAAAAGATTGAATTAATGTTTCAAAGAAATCATCCTTCGGTCCGTCAACCCATTTGCCATTTAAAGCAGTTTCAGAATCAGCAGGAATCTCCCAGTAGCTTTCTAAACCGCGGAAATGGTCAATACGAACGATATCACTTAATAAGAACTGTGTCTTAAAACGATCCATCCACCATGCATAATTGGTCTTTTTGTGGTATTTCCAGTCATAAAGAGGATTACCCCATAACTGTCCGGTGGCGCTGAAATAGTCTGGTGGTACTCCGGCTACAACAGTTGGGAATCCATCAGAATCTACCTGGAATAATCTTGGTTCAGCCCACACATCAGAACTGTCACCGGAAACGAAGATCGGTATATCACCGATTAAAAGGATATCGCGCTCATTTGCGTAAGCTTTGAGCTGGCTCCACTGGCGGAAGAATGTCCACTGAAGGAACTTCTCATAAAGAATCTCATCTTCAAGGTCACGTTCGATGACAGCTTTCTGAGATTTCGTTGGTTTGCGGTATTTCTTCTCCCATTCTAACCAGTGGGCCCCGTCTTTGGACTTCTTGATTGCCATAAACATAGCATAATCATCTAACCAGTGAGAGCTTTTACAGAAAAGAGCCAGTTCGGATTTAAGCTCGCTTTCTTCCGGAAGTTCTTTAAAACGGGTAAATGCCTTTTTGAAAAGTTCTTCTTTGTATGCCTGTACAGCCTTAAAATCAACTTCTTCTTCCGGGAAAGCAGGAACATTACTTAAGTCTGACTCTGCAAGGAGACCTTCCTGCATAAGAAGCTCCGGACTGATTAGTAATGGCTGTCCTGCAAAAGAGGAGAAGCACTGATAGGGACTATTATGTCCTCCGGTAGGGCCAAGAGGAAGAGTCTGCCATAGATGCTGTCCGGCTTCCTGTAAGAAATCTACAAAACGATAGGCTTCCGGACCTAAATCTCCAACGCCAAACTTACCTGGTAAGGATGTTGGGTGAACTAAAATACCGGAAAGACGACGCATTTTTTTTAATAGTGAAAATTTATCGTTCATACGAACCTCCCTTAAATGAAATATTACTGATGTTTATTATACTGAATTTTGACAAAAATCGCAATGATTCATTAGGATTCATTAAGGACCGAAATCTGAAAAAATTGATGATATAAAACAACCTTACAGCATTTTTTGTTGGAACGTTTTGGGGGCGAATCACAGCAGAGATGTTTTTTTGCTTTTAAATTAGGAAAAACAGTGCTATAATAACTCATACTATATCTGTAACAATTTAGAATCAGAGAGGTTGCTGCTCAGCCGCAGACCACACAGAGGGCTTGCGTGTGAGCCGGAAACAATGTATATTTCCTAATTGGGAGAAAGAAATGAAACGAGAAAAGAATATATCAAGAAAGGTCGCACTGAATTTATGGCTGCCTATTATTGTGGTGGTCTTTATATTGGTAGCGGCCTTAGGTGTGATTGAAGTGAATCCTGGTCTCGGATATACGATCTTAGTAGGAGATGTCATATATCTTATTGCATCTGTTTTGTGTTACGAATATACAGAAAAGATGATTAATAATGAATTGCTTACGGCAGGGTTTGAACAGAGTCAGATCCAGAAGCAGATTCTTAAAGACCTGCCGGTGCCGTATGTAATGACAGACCAGTCAGGAACGATTATCTGGTATAATAAACAGTTTTCAGAAATCGCGGGACAAAAGATCATAAAGAAGAGTATCACACAGATCTTTCCGGGCCTTTACAAAAAGGTTTTTCCACAGAATGGACAGACGAAAGAATACTGTATCACACAGGAAGAACATAAATATCATGTAGAATGTAAGAGTATGGTATTTAAGAATCTGGAACGTGGAAAAGAGGAAGAGATTCAGGATGATGGGGCTGAAGGAGACGTTCTTCAGGTATTTTACTTTTTTGATGAGACACAGCTTCGTGGATATGAGGAAGAGTCGAAGAAGAAGAGTCTGGTTGCCGGACTGATCTATATTGATAATTACGAAGAAGTTCTTGAAAATATGGAAGAAGTAAGGCAGTCGCTTTTGCTTGCATTAGTAGAACGAAAGATTATAAAGTACATGCAGGGACTTGATGCGATCATCAAAGGTTTCGAGAAGGATAAGTTTCTCTTTGTATTTGAGGAAGAGAAGCTCGAAGAGCTGATGGAATCTAAGTTTTCTATTCTTGATGAGGTTCGTCTGATCAATATTGGTAATGAGCTGTCCATGACATTAAGTATTGGTGTTGGTGTGAATGGAGGAAGCTATACCGAAACATATGAAAGTGCAAGAATGGCAATGGATCTTGCCCTTGGCCGAGGTGGAGACCAGGCAGTAGTGAGAGATGGGGACACGATTTCCTATTACGGAGGCAAGACACAGAAAGTAGAGAAGAGTACAAGAGTAAAGGCAAGAGTGAAAGCGCATGCACTGCGTGAGATCATGCTTACGCATGATAAGATTTTTGTCATGGGACATAAGAATCCGGATGCAGACTGTGTCGGTGCGGCTCTTGGTATTTATCGTCTGTCAAAGACTTTAGGTAAGAGCACATATATTGTTATGGATAAGGATTGTCCGGCGATAGAACCGATCGTAGAGGGAATCTACAAAGAGCGGGCAGAGGAAGAGGAAGATATTTTTGTAACGAATGAGGAAGCGCTGCTTCTTAAAGATAAGTCAGCGATGCTCATTGTTGTAGATGTCAATCTTCCGGCAATGACAGAGTGTCCGGAGCTTTTAAAGTCTGTCTCAACGATTGTTGTTCTTGATCACCACAGACAGAATAATGAAACGATAAAGAACGCAGTGGTTTCTTATGTAGAACCGTACGCATCGTCAACCTGTGAGATGGTAGCGGAGATTTTACAGTATATCGTAGATAAGCCGAAGCTTAAGAATATCGAGGCAGATGCTATGTATTCCGGTATTCTCGTAGACACCGATAATTTTGTTATAAAAGCAGGTGTCCGTACTTTTGAGGCGGCGGCTTTTTTAAGAAGAGCAGGTGCAGATGTGACCCGCGTAAGAAAGATGTTTCGTGAAGATATGGAACATTGCCGGATACGGACAGCCATTATTAACAAGGCTGAGATTTACATGAATGAATTTGCCATTTCCACATTTGATGGAGCAAATGTATCCGGAGCTACTGTTGTCGGGGCCAAGGCGGCCAATGCATTGTTAAATATACAGGGAATCCGGGGAAGTTTTGTTTTGACATCGTTACAGGACTGTATATATATCAGTGCGCGTTCCATTGATGAGCTTAATGTACAGGTCATCATGGAGAAGTTCAATGGCGGCGGTCATCTTACGATGGCGGCGGCCCAGTTAAAAGATGTTACCCTTGAAGAAGCAAAGCAGCAGTTAGAAGATGTTTTGCAGCAGATGCGTGAAGATGGCGATATATAAGATTTCTAAATACGTACTCTCAGAGTCTTTATTACACTTGATTTTGTGAGTACATTAACAATACAGGAGGATTAAAATGAAAGTTATTTTATTAGAAGACGTAAAGTCTCTTGGAAAAAAAGGTCAGTTAGTGGAAGTGAATGCAGGATATGCAAGAAACTTTATTCTTCCAAAGAAGCTTGGTGTAGAAGCTACCAACAAAAATATCAATGATTTAAAGCTTCAGAAGGCACATGAAGATAAGGTGGCAGCAGAACAGTTAGCAGCAGCGAAAGTTCTTGCAGAAGAACTCAAAGATAAGAGCGTAGAGCTTAAGATGAAAGTAGGAGAAGGCGGACGTACATTTGGCGCAATCTCCACAAAAGAAATCGCCGCAGCAGCGAAAGAACAGCTTGGTTACGATATCGATAAAAAGAAGATTTCCGTAAATGAAGCAATCAAGAGCCTTGGTGTTCATAATGTAAAGATTAAGTTACATCCTAAAGTAACTGCAGAACTTAAAGTAAAAGTAATTGAAAAGTAATATTAAAAATTCATATTTCTTATAATGAACTTTTAAAATATTTCTATATTTTAGTGGTGTTGTTATACTAAAGCTATATAGGAAACTATAAAATAGCAACCCCAGTAACGCATCAGAAGACAGGCGAGAGGTATAGTAGAAGACAGGCGGGAATTGAGATTATAATATCTGTGACGAGTATTTGAAATGTTGCCAAAACATAGTGGAGTCATGATCTACGGATTTCAACGATGAGGAACAGATATTATAATCTCAATTCTCGCTGTCTTAGAAAGGATCATCAATGCCAACAGTAGACGAGAATTTTATAAAAAGAATACAGCCTCACAGTGAGGAGGCGGAGCGTTCCGTTTTAGGTTCCATGCTGATGGACAGGGATGCTATCGTTGAGGCAGAAGATATCCTCACGAAGGAAGACTTTTATCAGCGCCAGTACGGAATCGTATTTGAGGCAATGGTAGAACTTTACCGGGAAGGAAAGGCAGTCGATCTGATTACTCTCCAGAATAAGCTAAAAGAAAAGGAAGTTCCGGAAGAACTGATGAGCCTTGACTTTTTTCGTGATCTGGTAGAAGTAGTTCCTACAGCAGCTAATATTGGACAGTATGCAAAGATCGTTCACGATAAAGCAACGTTACGTGCACTGATTAAGGTGACGGAGAATATCGGGAATGAATGTTATCTTGGGAAAGAAGATACGGAAGCGATTCTTGAAAAAACAGAGAAAGATATTTTCGGTCTTCTACAGAATCGAAACCGTATGTCAGACTTTGTTCCAATTCAGCAGATCGTTTTGAATTCTTTAAGTGCGATAGAAGAAGCCTCAAAGACAAAAGGGCGGGTTACCGGTGTAGCTACTGGTTTTACAGAGCTTGATTATAAACTGACCGGCCTTCATCCGGCAGAGCTTATTCTTGTGGCTGCACGTCCGGCAATGGGAAAGACAGCATTCGTCCTTAATATTGCACAGTATGCAGCGTTTAAAGATAATCATGCCGTTGCCATGTTCAGTCTTGAGATGTCAAAAGAACAGCTTGTAACAAGACTCATGGCATCAGAATCCATGGTAGATTCTCAGCAGATGCGAACCGGTGATCTAAGAGATTCCGACTGGGAAAAGCTTTTAGAGGGCGCTGCCCTTATCGGTAATTCAAAGCTTATCATTGATGATACAGCGACAACGCTGGCAGAGATTCGTTCTAAATGTCGAAAATACAAGCAGACATACGGAATAGAGCTGGTCGTGATCGATTACCTTCAGCTTATGACCGGAAGCGAATCCCGAAGGAATGAATCGAGACAGCAGGAAATCTCCGAGATTTCCAGAGCACTTAAAGTTTTAGCAAGGGAACTGGATGTTCCGATCATTGCCCTCTCGCAGCTTTCGCGAGCAGTAGAGGCAAGACAGGATCATAAACCGATGCTTTCAGACCTTCGAGAGTCAGGAGCGATCGAGCAGGATGCCGATGTAGTTATGTTCCTGTACAGAGATGAATATTATAATCCGGATACCGAGAAAAAGAATCTGGCAGAAGTAATTGTTGCCAAGCAGAGAAACGGTTCTACCGGAAGTGTCGAGCTGGTATGGCTTGGTCAGTATACGAAGTTTGCGAATAAAGAGCGGGTTATGTAGATAACCTGCTTTTTTTGCCCGTATTTGTCAGTAATTATCTTTATTTAGAGGACGAATGGCATTGAGAGTGCTTTCTTAAAGTTGCTATAATAAAACCATGCTTGAGTATGTTTCAGGTAAAATATATTGTGTGGAACAGGAGCGGATCATATTATGAAAGAAAACAAATATACCATCTCAGAAGCCGCCCGGCTTTTGTCGGTGGAAAATCATGTCCTTCGTTACTGGGAAGAGGAACTTGAACTTAAAATACCAAGAAATGAACTGGGGCACCGCTATTATCGTGAAGAAGAAATACAGCTGTTACACTGTATCAAAGAATTAAAGAATAAAGGCTTTCAATTAAAAGCAGTCAAAGAAGTACTGCCGGATTTAGAGCAAAAAAAGCTGATTGATATACATAAACTACTGACAACACAGGAAGAACTTGAGAATCAGGAATTAGAACAGCTAGAACAGGCAAGGCAAAAAGAAATAACACAAAGAGAAGAGGTACAAAGACAAGATACACCAAAAGAAAACAGAAGAAAAGAAATCGAAGAAAAAAATAAAAACATAGCAGGAAGAAACAGAGAAGAGACAGAAGCTGATTCTGGAAAAAACTGCAAAGTGATTGCGATTCATAATAAAACAGAAGATGCCGCTGTTGCAGAACGAGAAGCGAAAATGCAGCAATTTGAAGATATTATGGGCCGGATTGTTGGAAAAGCACTTCGTGAACAGGCAGAAAATCTTGGAGATGCCATGGGGAATCATCTCTGCAATAAAATGCTTCGGGAAGTAGACGAGCTGATGGTAGAGCAGGAACAGCGCGAAGAGGAACGATATAAACGGCTGGATGAAACAATCCGAAGTGTTCAAAAAGCAAGACAGGAAGTAGCAGTATCCAAAGATGGCACAAGAAAAAAGAGCCTGTTTTTCCGTAAAAATAAGCGGAAATTATAATATATACTTTCGCGACATCTTTTTGATAAACGAGAATGTAAAAGGTTCCGTCGCAGTAACGGTCTAACGACCGTAACTGCCGACGGACTTTTTGTGTGCATTTTCAGCAGAATCTGCTTGCTTTGGCTACCGTTACAGCACTTGTACTGCTGAAAAAGCGCACTTATCTAAGCCTTCTGTCTTAGACAAAAGATCGGCCTGATATGTATTTTGAAATTTTAAAAATTATGCTGTCTTTTTCAGTTCAAACAGGTGCCTCCCTGTCTTGTCATTTTGGATCTTATTATGAAGCTTGTTTATATTATGGGCGATCGCCAGGACTACACTCTGGGCAGTCACATTGTCTATGCCCCGGTATGTGTACCGCCGGAATGCCATGTCTGCTTTTACATCCGCAAACGAGCCTTCTGCCTGGATACTCCGGTTCATCCTCAGCTGTGTCCCATACCCGCTGGTAATCCGTTCCAGATCTTCCCTTCTTTTTTCTTTCATCGTCTTGGAAACATAAAGCCTTTTTACTCTTTCTTCTATTGGGATCCTGCTGTTATTCCCTTTGATACACTTTGTTTTATAGGGACATCCCGCACATTCAATGCATTCGTAGACAGATGTGATCCTCTGATAACCCGTTGCTGTTTTTTCTTTTCGGTCATATTTCCAAATGATCTTCTTTCCATTAAAACAAACATAATGATCCTGCTCCGGATCGTATGTCATATTTTCCATTCTTCCGATATCCTGTTTATACCTGCGTTTCTTTGATTGTTCATAGTTATTCGGCTTGATATAGGCGGTCTGGCCGTTTTCTTCGAGAAACAGATAGTTTTCTTCACTTTCGTAACCGGCATCCGCAACGATATCCCGATAATGGAACGACAGGTGTTCCTCCATATCTTTTACAAACGGGATCAGGGTCCTGGTATCTGTCGGCCTCTGCGTTACATCAAGCCATGTAATGTATTCGGAATCCACACCATGCTGAAGATTATAGGCTGGTTTCAGCTGTCCGTTCTGCATATGGTCTTCTTTCATCCTCATAAAAGTAGCATCCGGATCTGTTTTAGAATAACTATTCCTGTCACCGCAGAGGTGGATCTTCTGTGTGTATTCCTTCAGTTTTTCCATGGATCCTTCCAGTGTTTCAATGGATTTTTGGATCTGGCTTTTTCTTTTTCCAATCCCATGGACGAACACGATCCCTTCTTCCTCTTTAATCTTGTAGAGTCTTTTCCGAATCTTTTTCAGAGTTCTCAAACCGAATTTCTTTCCATTAAAAATAAAACGGATCCCATACAGTATCTCGCATTCTTCCACAAAGACTGCAATCTTTTGGCAAAGCCTCTGCTGATGTTTTGTCACTGCTTTCTTCCATACAAATGTATACCGGTTTGCTGCAGATTCAATTTTTGTCCCGTCAATAAAGATATGGGTCCCGGATATCTCACCAAGGCTGTAGAGCATTTCCGTCACTTCTGCTAATGTCTTTTTAGAACACTGGGATAAATGAAGGGAGAGGAACCTGGCAATGGTTGCATGGTCTGGTGCAGGTTTTCCTTCTAACAGATACATGAAATTGATATCCCTCCGGCAGGCAGTTTCAATATCCCTGCTGGAATAGATATGGTTCATGGCAGCATAGATCACGATCTTGAACATCTGACGCGGTGTCACCTGGTCTTTTTTGATCTTTCCGTAAGACCGGTACAGATCCGTCAGTTCCAGCTCCTCCACAAACACACTTAACAGGCGGACCGGGTCATCGTCCGGGATCAAAACTTCCAGTTCAAAGGGAAGTTTTAATTGATAATTCATCGAAGATAGGCTATAATCTTTCTGTATAATTTTTGTAGTTTTCATAACATAATTATACACCCAGAGCCGTTCTTTGCAAAAAAGTTCGGCTTTTTTCTTTTGCTTTGCCACAGACAGTGGAAACAAAAACAGCTTTTGGCATCGGGCATGGCGAATGGCGGGGATTCATGTATTGCAATGGGATCGGATTCCGAAGATCTATGAAAAAGCGTGGATGCCTATGGTATAAAGAGCAGATGCTTTGCAGGTTTTGTGTCACGAAACTTGAGAACGAACCTGCCACCGAGCGCGTTGTCTGAGCGGTAGCGAGTTTAGCGCGAATGGCGTTTCCATAAACGTTCGAAAGTTGAGTATCAAAACGCAAGTCGTCTGCGATTATGCCATAGGTCCCACGCTTGTTCGTAAAAATATGGCAGCGATTCCATGCAATGCATGAATCCCTGCCATAGGGTAGGGCTGTTTTTGGTGCGACAGCCCCTTTCTTGAATTAAAATAAATAAAAAAGACACCGCATTCACGATGTCTTCTTTACACTTCGTTAATCGTAACGAATTATTCCTGGCTGATAGCACCTGCTGGGCAAACGCCTGCACAAGAACCGCAATCCATGCATGTATCTGCATCGATAACGTACTTTCCATCACCTTCGCTGATAGCGCCTGCTGGGCATTCACCTTCACAAGTTCCACAACTAATACAATCATCAGAAATTACATATGCCATTATAGTATCCTCCTTTAGATTAGATAAATTGAACTTTATGTTCTGTATTCCTTATTCTATACTAGATTTCTTTTAATATCAAGCATAAACTGAGAGAAAAATTGTATTAAATTTTGTAAGATATTAAATTACTTTTAACTATTGACGTTTGGGGTTGTATACAAATGGAAATTCATTTATAATGTTGGTAAAGCAATCCAGATAGGACATGGGTAGTGCCCCAAAAGGAGGCTAGATGAATGAGAAGTGATGAACAGAGATATAAAACGATAGGATTGATGATTTTTACGGCAATCATCACTTTTTCTGTTGTAGGAATTGTAATTATTGGGTTTAAGATGGTTAAGAAGAATGAAGAGGCAAAGCTGGTTGCTGCTGCTGATACAGAATATATGAAGAAACAGAAGCAGGATATAGAACAACAGGAAGATTCGCAGGAAGAGAAGAGTACAGAAGAGAGTTTAAACATAGAAGAGTTTCTTGATTCTGCCACTGACTCAGATAAGAATACGAATGCGGCTGCAGATTCAGATACAGAAGTCAGTGAGGCAGATGCAAAGGTATATCTTATTCAGGGGAATGAGAAGAGTTCAAACCGCTACGAGAAGGCAGATCATTTATCCTATACAACGGTAACGAAGTACACATTACAGGATTTATCGATTCTTGATTCATATGGATTGAAGATTACAAGGAATGAAATCTTTGCCCGTCATGGAAGAATGTTTAACGATCAGGAGTTACAGGAGTATTTTAAACGGCAGCAGTGGTATGTTCCACAGATTGCGGCGAATGATTTTGATACTTCCTGTCTGAATGAAGTAGAAAAATATAACGTAAATCTTATCAGTGTTTATGAAGAACAGATTGGTGGAAAGTGATTTATCTCAGTCGAGAAGACCCCCACCTCTTTTAGGTGGTGAGTGACGGCGGCTTGACTTGAATTCCTGATACAGATTATGCAAAAGAGTTTTAGGTAAAATGTTTTGTGAAAAATGTATAAAAAATAGTTGAATAATATAGCATAATGCGCTATAATACCCATGGAAATAAATATTCTTCAGGGCAGGGTGTAATTCCCGACCGGCGGTAAGCGTTTTTGATTTGTGTTTTGATATTAGAAAGAAGCGTAAGCCCGCGAGCGACAGCATGATCCGGTGTGATTCCGGAGCCGACGGTACAGTCCGGATGTGAGAAGAAGAAAGAGACTATGTAAGTATTATGAATGATTAAGATAATTATAGCCCTGAAATTTATCGATGTAGATTTCAGGGTATTTTTATTTTACAGGCTTCTTTCTTTATCTGATTTTTTATCTGATTTTACTTGCAGGAGGTTTGAGACATGCCGGAAGAGAAGTATATGAGAAGAGCCATAGAACTGGCGAAGAAGGGAAGTGGCCATGTGAACCCGAATCCACTGGTTGGAGCTGTTATTGTAAGAGACGGTGAGATTATCGGTGAGGGCTATCACGAATGTTATGGACAGCTTCATGCAGAGCGTAATGCGATAGCGAATGCGAAGAAGAGAGGAAACAGTCTAGAAGGCAGTACAATCTATGTAACATTAGAGCCATGTTGCCATTACGGGAAGACCCCTCCTTGTACGGAAGCGATTATTGAGGAGAAGATTGCGAGAGTAGTTGTTGGTTCAGACGATCCGAATCCTTTAGTATCCGGTAAGGGATTCCAGATGCTTCGCGAGAAAGGAATCGAGGTGATTCCACATTTTCTTAAAGAAGAATGTGATGCGATGAATCATGTGTTTTTCCACTATATCCGTACTGGAATACCATATGTTGCGATGAAGTATGCGATGACGATGGATGGCAAGATTGCCTGTTATACCGGGGATTCTAAGTGGGTAACCGGCGAGGAATCAAGGGCACATGTTCAGACGCTTCGTAATCATTATAAAGGTATTATGGCAGGAATCGGAACAGTTCTTGCGGATGACCCGATGCTCAACTGCCGTATAGAAGGCGGAAGAGACCCGATTCGTATTATTGCTGACAGTCATTTGCGGATTCCGATGGACTCCCAGCTTGTACGGACTGCCGGACAGCAGCCACTTATTGTAGCGTGTCTGCCGGATGCCGATGAAGAGAAGGCAGCACAGCTTCAGGAAAAGGGTGTAGAAGTGTTACGGATTCCGGGAGTAACGACAGCGGATATAACAGAAGAACAAAAAGAAGTGATTTCCTTGCCGGTTCTGATGAAGGAGCTTGGGGCACGTAAGATTGACGGTATCCTTTTAGAAGGCGGCGGTCAGCTTAACGAGAGTGCATTGCAGGCAGGAATCGTGGACAGAATATATTGTTATATTGCTCCTAAGATTTTTGGAGGGGCACAGGCAAAGACTCCGGTAGAAGGACAGGGACTTACCCGGGCAGCCGATGCATGGAAGTTTAATAGAATAGGAATGCAGGAATTCGGGCAGGATATTTTACTGGAATACGAAAAAGCACAGGAATTGCAGTAATCGGCAGTTTTCAAAGAAAAATGAGCGGATTATGAATGCTTTTGAAGATTGCGAAAGTGCAAAGCATGTAGTGATCTGGTATCAAAGAAGTCAAATTATATAGAAGCGTAGAAAGGCAGATTGTATGTTTACAGGAATTATTGAGGAAGTAGGAGAAATCCAGAGCATTAAAAAAGGTGCGAATTCCGCGGTCATTACAATTAAAGCAAGTACTGTTTTAGGAGATCTGCATCTGGGTGACAGTGTAGCGCTTAACGGTGTCTGTCTTACAGCAGTATCTATTGGAAAGAATAATTATTCTGTAGATGTGATGCATGAGACATTAAGACGAACGAATCTTGGTGAGTTAAAGAGCGGAAGCAAGGTCAACCTTGAGAGAGCGATGGCGGCAAACGGAAGATTTGGCGGACATATCGTAGCAGGACATGTTGATGGAACAGGAACGATTTCTTCCATGAAGAAGGATGATAATGCTGTATGGATCACGATAGATACTTCTGCAGCAATATTAAAATATATTATAAGTAAAGGCTCTATCACGATCGATGGAGTAAGTCTTACCGTAGCAAAGGTTGATAATAAGAGCTTTGCAGTTTCTGTTATTCCACATACGGGACAGAATACGACCCTTCTTGACAAGAAGCCGGGAGACACCGTAAATCTTGAGAATGACATGGTAGGTAAATATGTTGAGAAGCTTCTTCAGTATGGAAGTATACCGGATGAGGAAGAAGAGAGCACGACAGAGAAAACGGGCATTACAATGGATTTTCTCAGACAAAATGGATTCTAATTAAGGGAGGACCTAGGATAAATGAGCGACATTAAGTTTAACACAATCGAAGAAGCAATTGCTGATTTTAAAGCAGGAAAGATGGTTATCGCAGTAGACGATGACGATATGGAGAATGAAGGTTCCCTTCTGGTAGCCGGCGAATTTGCCACACCGGAAGTTATCAATTTTATGGCAACGAATGCCAAAGGTTTAATTACAATGCCGATGTCTGAAGATGTAGCAAGACAGCTTGGATTAGAAGCATTGATCTGGCAGGGAACAGACGGAGAGCCATCTGTATCCACAGTATCCTTTGATAAAGCAGATGCACCAACCGGAATTTCCGCACAGGATCGTTCCGCAACAGTTATCGCTGCAACAAAGGAAGATGCCAGACCAGAAGATTTCCGTATGCCGGGTCATATGTTCCCGAAGGTAGCAAGAAAGGGCGGCGTATTAAAGAGAACAGGATTTACAGAAGCAGCAGTAGATTTAGCAGTTATGTCAGGACTTCGTCCGGTAGGACTTTGCTGTGACATTCTTGACGAAGATGGCTTTGTAGGAAAGCTTCCTGATCTCGTAGAATTTGCAAAGAAATACGACATAAAGCTTATCACAATTGCTGATATGATTCAGTATAGAAGAAAGACAGAATGTTTCGTAAGTCGTGAAGCAGAAGCAGATTTCCCAACACACTATGGACATTTCCGTATCTTTGGATATGTTAATAAGTTAAATGGAGAGCATCACGTTGCCATCGTAAAAGGTGATGTGTCAGACGGCAAACCGGTATTATGCCGAGTACATTCAGAATGTCTTACTGGCGATGCATTAGGTTCCCGTCGTTGTGACTGTGGACAGCAGTACCGTGCAGCAATCCAGATGATCGAAAAAGAAGGCCGCGGCGTTCTCTTATACATGCGTCAGGAAGGTCGTGGAATCGGTCTTATCAATAAGTTAAAAGCATACCAGCTTCAGGATACAGGAATGGATACTGTAGAAGCGAACCTTGCATTAGGATTCCCGGAAGATTTAAGAGATTACGGAATCGGTGCACAGATTCTTGCAGACCTTGGAATCAAAGAACTTCGTCTTATGACAAATAACCCGGCAAAGGTAGTTGGATTATCCGGATACGGTATCGAGATCGTAGAGCGTGTTCCGATTATCATCGAGGCAAACTCTGATGACTTATTCTACCTGAAAACAAAGCAGGAAAAGATGGGACATTACACAAAATACTAAATAAAGCAGCTTTGTCCGATCAGACTTTATAAAGAACAACTTGTTAAATATTTAAAATAAATGGAGGATAAAAAGATGGCATATCATGTAATCGAAGGAAATGTAGTAGGAAAAAAAGAGAAAATCGGAATCGTGTGCGCACGTTTCAATGAGTTTATTGTATCTAAGTTATTAGGCGGCGCAATTGATGGTCTTGTACGTCATGGAATTTCCGAAGAAAACATCGATGTAGCATGGGTACCAGGAGCATTCGAAATTCCATTAATCTGTGAAAAAATGGTTAAGACAGGTAAATATGATGCAGTAATCGCTCTTGGAACAGTAATCAGAGGATCAACAAGCCACTATGACTATGTATGTAATGAAGTATCCAAAGGTGTTGCACAGGTTGGTCTGCAGGCAGGCATTCCAGTAATGTTTGGAATTCTTACAACAGAAAATATCGAGCAGGCAATCGAACGTGCAGGAACAAAAGCAGGAAACAAAGGTTATGATTGTGCTGTAAGTGCGATTGAAATGATCAATCTTATTAAAGCGATTGAAAAATAAGCTGTATTTGATCTTGTGCCTGAACAGTTATAAACTTTCTAAAAAAGACAGTTTTTGAGAAATAATCAAGAATAACTGACAATCTAACAGTTGAACTTTTTTCTTTCATGTATTATACTGAAATTCAGGCTTGCAAAAGTCAAAATAAACAGATAAAACCGCTTGATAGCTCGCAGGAGCATAAGCAATATACGAATTGGAGGTATATATTTATGGCACAGCAGATTACAAAACAGACATTAATTGGCGAAATGCTTCAGATGGATATGGGAATCGCAGCAATCTTAATGGCAGCAGGAATGCACTGTGTAGGATGCCCATCTTCCGCTATGGAAAGCTTAGAAGAAGCTTGCATGGTACATGGAATGGATGCGGATCAGGTATTAAAACGCATCAACGATTACCTTGCAAACAAAGACAAATAATCTCTAAGTTGTAGATTTAAATTGTAAATTTAGTACAGATGAAAAATGACCTATACCGGATGCAGCTTCTAAGCATCTGGGGTAGGTCATTTTTTAGCATATGTGATAAAATCTTAAACCAGCTCACAGAGCATTTCAATGGCATTCTCTGCGAGTATCGTCTGAAAATGCTCTCTGAAATATGCTGGTGTTGCATAAGATGCGGAGATTCTCACACCAAAGTCTGCGGCAATATTGCAGGCGCGGCGGAAGGCATCTTCCTGACCTTCTGCCTTGCGCAGAATCATATAGTAATTATTAGAAACAGAATCTTTATACAGGGAACTTTCTCCTTCATAGAATGGAGCCAGGAAAGAACCAAGCTGGGATGCCTGGGAGAAGTTACGGAAAGAGTAATATTGGCAGTCGTGAGCGGCTGTCTTCTTTTCGTTCTTTTTCTTAAGGGCATCTTTTTTAGCCTGGGCGATCGCCTGTGTGAAAGGTGCGATCAAATCCAGTGCTTCATCAATGGCAGAGCGTTCCTTGGAAGAGTCTGCTTTAGAAGAGCTGGACTGATAGGAATCCGAATCGTCTAAATCTTCTGAAGAAGAGAAAGGAAGAGGTTCATCCTCTATTTCATCGTCATCCTCTTCGTCATCGAGAAAATCTATTGTATCAAAATCGTCATCATCTATGTCTAAAAAGTCTTCGTCAAATGAGTCATCCATATTTATTTTAGAGAATCTTGAAAATCGAGTATCAAGTTCGTCAGGGTCTTCTACTTTAGTAACGACCAGAACGAGGCAGTCATTAGATATTGGGATTGCTTCAATCATAAGTGGGATATTCTCTGCTTCAAATCCAAGCTCAGCGGATGCCTGCTGCATCATGTCGCGGAATAATTCTTTCGCTTTTTCGGAACCATAGGCAAGCTCGGAAAGATGAAGCTGTCTCTGGGTTAAATCTTCTTTACTTAAAGTGCAGCGTATCTGGGTGTCACTTAATTTCTCTAATTTCATAAAATCACTTCCTTTTTCAAAAAATAATCTGTCAGCAGGTAAAGATAAGCAATGCTGTGATATGCTACAGATGCCGGCTTTTTCTAAAATATGTGCAGATATATGCTGACAGGTATCTGTGTGTGTATAGTATAAACATTATTCCCCAAACTGTAAAGTGTTAAAATGTGCCGCAGATGGCGGAATATTGCACTTTAAGAAAAAGGAAAGAAAACACATAAGGAAAATATTGTAAAATAAAAACAAAAATGGTATACTGTGCTTGCGCTGGTGTTTCCGGCGCGAAGAGGGGATACAGAGCACACAGGCAGCAGGCAGCAGGTAGTAACATAGTTAGTAATATAGCTAGTAACAGATGAATACAGGATGATCAGTCAGCTGGTAACAGGTAAGTGAGATATCAGTTTTGGAATAGGAACGTATTTTGCAGCAAGAATGTGAGGTATTCTTGCATATATCCATAGTCATAATAGTCATATCAGAAGATACTTTATTCAGACGGTACTTTTGACAAAAGAGAAGGCTTTAGAGAAGACGATGCATTCTCGAATAGTTAGGTTTCGGATAATATCGACGGTGAATTCGTCGGATGAACGTGCAGAAACTGCATAATTCCCATAGCAATTTGAAAGGCTGCCTTTTCCTGTATCGTCTCTTCTGTGATCATAGCAGCTTCAGATGGATTTGAGAGGAAGCAGACTTCAGCAATCACAGTCGGAGTATCATTATCCCGAAGAAGATAATAGTCGGTATTTGCTTTGATTTTCCGATGGTTTTCTATTCCTGTAAGGCTGTGCATCTGTGCTTGTATCAGACTGGCGAGGCGTTTGCTTTCAGAGTAATTTGGGTGATAGAATACCTGGGCTCCGCAGGAAGAAGAATCAGGGAAGCTGTTTTGATGTATACTTACTGCACAGTTTATTTTACTTTCTTTGATAAGGGCTTTTCTCTTTTTCAGATCACTGGATTTTTTATTGGGGGAACTGCTATCTTCAAGGCTTCGGTCTTCACTCCGGGTCAGGATAACCTTAATACCATTTTGTTCCAGGACAGATTTACATTTTAGAGTAATAGCAAGATTAATATCTTTTTCTTTAATACCGGAAGCACTTACTTTCCCCGGGTCAGCTCCGCCATGTCCGGCATCAAGAAGAACACAGAAGTTTTCTGTTGCCTGGAACGTAGCATAAGAAAGCGCCATATGGCCGACAAAGAAAGCGCCGGCAGCGAAACAAAGCAGCAATATAGATAGAATAACGGGATGCGTGTGTATCTTCATAATGCAGATCCTTAATTATTATATATATCATTATATATATGAGAAAAAAAGAGAGTACATAACCGGTAGAGAGTGTAAAAGTGCTGAAAAATACAGACGTAAAGGGGGCTTTTTTTGACTTTATAGCTAAAACATGATATGATGCAGAAGTCAGTTAATATATTTTTAGATAATTGCTTTTATACTGTGCTAAGTGCAGGAACGCGGTCGATTAGGCAGCGTTTGATCAATATATCAGAGGTGAACATTTGTGGAGACAGAATTATTGAATATAGAGAGTGTGTCGTCAGAACAGAAGGCGGCAGCACTGAGAAAGGCCGGAGAGATTATCCGGGAAGGTGGTCTGGTGGCTTTTCCAACAGAAACAGTATATGGTCTTGGAGCAGATGCCCTGAATGCAGAGGCGGCAGCTAAGATCTATGCGGCGAAGGGAAGACCTTCGGACAATCCTCTTATCGTGCATATCCACGATATCAGCCAAGTGTATGAGATTGCAGAAGAAGTTCCAGATGAGGCGAAGGCGGTCATGGAGAAGTTCTGGCCGGGACCTTTGACAATTATTTTAAATAAAAAGAGTTGTGTACCGGACGGGACAACCGGAGGACTTCATACAGTCGCGATTCGTATGCCTTCTCATCCGATCGCAAGGGATTTTATCCGGGAGAGTGGAAGAATGATCGCAGCTCCAAGTGCGAATACATCAGGAAGACCGAGTCCGACACTTGCATCTCATGTATATGAGGATATGCAAGGCAGAATTCCTCTTATTCTTGATGGAGGAGCTGTCGGAATAGGGATTGAATCCACGATTATTGATATGAGTACAGGCATTCCGACCATTTTAAGACCGGGATATATTACGAAGGATATGTTAGAAGAAGTATTGCCAGAGGTGAAGATTGATCCGGCAGTTTCCGGACGTACTATGAAGAAGGATGTTGTAGCTAAGGCACCGGGAATGAAGTATCGTCATTATGCGCCTAAAGGCCAGCTTACTCTGGTAGAAGGTGATAAGGATAAAGTAATCGCTAAGATTAATGAACTTGTCAGAGAGAAGAAGGAAGAGGGATATAAAGTAGGTGTGATAGGAACTGACGAAACGTTGGATGCTTATCATGCAGATATTTTAAGAAGTATTGGAAGCAGACAGAAGCCGGAATCTGTTGCGGCGAATCTGTACCGCATTCTCAGGGAATTTGATGATCTGGAATGTGATTATATGTATTCAGAGAGTTTTTTTGAGCAAGGTTTGGGGAATGCTATTATGAACCGTATGCTAAAGGCAGCCGGCTATCATCTGATTACACTATAGGAGGGATTAGTTTGGATTATCGCAAGATTATTATAGTGGGAGAGACTAATATAGGCCGAAGCTTTATGGCAGAATGTATTTTACGAGGTATATTGCAGAAGAGAAACTGCCAGAATATAGAGGTAGTGTCAAGAGGACTGGTTGTACTTTTCTCAGAGCCGGTTGCTCCGGGAGCGGCAAAGATCTTAAGAGAAAAAGGTTATAGCATAGAGAATTTCCGGTCTTCTCAGCTTACGGAAGAAGATCTTGCATCAGCAGATCTGGTGCTGACTATTACAAAAGGACTGGCAGAACAGATCAAAGAATCTTTTGATGTACAGACAGCCAGCTATATGTCAATAGGAACATTTATAGATATAGACAGTACAGAAGCAGAGGAGAAGATTCCGAAGGTGACAGAAGAAGACCCAGAGACATATCAGCAGTGTTTTGACATACTAGAGCCGTTGATGGAAGCGGTTGCAGATCGAATTATCGGAGAACTTCTTGTATGATACGAAGAAAGAAGGACTATACTTTTTTAAGGATGCTTGCGTTGATCACTCAGTTAGGAATCAGTATGCTGACCTGTATATTCCTTTGTATGGTCATTGGAAAGTTTTTATCTGAGAGACTGCAGATAAGCTGGATTTTTCCGCTGTTTCTTTTGTTGGGAATATTAGCGGGATTCCGTTCCTGCTATATGATGATCATGCGTTTTATAAAGTAAAGATTTGTGTGCAGCTGGCAAAGATTTTTCACCTGCATCAGTGGGAGAAGGAAAGGAGAATCAGATAAAGGTGAACTGGGGAAGATGGATAAATAAAGACAATGAGACTTTATTTGATTTGATTTTCGGATGTATTGTATACAGTATTGTTTTTGAAGTAATAGGACTTCTTGTCGTGGAGAATAGAGGCAGCTACAGTATGGGACTTTTGCTTGGAACAGCTGTAGCGGTCGGACTTAGTGTGAGCATGTACAAAAGCCTGAACCGTTGTCTTGTGATGACAGAACAGAAGGCGGGAAGAAGTATGGCACTTGGCTCACTTTTCAGATCAGCGGTTATATTATTGTCTGCATGGATCGGAATGCGCTCAGGATATTTTAGTTTTCCGGGAATTATCATTGGAATTCTTGGGTTGAAGATATCTGCACATTTCCATGCATATACTAATGTATATATAACAAAAAAATTATATAAGAAAGGAAGGTAAAGGTATGGGAAGCAGCGATGTGGATTTTTTTATCCATAGTTATTATGAATTTAAGCTGTTTGGGACTACCCTCTCTATTAATACTACTATGGTTACAACAGTGATCGTCTGTCTGATATTACTGGCATTGATAGTGTTCGCCAGACATGAGATCATGAAAGATTATGACGAACCGAATGTTGTACAGAATGTAGTAGAGATGATCGTAGAGAAGATGGATGCCATGGTTGAGAACAACATGGGTATTCATGCGAAGAAGTACCTGAATTACGTGGAGGCGCTGATGGCGTTTATCTTTTTATCCAATATTTCAGGACTTTTCGGACTGCGGCCGCCAACAGCAGATTTTGGAACCACATTCGGTCTGGCGCTGATCACATTTGTGATGATTGAATATGCGTGGATAAAGACAAAGGGATTTGGAATCATAAAAGATTTATTAGATCCGTTTCCAATCTTTCTCCCAATTAATATCATCAGTGAGTTTGCCACGCCGGTCTCCATGTCACTGCGTTTGTTCGGTAATGTAACAGCAGGAACCATTATGCTGGGTCTGTGGTACGCATTGATGCCGTGGTTTGCAAAGATTGGAATACCGGCATTTCTACATGCATATTTTGATTTCTTTTCTGGAGCAATCCAGACGTATGTATTTGGAATGTTGACAATGGTATTCGTAGCGAACCGTTATGAGTAAGAATTAGAAGAAATGGTTTGCTGACAAAAGAGTGAAGTGTATTTAAGGAGGAGTTTATTATGACAGGAATTACAAACGAAGGTTTAGTTTTAGCTTGTTCCGCGATTGGTGCAGGTCTTGCGGTTATCGCAGGTATCGGACCTGGTGTTGGTCAGGGTATTGCAGCTGGTTATGGTGCTTCAGCAGTAGGACGTAATCCGGGAGCAAAAGGTGATATCATGTCTACCATGCTTTTAGGACAGGCCGTAGCAGAGACAACAGGTCTTTACGGATTGGTTATCGCGCTGATTCTTCTGTACGCTAACCCATTGATCGGAAAGCTGTAAGATGAGTCCTCGAGAATTCGAAAGGAGGCCATGAAGTGTTATTAGAGGCCCTAAAGTATGATAACAGAATATTTGGTCTGGACCCACAGCTTTTATTTCAGGTAGCATTTCAGATGCTCGCTATCTTTATTTTGTTCTTACTTGCAAGTTATCTGCTTCTTGATCCGGTAAGAAAGATTTTGAATGACCGTAAAGAGCGGGTAATGAAGGAACAAAAAGAGGCTAAGGAGAGTCGGGAACAGGCAGTTCGTTTTAAAGATGAGTACGATACAAAGTTAAAACGAATCGATAAAGAGGCAGAACAGATTTTAAGTGATGCCAGAAAGAAGGCCATGCAGCGGGAGAATGAGATTATTGCAGATGCGCGAGCGGAGGCGGCCCGTATCATGGATAATGCAAAGAAAGAAGCAGAGCTTGAAAAGAAACGTGTCAAAGATGAAGTGAAGCAGGAGATCATTACGGTTGCTGCGCTTATGTCTGAGAAGATTATTGCGGCATCTGTTGATGAGGAGACACAGAATGCTCTGTTTGAGCAGACCTTAAAAGAGATGGGGGATAAGACATGGCTAAACGAGTAAGCAGTATTTACGGCAATGCTTTGTTTGAGCTGGCAGCTGAGGAGAACAAGATGGATGCCCTTTTATCCGAAGTGCAGACATTGCAGCAGATTCTTCTTGAGAATGCGGACTTACTCTCTCTTTTAAATCATCCGGAAGTAAGCAAGATAGAGAAGTTAGACTTGCTGAAGAATATATTTTCCGGGCGGGCATCGGATGAGATACTGGGATTCTTAAATATTATTGTGGAAAAGGACAGACAGAAAGACATTCCAAAGATTTTTGAATATTTCGTAGATAAAGCGAAGGAATATAAGGGAATTGGTAAGGTAAAGGTCGTTTCCGCAACAGAACTTTCTGCCCGTCAGAAGGAGAAACTTACAAAGCGTCTTTTAGAGACGACAAAATACACTTCCTTTGAAGTTGATTATCAGGTAGACCCGTCTGTACTTGGCGGGCTGATTATCCGAATAGAAGACAGAGTGTTAGACAGCAGTCTTAAAACGCAGATTGAGAAGCTCAGCAAGGGATTATCAAAGTTGAGTGTGGAGAAAGAAGGTGTAGTTGGGCTTGGTTAATTTAAGACCGGAAGAAATCAGTTCCGTAATCAAGGAGCAGATTAAGAATTATACGGCGAAGCTGGAAACCACAGATGTCGGTACCGTCATCCAGGTGGCAGATGGTATTGCACGTATTCATGGTCTGGAGAATGCAATGCAGGGAGAACTTCTGGAATTCCCGGGTGAAGTGTACGGTATGGTCATGAACCTGGAGGAAGACAACGTAGGTGTTGTACTTTTAGGAGATTCCCGCGCAGTCAACGAAGGAGACGTAGTAAAAACTACCGGAAGAGTAGTAGAAGTTCCTGTTGGTGATGCACTTACCGGACGTGTTGTTAACGCATTAGGACAGCCGATTGATGAAAAGGGACCGATTGATACAGAAAAGTATCGTCCTGTAGAAAGAGTTGCTTACGGTGTAATCGACCGTCAGGCAGTAGATACTCCGGTACAGACCGGAATCAAGGCGATTGACTCTATGGTGCCGATCGGACGTGGACAGCGAGAGCTTATTATCGGTGACCGTCAGACAGGTAAGACTGCCATTGCGGTTGATACGATCATCAACCAGAAGGGGCAGAATATGCACTGTATTTATGTAGCCATCGGTCAGAAGGCTTCTACAGTAGCAAGTATCGTAAAGACATTAAAAGAACATGATGCAATGGAATACACCACTGTTGTTGCTGCTACAGCCAGTGAGTTAGCACCGCTGCAGTATATCGCACCATATGCAGGATGTGCGATCGGTGAAGAGTGGATGGAACGCGGAGAAGATGTACTTATCATTTATGATGATTTAAGTAAGCACGCTACGGCATACCGTACCCTGTCCCTGCTCCTGAGAAGACCGCCGGGACGTGAAGCATATCCTGGAGATGTATTCTATCTTCATTCAAGATTATTAGAGAGAGCATCAAGACTCTCTGAAGAACTTGGCGGAGGTTCCCTTACTGCGCTCCCGATTATCGAGACACAGGCAGGTGACGTTTCTGCTTATATTCCGACAAACGTTATCTCTATTACAGACGGACAGATCTATCTGGAGACAGAGATGTTCCACGCAGGTTTCCGACCAGCGATCAATGCGGGTCTTTCCGTATCACGAGTAGGTGGAGCCGCACAGATTAAAGCGATGAAGAAGATTGCAGGTCCAATTCGTACAGAACTTGCACAGTATCGTGAACTTGCAGCATTCGCCCAGTTTGGTTCCGAACTTGATGATGATACAAGAGAGCGTCTTGCACAGGGTGAGCGTATTAAAGAAGTATTAAAGCAGCCACAGTATCAGCCACTTGCTGTAGAGAAGCAGATTGTTATCATTTATGCGGTAACAAGAAAGTATCTTCTTGATGTGCCAGTAGAACGTATTGCAGAGTTCGAAAAGGGACTCTATGAATTTGTGGAGACAAAGTATCCGGAAATCTATAAAGCAATCCGCGAAACAGGCGAGATCAACAGCGAGACAGATGCATTAATTCAGAAGGCCATTACAGAATTTAAGAATCAATTTTAAGGATGGTGATTGAATATGGCATCAATGCGAGATATTAAGAGGCGGAAAGAAAGTATTCAAAGTACGCAGCAGATTACCAAAGCAATGAAGCTGGTATCCACTGTAAAGCTCCAGAAAGCTAAGACCAGAGCAGAGAGTGCAAAGCCGTATTTTCAGAAAATGTACGATACGGTACAGTCGATTCTCTCCAGATCAGGAAATATAGAACATCCATATCTGACATCGAATGGTTCTAAGAAGAAGGCAGTGATTGTTGTAACCTCAAATCGTGGACTCGCCGGCGGCTATAACAATAATATTGTAAAGCTCGTTGCAGAAAGCGGGCTTCCAAAGGAAAGCGTTGAGGTTTACGGAATTGGTAAGAAGGGTATTGAAGCATTTGAGCGAAAAGGATATTATATCGCTTCTGATGATTCAGAGATTATCAATGCACCCCTCTTTTCTGATGCAGTAGAGATTGGACGTAAAGTGCTTGATGCCTATGAGGCAGGAGAAGTAGGTGAGATTTATCTGGCATATACCAGCTTTAAGAATACGGTTGTACACACTCCGGAGTTTATCAAGCTCCTTCCTGTAGAAGTGAAGGGAGAAGAGAGTGCAGATAAAAAGAGTGAGGCACCGATGAATTATGAGCCGGAAGCAGAAGAATCTTTAGATTTACTGATTCCAAAGTATATAAACAGTATTGTATATGGAGCATTTATTGAGGCGGTAGCAAGTGAAAACGGAGCCAGAATGCAGGCAATGGATGCTGCTACCAGCAATGCAGAGGATATGATCTCCACGCTGTCTCTTGCATATAATCGTGCAAGACAGGGTGCGATCACACAGGAACTGACCGAGATTATTTCAGGTGCGGAAGCTCTGAATTAACAATAGGTAATCAGGAAAAAGGAATGAAGAGGGCATTTGTGTCCAGACATTCATATCTATAATCCTGTTTACACGAATATTAAAGGAGTAAATAAATGGCAGCACAGAATACAGGTAAAATCACGCAGGTCATCGGTGCGGTACTCGATATCCGATTTGACAAGGGTGTTCTTCCAGAAATTAACGATGCCGTTGAAATCCGTAGAAAAGATGGCTCCACGCTGGTTGCAGAGACAGCACAGCATCTCGGTGACGATATTATCAGATGTATCGCAATGGGTCCGACAGACGGACTTATAAGAGGAATGGAGGCCATTGCCACAGGAGGACCGATTAGTGTACCTGTGGGGGAGGTTACTTTAGGACGTATTTTTAACGTTCTTGGAGAGCCAATTGACAAAAAGCCAATGCCGGAAGGAGTGAAGAGAAATCCAATTCACCGTAAGGCACCAGCTTTTGCGGAACAGGCAACAGAAACAGAAATCTTAGAGACAGGTATCAAAGTAGTAGACCTTCTCTGCCCTTACCAAAAGGGTGGAAAGATCGGTCTTTTCGGAGGTGCCGGTGTAGGTAAGACCGTACTTATTCAGGAATTGATCCGTAATGTAGCAACAGAGCATGGTGGATATTCCGTATTTACTGGTGTAGGCGAGCGTACACGTGAAGGTAACGACCTCTACACAGAAATGAGTGAGTCCGGTGTTATTGATAAAACAGCGATGGTATTTGGTCAGATGAACGAGCCGCCGGGAGCTCGTATGCGAGTTGGTCTTACCGGACTGACAATCGCAGAGAACTTCCGTGATGAAGGTGGAAAAGATGTTCTTTTATTCATCGATAATATTTTCCGATTCACACAGGCAGGTTCCGAGGTATCCGCCTTACTTGGACGTGTACCAAGTGCGGTAGGTTATCAGCCAACCTTACAGACAGAGATGGGAGCACTGCAGGAGCGTATCACTTCTACAAAGAACGGGTCGATCACATCCGTACAGGCAGTATATGTACCGGCCGATGACTTAACTGACCCGGCTCCGGCGACAACCTTTGCCCATCTTGACGCAACAACCGTACTTTCACGTGCCATTGTAGAACAGGGTATTTATCCGGCAGTAGATCCACTGGAATCCACTTCCAGAATCCTTGATCCTCGAATTGTAGGAGATGAGCATTATCAGGTAGCACGTGGTGTACAGGAAATATTACAGCGTTATAAAGAATTACAGGATATCATTGCCATCCTTGGTATGGATGAACTTTCTGAAGAAGAAAAGATTCTTGTAGCAAGAGCAAGAAAGGTACAGAGATTCCTTTCTCAGCCATTCTTCGTTGCAGAACAGTTCACAGGAACAACAGGACGTTACGTTCCGCTTGGAGAAACAATCCAGGGATTCAAAGAGATTCTTGAAGGTAAATACGATGAGATTCCGGAAGGAATGTTCTTGAATGCCGGAAATATCGATGACGTATTAGCCAGATATAATAAGTAGGTGATTCTATGGCAGACAAAACATTCCGACTCGAGATTATTGCGCCGGACAGGATTTTTTATTCCAATGACATCTACATGGTAGAATATAATACCGTAGAAGGACAGGTAGGCGTATATGCAGACCACATCCCGATGACTCAGATTATTGCACCTGGCAGACTTATCATCACCGAAAGGAATGAAGAGAAGCAGGCAGCACTTCTTTCTGGTTTTGTAGAGATCACTCCGGAAAAGATGACTATTCTCGCAGAAGCAGTAGAGTGGCCACAGGATATTGATATCAAACGTGCCGAAGAAGCCAAAATACGTGCACAAAGAAGAATTTCCTCCGAGCAGGGAGGCGTTGATATCGGACGAGCAGAACTGGCACTCAAACGAGCACTGATTCGATTAGAAGTCGCAGGAAAGTAATAGATAAGACAGACGAAAACCTGGGAAATATATAATATAATGTATTATATGTTTCCCGGGTTTTTTGTTTTTTCTCCTTGTTCATCACATAATGTTAGGGTTAAAAGGTATTTTGGGATTCCAAAGTCAAACACCTTATCGTACAGGTACGAACGGAGTTTTGACCTTTTCATCCTGACATCATCACATTATTATAGCAATGAAATATCTGTTTTCGCAAAAAATGAACATTGAAATTTTGTAAAAGTAATTTATAATATGCTATAAACAAATAAAATGAGTACCAAATGTGTATTATATACCAAACATGTTGTGGTATGGTAAATAAATAACGATAATTAATAAGGAGAGACTTTTACAATGGAACATATGCAGATTCGAATGGCGATGATAGATGATTTAGATGCGATTACATCAGTAGAGGCAGACTGTTTTCCTCCTGCTGAGGCAGCGACAAAAGAGGAATTTGCAAGAAGGATTAAGGCATATGGCACACATTTCTGGCTATTGTGCGAAAAGGGTTACGAGGGAGAGAAATTAATCGCATTTGTGGACGGGATGGTAACAGATAAAAAGGACCTGACAGATGAAATGTATGAAAATGCAGAGCTTCACGATGAAGGTGGAGCATGGCAGATGATTTTTGGGGTAAGTACGCTTCCTGCTTACCGGAGAAATGGTTATGCAGAAAAGCTCATTCGTTATGTGATCAATGATGCAAGGGCGCAGGATAGAACGGGCATCGTCTTAACCTGTAAAGAATCCCTTATTCACTATTATGAGAAGTTTGGTTTTCAGAAAGAAGGAATTTCGGAATCCGTTCATGGTGGAGTGACATGGTATCAGATGCGTCTGACATTCTAAAAGGTACCATTTTCACTGGACAAATAGTATAGAATGTTTATAATAAATAGTAAGAAAAGATTTTAGAGAAGACTGGATTTAATCGTATATACATACTGCACGATACGAACCAGAGAAAGAGGGGAACCGCCATGAATATGCAGGAATTATTAACCTATGTAGAAGAACTGACATTTAAAACATCAATGTTTGGTTACGATAAAGATGAAGTCGATATTCAGCTGGATAAGATCTGTGATGAGGCAGAAGCGATCATCTTAGCAAAAGAAAAAGAAATCGAAGAATTAAAGAAAGAGAGCAAGACAGCTCTCGGAATAGCAGCAGCGGCAACCGGTAAGACGATGGAAGAGTTAGAAAAAGATACAAAGGAAGACATCGTTGACGCAGAAGAAGACAAAGAAGAGCAGGAAACAGGAGCAGAAGCTACAGAAGAATCTGCACCAGAAGCAGCTTATGAAACAGCAGATACACCAGAGACAGTAACAAGTGCAGATGAAGCGCAGGATGAGATTGAAGCGGCAAAGGCACAGTTAGCAGCAGCTCAGAAGAAGATTGAAGCATTAGAAGCAGAAATCAAGGCAGAGAAGGCAAAGACAGCAGCAGCGCTTGCAAGAGCAGAAGAAGCCCAGACCGCTGCTGAAGAGGCAAAAGTACCGGAAACAACAGATCAGGCATACGAAAGATACATGAAGAATGCAGACTTACTTTGCAAGCAGCTTTCTGATTTAGAAGGCAGACAGAATGCTATTCTTGATGAAGCAAGAGAACAGGCAGAAAGAGAGAGAGAGCAGGCAAGACAGGATGCAGCAGATATTATCGGAGAAGCACGTAAGACTGCAGAAAGACTCTTAAAAGATGCCCAGGAGAATAAAGATAATGCGATTGAAGAGGCGAAGAAGATTCATGAAGATAGCCTGCGTAAAGTAGAAGAAGAGAAGAAACAGTGTGATGAGCTGGCAGCTCAGAAGACAGCAATGGTTAATTCCCTGAAGAAGCTTACAGAAGACACAGCACGCCTTATGGAGAAGATGCAGGGATAACTATTTGATTCATTGAGAGGAAAACAGACGAAAAAAGAAATAATATCATATCCCATCTGCTCTGTAGTCGCTGTATTTAAGATGCTCATCCGCATCTTAAATACGCTCCGAAGCCGCATCTGGGATATGATATTATTTCTTTTTTCTGCGTTTTGGCTCCAGAAGGAATGAATGCAAAATAGTCTTTGGAAAGAGATAAGGGGGAGAAATTAGAATACTACTGCTTGCTCGGAAGATATGGCATATAGAAGATTATTTCAGAAGATTATTTTCTTTCTCTACGTATCTCTATCAATAAAGACATGAAGATACAGTAATATAAACACAGTAGCACAGATGAAGGGAGATTTACTATGAAACGTGCGGGAAAATTGTTTTTAGTAGTTGTTCTTGTACTGTCTATGTTTTGGACCTCTACAGGAACATCGAATGTTCTTGGAGTATTTGCGGAAAATTCTGCGGCAATTCAATCTGTAGAGGAAGACAAAGAACCAAAAGCTGGCGCAGAAGGGAAGGATTCGGATATAGAGAATACCGGAGAAAGTACGGCAGCTTTGAAAACAACGCAGGAAACGACCTCAAAAAAAGAAGAGACAACAACGCAGGAAGCTTCTACAGAAGCTAAAAAGAAGAAAGAAAAAGTAACGACACAGGAAAAAAAGGAAGAGTCTACAACGGCTGTGAAGAAAAAGACGGCAAAGAGTAAGATTGCTACGCAGGATGCCGCTGAGCCAGCAACGGAAGGGACGGACAGTAACAGTTCGAATCAGAATATTGCCAGGGCAGCCAAAATTGATATAGCAAAATGTATAACAGCCGTAGATCTGAGTGTTACCATTAACGGTAAGAAGACAGCGTTAGATGATTTGCCTGCAGGTACACTGATTCCGAGAGGAGCGCCGGTCAGCATAACCGTAAAGTATGACAATGTAGATCATGCGCTTGAGAATCTTAGTGAGGGAACCGTTTTATATTATCAGCTTCCAGAACAGATTGAAATTGTTGCTGATCAGCAGGGAGATTTAACCGAAGAAGGTAAAGTAGTCGGTAAGTTCGCGATCAGTAAAAAAGGTTTGGTTGAGATTACATTTACAGAAGGCTATCTTACAGACTGTGGTGGAAAAATAGAACAAGGAAGTTTCTGGCTTAACGGAAACTTTAATAAGGAATTTGGTGGTAAAGGGCAAGAAACCATTATTTTTGGACCAGTAAAGAAGACCATTCATTTTGATCCAAAACTGGAAGAAGATAAAACAAATTTGAATGTTACAAAGAAAATTACTGGATTTGATGCGAAGACACAAAAGCTCACTTATGCAATTGCAGTAACAGCGCCTGCTGATAATACACAGACAGTAAAAGACGTAAAGGTAACGGATGTGTTTGCAGACAATTCTTTGAAGATGCTGGAGAATTTATATAAGGATATAAAGGCGAGCAAAGGAACATTTGATGCAAAGACAGGTATCTGGACAATTGGGGATATGGAAAAGGGAGAGGTACAGACTCTTACCTATTCTGTTAAGATAAAGAATAGCTGGGATGATACTATTACAGATAAGACCATATCTAATACAGCTACAGTAACTGCCGGAACAGAGAAGAAGGCAGAAGTTACTTCGAATAAAGTCTTTAACAATAATCTGAATATTACAAAGTCAACAGTTGATGGACAATATGGTACTTCAAAAGGGATTCATATTGACGAGACGGGGACATGGGTAAAATACACGATCACTGTGAACGCATCAAATATAAATCAGGATGATGCGAGTGGAGTTAAGGTAACAGATGTTTTCAGCGATAATAAAGAGGATATAGAACAATATTATGCAATAGAAGGTGCAACACAGACAACTAGCACAGAACCGGGTGCTGGAGAAATCTATATTGATAATAACAAGAAAGATTTCATCTGGAATATTGGAACGATGGAGCCGGGCGAGACAAAGACGCTTACATATTGTGTGAAATTAAAAGACTCCGTATGGGAAAACAGTGGAAATACTGGTGATACAGTTGAGAAGAAGTTTACAAATATAGCAACTCTCACTGCAACAGATATGGAAAAAAAGTCTGCCAAAACAACAGTGAATCTTAAAAAGGTGTGGATTTCCAAAAAGGGAGAATGGGATGCTTCTACAGGCAGGATGAAGTTTACGGTTGAGGCAAATAAGAGAACAGATCATAAAGGAAATGATATTAATGCACCAGTACTTGACAGAAACTTTACTTTCACAGACAAAATGACCGGTGATTATGCGTACACAGGGAATTTAGTAATTGAAGCAAAAAATGCAAGTGATGAGACACAGTGGACAGACACCATTTCATTGGATAATGCAGATGAGCAGACACCAAATCATGGAATTTTTACATGGAATACAGATGGTGGATGGACATACAAAGCATCACAGGCTGGAGAATACATATATTATCTTACTTACTATGCCAAACCGACAAAAAGTGGTCATAACTATGTAAATAATACAGCTTCTGTTGGTATTAATGGCAGCCCCTATGCGTACAAGACAAACTGGAGCGGAACCGGATCTGATGAAATTGATTTAACAAAGGAATATGTATCTGGTATTACCACAGGAAAAATGAAGTGGAAAACAACCATTCCGGTACGTGTTGTGAAAAATTCTACTTACGTGGATACAATTTCATCTCCAAGGAATCATAAATTTGTATCTAAAGATAAATTAAAAGAAGGATTAGATATTTATTTTGGACAGGAAAGCAATAAGTTAAAAGAGGGTAAAGATTATACACTTACTTATAATAATGATGATGCTTATACATTTACTATTACTTTCCTGCGCGAATTTAATGCAAACACTACAAATAGAATTGTTATTACTTACTATACAGAGAATACAGTAGCAAGAGATGATGCCAAGTATAAAGAGGGAGATAAATTTACCCATACCAATACTGGAAAGCTGACAATTCGGGATGGACAGAGTTTAGAAGCCAGTGACAGTGCAGTATGGTACAAGCATTCATCCATAAGCAAAGAAGCCGGCGACTATGACAAGAAGAATCACACTATCCGCTGGTTCATCACGCTGAATAAAGACGGCACACTTGGTACACTTGATGGTACTGGTGAAAATAATGTTGCAACAGTTACAGATACCTTACCAGAAGGTCTTAAGTATGTAACAAACGGAAATACACAAAATATACAGATTACTGAAAGGGGAAGGCAGTCAGCAAAGGTTGCGATAGATAGTAACAGTATTAAATATGATGAAGCTTCCCGTAAGTTGACATTTAATGTTACCGGTTTAAAATCTGATAGCAAAAACAGTAACGAAGGCTATGTAAAAATAGCGATTGATACTCTTGTTGATGATGAATATATTGGTCTTTATACAGAAAAGACTTATGAGAATAAGGCACAGGTAAAATATAATAATTACACCAGTCCAGAAGCTACTGCAACAAAGACCATAAAGAATACTACTCTTAAGAAAGATTCAGAATATATAAATGGTTCTACCGCAACTTATACATTAACAGTGAATACAAATGGAGAGAATCTTTTAAAAGAGAAAGACACGATTACTGTTGTGGACCAGATGCCGAAGATCATGACACTGCTTTCAGACAGTATCACGGTAAATGGAGAATCCCTTGCACAGTCAGACTGTACATTTACAACGGGAACTGGAGATGCGGATCATAACGAATACAGATTTACAGTTCCAGATAATAAAAAGATTGTAATTCAGTATAAAGTTACTATTAATGCGGCTGAAGATACAAATGTTACTTTATCTAACTCTGCGTGGTATGAAGGAATTCAGAATACGACAGTTGATAATACAAAGGAAATAATTGTTTTAAGTGCCGGAGCAGAAATTGCTGGTTCAAGAAGTTTTTCTATTTTAAAAGTGGACAGTCAGACCCAGGGACCAATTAAAGGCGCAGAGTTTAAACTGGAAAAGGCGAAAGTCGAGAATGGAGAAATTACTGGTTTTGAGACGGTAATGAATGAGGGAAAAGAGACACAAACGACCGATAAGAATGGAAAAATTAAATTTATTGGTTTAAAAAAAGATGGTTTATATCGTTTTACAGAAGTAAACGCAGCACCTGGATATAAGAATTCCGGTAAAACAATTTATGTTGCATTTACAAAAGCAATGCAGGATTTTGGTGCTAAAGCAGGATATACGGTAACAGGAATTGCAGGTGGTGCGACCATACAGGTAGAAAACATGCCAGTCGGCAGCCTCACCATCGAGAAAAAGGTTATTGGTAACAATATTCCTGGCGAAACCTACCAGATGGTAGTAACTGCCAATACAGGTAATGTAGACACAGACCTTACCAAAGCCACAGTAATAGACACAACCGACAGCAATGCAATAATTGAAGCCAATACTCCTACAGCAGGACAGCTTACCTTTAGTTTAAAAGCCGATCATAAAGCAAAAGTAAGCGGACTTCCAGTTGGAACTTACAATGTGACAGAGAACGCTGCAAGCCGGTCAGAAACAGATAAAAAAGCTTATACGGCAAGTTATTCTGTAGATGGCAATTCTGTCCCAAACGTGAAAGTTAAAGTGGCACAGGATGCAGATTCTAATGCAGTTCCAAATGTAACAGTAACCAACACATATAAGACAGAACTGAAAGTTCTTAAGAAAGATATCGGAGCAGATGCGGCACTTTCAGGAGCACAGCTTGCAATCTACAATAACTCTGATGTAACTTTTGACAGCGAAGGCAAAGCCACAGTAAAAGCTGGCGCAACAGCCGTAGCATCCTGGACCAGTGGAACAGATGCAAAAGACCTTACCGGAAAGGTAGTGGCAGGTGGAAACTATGTTTTAGTTGAGACAGCCGTGCCAACGAGCGATTATGTTCAGGCAGCAGCCATTCCATTTAAAGTGGATGCAGCAGGCCGGATTCAGGTTGCAGATGCTTACGCAAATAACTATAATGACAGCACCCATACCATCACATTAAGCAACCAGAAAAAGACAGGAAGCTTACTGTCAAGAAGATTATTGAAGACGGTGAAGCAGACACAGCATTTGACTTTACGGTTACATTTACAAACTTTAATAATGGCAAAGGTGGTGATGTCACTGTCACAAGAAAAGGTAAAGAGGGAAAAGACCAGCCTGAAACAAAAACAGTTAAGCCAGATGCAGATGGAAGCCTTAAATTAGAGCTGAAAGCGTTAACAAATAATGAGACAGTTAAGATTTCAGGAATTCCATACGCTACATCTTACACAGTTACAGAGACACAGAAGGAAGGTTACCTTGAGACAGCGAACAGCAATCTTACTGGTGTAATCGGAGATAACGGAACTACAACGAACAGTGCAGGTGTAGAACCAGTAGTGAATGCAGAAGCTTCTATTACGAATACAAGACTAACTGGATTCACTGTTAAAAAGTCAGTAGAGTACGGACAGTATACACCGGATGCAGAAACAAAGGCTAATAAGGAGTTTAAATTTAAAGTAACTTTAACAAGAAAAGACCAGCCATATACAGGCAAGTTTACGCTGAAATACAGTGATAAAGAACAGGGCGAAGAAGTGACAGCACAGAAGGGTATCGTTAATATTACATTAAAAGATACGCAGAGTGCGACATTCAGTAATCTTCCTTCTGGTACAAAGTACACAGTAGAGGAAGTAGCAGATGCCAATTATGATGCTTCTGTAAAGGTAAATAATACAGCTCAGAATGTGGACAGTAACAACAATGCGGATAACAATAAAAATGTTGCTGCCACAGCAGAAGGAACCATTAATAAAACAGGGGATACCGTAGAATTTACCAACACAAGAAAGCTCGGTGCTTTCTCTTTTACAAAGACAGTAAAAGGGAATACGGCGGACAAAGAGCAGGCCTATGGCTTCTATGTTGAAGTAGATGGCAAACCATTCAACGGCAATGCAGTAATCACACAAAAGGACACAGAAAAGCCAGACGATGCAGACACTCAGGATAAGACCGAAGAAGACAAGAGTGAGAATACTGCAGGAACAACTGCGAAGATTACTAACGGCAAGCTCAGCTTAAAAGACGGGCAGACCGCAACAATCGAAAAGATCCCATCCGGCGTATCCTACAGAATTAAAGAAACAACCGGTGACCGTTACGTAACCCTTATCAATAATAAGGTTACCGCAGAAACAACTGGCACAGTAGAAAAAGGAAAAACAAGCGAAACACAGTTTGTCAATCAGGTAATCCATCTTAACGTTACAAAGACAGACTTAACCGGACAGAAAGAAGTTGCCGGTGCAACAATGACGCTTTATAAAGCAGAAGATGTCAACGGAGACGGCACAGTAAAAGACGGTGCCAAAACGCTTGACAGCTGGATATCCGGCGAAGACAGTTTCTATGATTTTGGTCCGGTTATAAGAGCCGGAGAGTCCTACGTACTTATCGAAACTGCAGCACCAAATGGATATGCTTACGCAGAAAATATTACATTTACTGTGAATGAAGATGGAACGATTAAGACAGATGCAGAGAAGATAACGGATAAAGAAACAGGCGAAGACATTTACCTTGTAAAAGATGATGTGACAAGAGTATCTGTCAAAAAAATGGATATTACAGGACAGAAAGAAGTTGCCGGTGCCAGACTTCTTTTAAAAGATAAAGAAGGTAATGTAATCGAAAGCTGGATGTCCACAACAGAAGCTCGCGTATTTGAACAGAAACTGATTGCTGGTGAAACGTATACTCTTACAGAAGTTACTGCACCAAGTGGTTATGAAGTTGCAGCAGATATTACATTTACAGTAAATAAAGATGGAACGGTTTCTGTTGACGGCAAAGCAGTGGATGGTAACGAAATTGTCATGAAAGATGAGACAACACCGGTTGGTGAAGAAGGGAAACTGGTCGTAAGTAAGCTTGTTACATTCCAGGGCAGGAATCAGGCAGTAAACAGAACGTTCTACGTTGCGTTATTCAGTGATGCTGATTGTACAAAGAAAGTTTCTAATGTAAAAGAACTGAAATGTGAAGGCGCATGGTCGGCATATACCGTATTTGAACATCTGAAAGATGGAACTTACTATGTTGCCGAAACAGATGAGGAAGGTAATAAGTTAGAATCTTCTGAGGCTTGTAAGATTGCAGGTAATGGAACAAAATGTGCGATTACTCCAACGCAGAAAACAGCATATGCGGTTATTGAAAATCAGCTTCTCATACCGGGAGATGACTTCTTAAATACCTTACATGACCTTACTGTAACGAAAAATGTTACATTAGACGGCAATCCAATTTCTGATAAATACAATGGAACATTCTATGTAAGTCTTTTTACAGACCCTTACTACACAAATCGTATCGATGATGTGAAGGCATTACAGATTCAAAATGGTAAGAGTACATCTGTAAGCTTTATAGACTTGGCAGATGGAACCTACTATGTGGCAGAAACAGATAAAGACGGTAATCCAGTAGAAAATACAGACTTTGGATTTGATGTAACCTATGATGGGGACATTGCTGTTTCCTTTACAGAGGAGAATACGGACAGTACATTAGGAATCACAAATGATATGAATGAGAGAAATCCGGAATATGATAAATATTTAAAGGAAAAAGATGATAATAATGGAGATAATGATAAAAATAAAAATAATACCAGCAATCATTCTTCTAATAAAACAACTAAAAAAGGTAAGAACTCAAAGACCGGAGATTACTCACATATCCTGTTCTATGCAGCATTAGCAGCCGCAGCCCTTGTAGTGGGAAGCGCAGAAATGTACCGCAGAATGCACAGGGCAGCAAGAAGAAAGAATAAACACAACAGATAGAATAGTTTGAAATAATTTGAAATGATTTGACGGACAAAACTGTAAATTAGCAGAAGAAACCGAAAAGGATATCGTATTGCAGATGTAAAAATCCAATAGGATATCCTTTTTGATTTCTCCTATTAACTTTCTGTTTACTCTATGTATGATACTGGACTTTTTATATCGCAAATGATATAGTTTTATCGCAAATATAGCATGAAAAGAACTCAGAAAGCAGAAAATTAAAAATTGGAGAAACACATATGTTAAAATTAATAATCTTTGATATGGATGGTTTAATGTTCGCAACAGAACAGGTAAATTGCAGAGCATTTATGGAAGTTGTAAAAGAAGAAGGATATCACCCGACATTTGAACAGTTTACAAGTTTTCTTGGAATGAATGCGAGAGATATTCAGAAGAAATATTATGATTATTACGGTGAAGATACAGATGCGGAAGGCATTTATAAAAAGGTCGGCAGCCGGGCAAAACAGATTATCAAAGAAGAAGGAGTTCCAGAAAAAAACGGATTGAGAGAGCTGCTGAACGCTGTTAAAGAAAAGAAGTTACATACAGCGGTAGCGAGTGGTTCGGATACGTCTGTAATTAAAGAATATTTAGAAAAGACTGGTTTGACAGAATACTTTGATATGGTTCTTTCTTCAAAAGATGTAAAAAGAGGGAAGCCATATCCGGATATTTTTTTAGAAATATGCCAAAAGTTTGATGTAAAACCAGAGGAAACATTAGTATTAGAAGATTCCTCTAATGGTGTACAGGCAGCCTTAGCGGGGAATCTTCCTGTTATAAACGTTCCGGATCTGCTTCCGATTCCGGAAGAACAACAGGAAAAATGCGTGGCAGTAGTGAGCGATTTAGTTCAGGTGATTCCGTTGCTTGATTTAAAAAAATAGAAATCGAACCTCATCTATTTTTTTGCATATGATAAATAAAACCGGGTGAAAGCAGGAAGCGTTTTCATGGATGACATGAATAAAGATGACATGAGTAAAAAAGAAGATTTTAATTTTGAGTGGCTGCCGGGATTTCGTGAAATGATGGTATGCCAGAATGACAGTCAGACACAATCATTACTCCCGCCAGAACAGTTGCAGCAGGAAGAACAGAAATATTGGAAAGATTATGAATATCTTATTCAAATGTTGCCGATGGTTGTTCGGGAAGTATGGATTGTTGCGGATGCCTTACTTGACCGGTATGAATATGCGGGAAGCTCTATTTATTCCGAATATCCGGATAAGGTAACTATTTTAAAAATTGCAGATATGGTGTATGATAAGTTAAAGTATCGTGAAGAACAGGAGATGATACAGACGAATGATGAGGCAATGATAAAAAATCCGTATTTTATCGAAGTCTCTCTTCGGGATGGAAACTCTCCGTTTCGTACATTAATACAGGTAGTATTGCACTGGAATATCAATCATCGCAGGCAGCGGTATTATCGCAGACAAAAAGTATTTTCAAATAGATAATTAATATGGAAAAGCGCTATGCGCTTTTCCGCAACAGGAGATGAATTATGGAGTTTTTACTCACGAAGATCAAAGAGAATTTAAATGAACAGATGCTTCTTCTTACCATAAGTAATCCAAGAAAAGCAGAAGAGATAAAGAAGTATAATATCCGTCCGGTTTTAGTAAAGGACAAGCTTATGTTTCAGAGTGCGGCATACACAAAAACACAGGTTTTTCATAAGAATCTAAAGAAGAATGAATTAGTGGAAGAATTAGAACGTCTTCTTCCGTCATATAAACAGGTACAGCTTCAGGCGGTGTCTTCCGAACTTACTGCACTCATCAATAAAAAAGGGAAGGCAGCGATCAAAGTAAAGAAGCAGAATAATGTAGTGAAAGCGCAGATGCAAATGGATAAGAGTCATTTGCTGCATAACCGGACAAAGAAGTACATTTTACCGGAAGGGACGGTCGTACCATTTTTAAAAGATCTTGGTGTTATGACAGCAGAAGGAAAGATTGTCCGTACAAAGTATGATAAATATCGACAGATTAACCGCTTCCTTGAATTTATTGAAGATATTCTGCCGCATCTGTCGCAGAATCGTGAGATTACGATATTAGATTTTGGCTGTGGTAAGTCATACCTTACATTTGCCATGTACTATTATTTAAAAAAATTAAAAGGATATGATATCCGCATTATCGGGCTTGACCTTAAAAAAGATGTCATAAAGAACTGCAGCCGTCTGGCAGTGAAATATGGCTATGATAAATTGAATTTTTATGAAGGTTCCATAGAAGAATTTGAAGGAGTAACACAGGTAGATATGGTCGTAACTCTCCATGCCTGTGATACGGCAACAGACTATGCGATGTATAAAGCATTGCGATGGGGAGCATCTGTTATCTTATCTGTTCCATGCTGCCAGCATGAGTTAAATAAGCAGATTGCCGCCTCAGAATTTGAACCAAGAACAGACTATGGTATTTTAAAAGAGCGTTTCTGTGCACTGGCAACAGACGGTATTCGAGCTAAAATCTTAGAAGAACAGGGGTATGATACGCAGATTCTTGAATTTATTGATATGGAACACACGCCAAAGAATCTTTTGATTCGTGCGATACATCGCAAAAAACAATCGGATAAAAAGAAAGAAAAAGCAGCACAGCAGGTAGATGCCTTCTGTAAGCAGTTTGGATTTACCCCAACATTGTGGAAGCTTCTTCAGGAAGAAGGAGGTGCGGACGATGAGTAAAAATGTACGGATGGCCATTTTACACATTGCAGTAGCAGCAGTGTGTTTTATTGGCGCATTGATTTTTTTTAACGGCCGTATCAGCATGGAAAAGGGAAGTGCTGTGGCAGAACTTGCCAATCCGTCTTATCCGGTCCTTGAAATAGGGAACGACACAAGCAGTTATAATTTGATGGCGGGATATAAAGAAGATATTGATTTATCTTTAGTGAGAAATCAGATTACATTGACCAATAATAAAAATGCGGTAATTTTAAAGTTGCACGATTATGATTACGACATTACAGCCATTCAGTATACATTATTTGAAAAAACACCGGATAAGCCAACAGAAACCGGTACGTTAAATCAGTTAACTTCAAATAAAAAGAAAAATATCAAGCTGGGAACGTTGACCTTTAAAAATACCTTATCGGAAAATAAAGTATATTATCTAAAGTTCGGTGTGCGTCTGGATAACAATACCCGAATTAATTTTTATACGAAGATACAAAGTGGTTCAGGGTATCATTTAGATGATTATCTTGCCTTTGTCCTGAAGTTCCATAATAATCTTTTCAGTAAAGAAACAATGACAGAGAATGCCAGCTATCTGGAAACTTCCGCAGATACGATAGAGGATAACCTTGAATCGGTGAATATCCATTCCGGAAGTGAAGCAATATCCTTTGGCAACATGGAAGTAAAGCAGGAGACAAAGCCAAGAATCACACTGCAGGAAATCAATAACACATACACAGTAATACAGGTAAGTACAATTCTGTCTACAGAAGTTAGTGAAGGTGTCGTTCAGTACTATGATCTAAAGGAGACATATAAACTGCGTTATACAGCAGAAAGGATGTATCTGCTTGATTATGAGCGAACAATGGATGCCTATTATAATTCCTCTATTATAGATTCCGCAAACAATCTTCTCAGTCTGGGAATACAGAACAAGAAGAATATAAATTATGTTTATGCAGACAAAGGTTATAAAGTATGTTTTGCCGTACAAGGACAGCTCTGGTACTATGATTATCAGTCTTCAGATATGTACAAGATATACAGCCTTTCATCAGAAAATCTGCCGGATATAAGGAATGCGGCAAGTAATCATGGAATAAAGTTATTAAGTATGGACAAGAAAGGAAACATTTTTTATCTTGTTTACGGCTATATCAATCGCGGCAGACATGAGGGAATGAATGGAATTCAGATCATGAAATATAATGCCGGAACAAACTGTAACGAGGAGATATCCTTCTTATCAACTTCGCTGCCATACGACAGTATGAAAGAAGATCTTGAAAAATTCTCTTACCTGAATTCAAAATCCGTATTTTACTGTATCCTTGAAGGAGATTTACATGAAATTGATCTGGAAAAGAAGTCAGATAAAATCGTAGAAGCCGGACTTGTAAACGAAAGCCTTACGGCATCCAAAGATCAGAGCATCATTGCCATAGAAAAAGAGCAGGACATTTACAAGAATAAAAAGATAGAGATGATAGACTTAGAATCCGGTAAAAAGCAGAACTTTACATGTAATTTTGATAAAAGAATTCGTGCAGTCGGATTTTTATCAAATGATTTCATTTACGGTGAAGCAGATGCCGCTGATGTGTCAAAAAGCAGAAATGGAATGATTAACTTCCCAATCACAAAGATCCATATCGTTGGTATTGATGGAAAAACGATCAAAGAATATCAGAAAAGCGGACGATATATCATGGATACCGAAATAAAAGGCAGCATCCTTGAAATGACACTTGGTAAAAGATCAGGAAACAAGATTCAAAAAACAAACACAAAAGATTACATCCGTTATAAAGAAGAGGAAGCGGAAGATGCGGTAACACTCACTTCCAAATATACAGATACCTATTGGACACAGTTGTATTTCAAATTCCCGAATTACATATATATTCAGGTAGTTCCGGACTTGCTGTTAACAAAGATAATGGTAAATGAAGACGATGTAACCTTGAAACTTTCCAACAGCGGCGAACAGGTAGAACAGTACTATGTATATGCATCCGGTGTACAAAAAGCAGTCTATACGAATCTCACAGAAGCAATTGCACGAGCTTATGAAGAGCGGGGAAATGTAATCGACAGCAAAGAAAATATCCTCTGGAAATGCATTTACGCAGACTATGCACAGGTAGCCGGAATGGATAATGTCATAAAAACCGGCACAGACAGTACGTCACTCGCAGGATGCCTCTCCATGATCGCCGCAGTCAATGGAAAAGAAGTAACACCAGGCAGTATAAATATCAAAAAAGATAACATAGAGGAACTCATGAAAAAATACAGCGGTCACACCACACGCAACCTCACCGGCTGCACAGTAGACGAAATACTCTATTACGTCAGCCAGGGAAGCCCGGTACTCGCCAAAATAAGCGGCAGCCGCTACGTTATCGTCATGAGCTATAACGCAACCAAAATAAGATACTTAGACCCTGTAACTGGACAATCCACAGCAGTCTCCAGAACAGAAGTCACAAATCGATTAGAAAAAACAGGAAAAGTATTTTATTCCTATTTGATTCATTAGGGGAATAGACGAAAAAAGAAACAATATCATATCCCATCTGCTCTGTAGTCGCTGTGTTTAAGATGCTCATCCGCATCTTAAACACGCTCCGAAGCCGCATCTGGGATATGATATTGTTTCTTTTTTCTGTGTTTTGGCTCCACGTGGAATGAACAAAATAGGCTTTGGGGAGAGAAGGGGGAGAGGACAGGAGTCTACTGCTTGCTCGGAAGGTATATCGTCCAGAAAAGAAAATGATATATTGCGACAATATAATGATAAACTTGCAATCCTGCCGGAGGCTATATCGAAATAAGCCACAACCTTCCGTCCCCTTCCCCATCTCTTTCTCAAATACTACTGGCATTCATTCCTTTTGAAGCCCAAACACAGAAAATAAGAATCCCCAGGTCCTCTCATTTTGTATTTATCAAAGTCAGAAAAACGGAAAAAAATAATATAACAGATGTGGCTTGGGAGAGGATTTTAAGATGTGGATGAGCATCTTAAAATTCACGACGATAGAACAGCTGTTATATTATTTTTTTCCGTTTTTCGTCTACTTGACTAAATACAAAACCACCAAATGTAGGGGGTAGAAGAGGTAAAAGAAGTATTTATGATTTTTCCCTTTTTCTCCGCTATATAAGCGTAAAAGCAAGCTGTCTGCGAGGGCAGATATCTGTACCGGAAAGGGTGGGATATAAGTTAGAAGCACAGTGGGTGCGATGTCTATAAGACTTTCTTTTATTGTAAGTCCGGTATTATTTTCTCTTTCCTTATAAGATGAGTAAAAAAGAAAAATGCACAGAATCCCGGCGGCTCCGCAGTCTGTCTGGAAAATTTCACTAAGGCAGCAGAAAAGGATCAGGGTGTCGATATTTTTATAGATACTATATTGGCCGTACGGCTGTTTTCTTTCCATTAAGAGCATGGCAGTAAAACCTAAAAATAAAGTAAATAGTACATTTTGCTGTTGGAAGGCTGCTGAAAAAACAGAAAGCGGATGCTGCAGCTGTGCGAGAAAATCTGGTCTGTCAACGGGTAGATATCGGAATGCCAGATCATAAGGCAGTTCAGATAAAACAGCAAAAATAAACAATCGCTGCTGATATCTTTTTTTATTCCTTGTGTGAAAGAAGCCTTCAACAAGCAGAAAACAAAAGAGTGGAAAGGAAAGTCTGCCGGCTGCCCGTAAAATAAAGTAGATACTTTCAGACAGGGAAGCTTGAAAAACAACAGCGATATGGTCAATAAGCATGGAAATAACAGCAATAAATTTCAGATGATATCCAGATAATTTTTTCAAGTTCACAATCTCTCCATTTCTTTGTGGTATACTTTAATGATATCTAAGTTTCATAACAGTCTGATTATAACGGAAAATACAGCAAAAGAAAAGGAAGAATCCATGGTATTTTATTCAGAATACCGTATTAAGATATCTTGCAATTTTTTTTGCAGAATGGGAAAGATAAAGAAAAGGTGTTATAATAGATTGCATAACAACGGTAAGATACAAAACCGCGGAGGTGACTATGAGTAAGAAACATAACGGATTATTATGGCGGGTGCTTAAAATATGGGGTACCTGTCTGGTAATTGCTTTTTGTGTACTTGGTGCAATCGCAATAAAAAGAGTAGGTGTGCCAGTCGTCACGATGTATAAAGAGGCGAGCAGGGATGTATCAAAAAGCAGTAAGGACACATTTAAGGCAGAACAGACATCAATCGTATATGATGCAGATGGGAATGAGATAAAGAAGTTAAAACAGGAAAAGGATGTCTCTTATCTTGATTATGAAGATATTCCTGATGCAGCAAAGCTTGCGATTATTTCGATCGAAGACAAGAATTTTACGACACACCATGGAATTGATATCGAAGGTGTGGCTCGTGCCGGACTTTCTCTTGTCCTAAATCGGGGAAATATTACGATGGGTGGAAGTACGATCACACAGCAGCTTGCAAGAAATATCTTTCTTGGATATGAAAAGACGTACAGCCGTAAAATAAAAGAAATGTTTATTGCCGTAGCGTTAGAGCAGAAGTATACTAAGCAGGAGATTCTTGAATTTTACCTGAATAATGTATACTTTGCAAACGGTTATTACGGAATAGAATCCGCTTCTGAAGCATATTTTAACAAGAAAGCAAAGGATTTATCTATTTCACAGATTGCATTTTTATGCTCCATCCCGAACAGCCCGGGGCGCTACGATCCGTATAAACATAAAGATTCCACAATAAAGCGTCGTGACCGTATTTTAAAAAATATGTATGAGGATGGTTATATCAGCCAGAGCCAGTATGAGAAGTCTGTTGATGAAAATATAACAATCATGCCAAAGAAAGAAACAACGACGAATGACTATGCGGAGACGTATATTTTAAAATGTGCAACAGAAGCACTGATGAAAGAACAGGGCTTTGAATTTAAAACAACATTTTCCAGTACTTCAGAAAAAGAAAGCTATAACGATGAATATGATGAACTGTATAATACATGCAAAAAAAGTTTATATTCCGCAGGTTATCGTATTTATACATCCATTGATATGGAGAAACAGAAACAGCTTCAGGATTCTGTATCCTCTCAGCTTTCCATGTTTACAGAAAAAACAGATGATGGTGTTTACAAAGTACAGGGTGCAGCCGTCTCTATTGATAACTCCACCGGAAAGGTAGCAGCAATCGTAGGAGGTCGTGAAGAAGATCAGGAAGGATATGGATTAAACAGAGCATATCAGAGTTTCCGTCAGCCGGGAAGTGCGATAAAGCCGCTTCTTGTATACACACCGGCACTGGAAAAAGGCTACACACCAAACAGTACATTAGATGACAGCCGAATGACTGGAAGCGATGCAGTATCCAATGCAGGATATTCCTATTCCGGCTCTATTTCCTTAAGAAGAGCGGTGGAGAAGTCCAGTAATGTAGCGACCTATCGTCTGTATGAGGAACTTGGATCACGTACTTGTATGAAGTACTTAGAAGCATTGAACTTTAAAGGTCTTGACAAGAAAGATTACAAATATAATACAACCTGCCTTGGCGGATTTACAAATGGAACAACCGTTGTAGAAATGGCAGCAGGTTACGCTACGATTGCGAATGATGGAGAGTACCGTACACCAGACTGCATCATAAAAATAACCGATGCAAAAGGAAATGATATTGTACCGGAAGATACATCCACCAAATCCGTATATTCCAGCAGCGCCTCCAGAATGATGACAAGCGTTCTGCAAAGTTGTGTAACAGAATACGAAGGAACAGCCCATGTCTGTCAGTTAGATGTAGATATGCCGGCAGCCTGCAAGACAGGAACAACCAATAATTATGTAGATGGATGGCTCTGTGGCTATACGCCATACTATACAACAGCAGTGTGGGTAGGAATGGATGTCTATAAATCTGTAGACAATTTAAAAGGAAATACTTACCCGGCAAGCATTTGGACGAACTACATGAATAAGATTCACCAGGGATTACCTCGCAAAGAATTTGAATCCTATTTAGGAGATACCGAAAGCACAACAGAAGCGACTACGGAATCTACCGAAGACGACACCGAAAGCACAACAGAAACAACTACGGAAGCTATCGAAGGTGATGATACAACATCTAACACAACAGAATCCGATGATTCCGGCAGCAACTCCAACGATTATTATGATCAAGATGATTATAATAACGATGATAGCTATAATGATAATAACCATAATAATAGCTATAATAATGGAAATAACGACAGCAATGATAACGGCTATAGCGGAGACGGTGGTGTTGATAGCGGAAACGATAGCGATAGCGGAGGAAATAACGATGGAGAAGATGGCGAATAAACAGAAGATATAAGATATTGAGCTGAATTGTAGTTGGTCTTCTAGAGAAAAAAGAATGGTTATAAGTTTGATTTTGTTTGGTTGCGCTAAACATTCCATTCTGCCTCAAAAAACGAAAACTTCGGAAAAACGAGTCCGAAGTTTTCAGAGTCAAAATTCCACAGCGCAAAGGCACAAAATGCAATACTTATAACCATTCTTTTTTCTTTACCATAGTTTTCTTACAATTCAGCATGAAATTTTGTTTGGTTGCGCTAAACATTCCATTCTGCCCAGAAAAACAGGAACTTGGGAAAAACGAGTCCCAAGTTCCTATGGTCAAAATTCCATAGCGCAAAGGCGCAAAATGTTAAAGTGCCTGTTAAAACCTGTTTGACAATAGGAAAGGAATAGAATATACTATACTTAACAGGAAAGCCGGAAGGTAAACGCAACTTACCCGTCCCGGCGAATTAAAACTATTTGTTAAATAGCCGTTCTATTCTTTCCAGGGAGCAGGACGGCTATTTTTTATGTGTATAATCAAGTATTGCAACAATAAGCACCGCAACGGATACAATGAGCTGTAATTCTTCATATGTACTCATATAGCACCACCTCCGAACAGGCTCGGAACGGGTGCGGCACGTCCCCCGGCTTCCCGATTAAGTATATTATATATCAAAACCATCCAGCCGCTGAAACAAAATTATATGCGGAATTGTAAGAAAACTATGGTAAAGAAAAAAAGAATTTTTATAGGTATTGCATTTTGTGACTTTGTGCTATGGAATTCTGACCGTAGGAACTTGGGACTCGTTTTTCCCAAGTTCCTGTTTTTCTGGGCAGAATGGAATGTTTAGCGCAACGGAACAAAATCAAACTTATAAAAATTCTTTTTTTCTTTAGAAGACCAACTACAATTCAGCTCAATATCTTCCTTTTCAGCGGTGTCTGTTTCCAGGAAAATTCTATTTTTCTTCTTTAATTGTATGGAACTGTTTGTACTCCTCTAATCTCTTTGTAATTCTGTCATGAGGATTTAAGATTGCACTGATAGAAGCCTCATGGTTGATAGAATCAATTAAGAGAGCAATGTACTTGGCAACATCACAACTTACATACCATGGACGCTCAAAGAGGTCTGGGCGCTGGTAAGTACAGTTTGTAGTGATTACCTTATAAATAAGCCCTTCTTCGTAAGCTTTATCGAAAGATTCCAGTCCGTTAGTGAACATACCAAAAGTAGAGATGCAGAATACACGACGTGCCTTTCTTCTCTTTAACTCTCTTGCAACGTCTAACATACTTTCACCGGAAGAAATCATATCATCGATGATCATTACGTCCTTACCTTCAACAGAAGAACCTAAGAACTCGTGAGCAACGATCGGGTTACGTCCGTCAACGACAACAGAATAATCTCTTCTCTTATAGAACATTCCGATATCTACACCAAGAACGCTGGAGAAGTACATTGTACGGTTCATAGCACCTTCATCCGGGCTGATTACCATTAAATGTTCGTTATCAATCTCAAGATCGCTTGTAGAGCGAAGTAAAGCCTTGATGAACTGATAAGTAGGCATGATATTGTCAAAACCTTTCAGTGGGATTGCGTTCTGTACACGAGGATCATGTGCATCAAATGTAAGAACGTTATCAACACCGATTGCTGTAAGTTCCTGCAATGCGTAAGCACAGTCTAAAGACTCTCTGGAGCTTCTCTTATGCTGACGGCTCTCATAAAGGAACGGCATGATAACAGTAATGCTCTTTGGCTTACCGGAAGCAGCGCCGATGATACGCTTAACATCTGCGTAAATATCATCAGGAGACATATGGTTTTCATGACCACATACTTTATATTTTAAACTATAATTAAGAACATCTGCAAGGATATAAAGATCTACGCCACGAACAGAATCGGAGATGAGTGCCTTTGCTTCACCGGTTCCGAAACGGGAACAGGTTGCATCGATAATATAAGTATCCTGCTCGTAATCTTTAAATACAACATTCTCTTTGTGTTCATGTTCACGCTCTTTACGCCAGTTTACAATATACTGGTCGATTCTCTTTCCAAGCTCTGCACAGCTAGGGTGAACAATAATTCCAAGCTTACCTACAGGAACGGTTGCAAATTTGCTATCATCTGGTCTCATGTGTTTTACTCCTTTAATCATATAATTATTATTATGTGAGATAAATCATATTACAATTCCTTTATAACATCCCTTCTCTTATTCGTCAAGGGAGGAGAAAGCCTTTTTAATGCGAATGTCTTCTCCGTAAATATGTAAAAGGGTGTAGGACTGTATGATTCTTGAAAAAACTCTTTCTGTGTAAGAACGGTTAATCTGTTCTAAAGAAAGATTTGTACTTATAATAGTAGATTTTTTATTGAGAATTCTCTCATTAATACATAAAAAAAGCTGAGAATTAATAAAAGAATTATTCAGCTCTGTACCGAGATCATCAATTATAAGAAGATCACAGTGTAAAAAGGCGGGAAGGGTCTGCGCATTATTTGTCCCGCGGCGAAATGTATAGTCGGCAAGCTGGTCAAAAAACTGATAGGCAGTCAGATAAATAACTCCTTTTCCACGACTCAGCAGCTCTCCGGCAATACAGTTCGAAAGAAATGTCTTTCCGACACCGGCATTCCCATAAATAAAAAGATTCTGTCCGGGACGGGAATCAAAACATTCGATAAAAGAACGGCTTACCGATAAAACATTTTCAATATTCTCGCGAGGAGAAAGTCGTTCTCTTCCGCTTCGCTGCGAAGAATAGTAATCTGTGCGGAAAGCGGAAAAACATTCGTTACCGGCAGAATCTTCAATATTAGATTGTCTGTAAAGAATCTCGCGAATCTTCTGCTGGAAACAATGACACTTTTTATCTCCGATATAGCCGGTATCCTTACATTCTGGGCAGTCATAGATCGGATCAAGATAATCTGCCGGATAATCATGAATCGCCAGCAGGTTGACCTTTTCCATGGAAAGATCGTAAATGGTACTCTGCAGCGACTTCTTAGCATCCGCATTCGATATCTTTTTCAGAAGCATCTCCTTTGCTTTTGCGACAGAAACATGAGCAATCTCCTCATCAATACGGCGAATCTCCGGAATAAGAGCATAGATTCGTTCTTTACGTTCCTGTTCCGCCATATAATTACGGCGGCGTACTGCATCATATTCATTCATAATATCCTGATATTGTCTGGTGGAAATACCCATAGTTACCTCCTGGTCTTATCAAGAAGACGAGATTCTAAATCGCTGTAATCATAAGTTCTTTGCTCAAAATTATGGAACTGATTTGCCGATGTATTGGATGTATTCTTCCTGGCAGCAGTGCCGGTCATTCCTTTACGTGGCTGTCCCTGCGCATATCCAGCAGAAGAAGCCGAGGTAGGAGAGGCCGCATTCGAAGAACGGTGTTTATCATCTAGATGCTTAATATCTGAAGTGCTTCTAACACCAAGACGCTTCCAGTCTTCTAAGATCTTATTAGCATATGGAAAACTTGCCTGGTGTGTGGCAAGCAGGGTCCGGCTGCAAGCCTCAATAATAATATCGGTGCCAAGACCAAGAGAATTCCACTTCTTTATGTAGTCAAGCTCCGCTGAGCCCGGATCACGATTCGAAATGCCGAATGCCTTCATAATAGGAAAAACATTCTGTGAATATAATGTACTTTGCTCCTTTGCTTCCTGAACACTTGTGATGCCCTGCTGATACCAGTTGATCGCTACACTTTCGATATAACGGACACTCTTCTTTCCGCGGGAGACACAGTATTCGATCAGATACTCCATCAGATCAGAAGAAAAGTGAAGCTGGTCGTTAATGTAGCAGAAGCTATTCAGCTCTGATGTGGAAAATGGACGACCAATATAAGTTTCTGCCATATAAATCGTACGTTCAAGATCGGTATCCTTCATAGAATTCTCCACATCCGTAGGACTTAATGTAGTCTTCTCCGGTACAGAAGTAATCGTTGGTGAAAGAGTTCCTTGTTGTGAAGAAGCCCCTTTTTGTGTCCCTGTAGAAGCCGCAGAAGCTGTCTTCTCCGGCACAGAAGGCTCGGAAGCCTGTAAAAGACCAGCTTTTTCCCAGTAGGAAAGTGCACGCAAAACATCTTTTCGTGTCAGTTCCAGATGATCCGCAAGATGATCCACATCTACGGGAAGCCCCATACCCTGCAGACGAAGAATCAGAAGATAAATCTTAACATATTCTCCATCCGCTTTTATCATATATTCATCAATAAATTTGTTTGGCAGAACAGTAACTTCATTCTGTACATTGTAAAGTAAAGTAATCTTATCGCTCATTATACCCCTTATTTCTATCATCTGTAGTCTATATATGTAGTCTGGTGATTATCTTGTGCTTCTGAGTATAGAATAGCACACCCACAACAAAAAATACAGTTTCAAATCTGGGGATAATGTGGATAGAATTGGGGATAACCCCTGTATAAAACCTTGATAGATTGTGTGGATAGTTTTGTGGATAATGTGGATAACTTTGTGGATAGGTGGGTAAAACTCGATATTTTGGGGAGAAAACTGGTCAAAAAGGGTGATGAGTTCCAAGATATAGGTGTGAACTTACAAAAATACAATGTGGACAAAATGTAAACAACTTGGGGAAAACCTCAAAACTCCCTCAGAAAAAAATTTAAAATTGTGGATAATGTGGATAACTTATTCTGGATACCTATCGAGCCAGAGAAAGCTTCCAAAAAGAAAAGATACCCTATCTCTGTGGCATTAGAACGAGGATTGAATGCGAGCGTTTAAATGAACATTCAACCCACAGTGACAGAGCCATAGATATAGGGTATCTTTTTTAGGAAACATCTACTTTATCTGTTAATAGTTTAGAACTTATTTTTCAGCCAGAAGTTCCTCTCCGATTTCTACGACATTTCCTGCGCCCATCGTAATCAGGAGGTCATGTCCTTTTACGTGAGCCTTTACGAAATCTTTGATTTCTTCGAAGCTTGGGAAATAATGTACGTCCTGTCCATCTTCCTGTAAAAGCTTCATAACATCTCTAGAAGAAACTTCTCCGGTATCTACTTCTCTTGCGGCATAAATATCAGCTAAAATCACATGATCTGCCTGCTCTAAAGCCTTTGCAAACTCAGGGAGAAACGCCTTTGTACGGGTGTATGTATGAGGCTGGAAGATAACCCAGAGTTCATCATGCGGATAATCCTTTGCAGCAGATAAAGTAGCGCGGATTTCTGTTGGATGATGTGCATAATCGTCAATTACAGTTACATCGCCAAGAGAACCTTTGTATTCAAAACGACGGTGTGTGCCGCCAAAGGATAAAAGACCTTTGCGGATCGTATCGAAAGGAAGACCGATTGCTTCTGTACATGCGATGGCAGCTAAAGAGTTCATAACATTGTGGCGGCCTTTTACTTTTAAAGCGATACGGCCCTTTTCCTGTCCATGTGCGATAAGGTTATAAGAAGCATTTCCCTCTTTATCAAATGTAATATCTGCTGCAGTGTAATCATTGTCAGGGTTTAAACCAAAAGTAACGTGCTTCTGGCTAAGACCGTTTAAGATGAAGTCTGTGTGGTCCATATCTCCGTTAATAATGATAAGTCCGTCTTTTGCAGTCTGAGAAGCGAACTTATGGAAAGAATTCTTAATATCTTCAATATCCTTAAAGAAATCCATATGGTCTTCTTCTACATTTAAGATAATAGAATATAATGGATAAAATTCAAGGAAACTGTTCGTATATTCACATGCTTCCGTAAGGAAGAGGTCAGAATGGCCGACACGAATATTTCCACCGATACGGTCTAACATACCTCCGACACTGACCGTAGGATCGGTATCTGCCTGAAGAAGAATGTGAGTAAGCATAGAAGTTGTTGTTGTCTTTCCATGTGTTCCGGCAACGGCGATAGACTTCGCAAAGTTTGCCATGATCTGTCCAAGGAGAGCTGCGCGGGTCATCATAGGGATTCCTTTATTCTTTGCAGCAGCAAATTCTTCGTTAGATTCGTGAATGGCAGCAGTATAAACAACAAGATCGATATCATCGGTAATATTCTTTGCTTTCTGTCCAATCACAACCTTTGCACCTGTCTCTTCAAGATGCTTTGTCATATCAGATGCCTGCATATCAGAACCAGTAACTGTAAAATGTCTGTTTAATAAAATTTCAGCAAGACCACTCATGCTGATACCGCCGATACCGATAAAATGAACATGAATCGGCTTTTGAAAATCAATTGTATACATATTTCCCTCCATTGCCACAAGATGTGTCTCAGAAAATCCGTCATATAGGACTTGATGAGTACATATAAATAAATATGGCGAAAAAAATCAGTTTAATTATTAAAAAGTCGTTTATAGTATAGCGCACAGATAAACGAGATTCAAGAAAGAATTGCGATACTTAAGGTCTCTTCTGTACACATCTTATAGTAAGGTGTCAGAGTATATTGAAAAATCCCCAAAACAGCCAGTATTAGGGTACTTTTCATTATAATGTCCTATTGTTTTCGTGGGATTTCTACATTTGAATGTAAAAGATAACCATATGGACGATACAAAATATATAAAAAAATAAAAAAAATATTTTGTTTTTTGTGCTAAAATGCTTTCCATTTGGGAATTTCAGTGCTATAATAAGTATTATGTGACAAAGGGGTGATTATTATGATAAAAAAAGAAATGATAGCAATGCTCTTAGCTGGTGGACAAGGAAGCCGTCTTGGCGTACTAACCTCAAAATTAGCGAAACCGGCAGTAGCATTCGGCGGAAAGTACAAAATCATTGATTTTCCGTTAAGTAACTGTATTAACTCTGGAATCGACACAGTAGGTGTTCTTACTCAGTATCAGCCACTGAGACTGAATCAGCACATTGGTATCGGTATTCCTTGGGATTTGGATCGTAATATAGGTGGTGTTTCCATTCTGCCTCCATACGAGAAGAGCCAGAATACTGACTGGTACACAGGAACAGCGAACGCGATTTATCAGAACATGGAATTCATGGAGTATTATCATCCAGATTATGTAATTATTCTTGGTGGTGACCATATTTATAAGATGGACTATGAACTGATGCTTGAGTTCCATAAGAAGAACAACGCCCAGATCACACTGGCTACATATGAAGTACCATGGGAAGATGCCAGCCGTTTTGGTCTGGTAATTACAGATGAGAATAATCAGATTCTCGAATTCGAAGAGAAACCAGCGAACCCAAGAAGTAATAAAGCATCCATGGGTATTTACATCTTTAACTGGGAAGTATTAAAGGAAGCTCTGGAAACTTTATCCGAACAGCCTGGCTGTGACTTCGGTATGCATGTAATTCCTTACTGCCACCAGCGCGGTGATAAGATTATGGCTTACAACTACCAGGGTTACTGGAAGGACGTAGGAACACTTTCCGCATATTGGGAAGCGAACATGGAATTAATCGATATTATCCCAGAATTTAACCTTTACGAAGAGTTCTGGAGAATATATACAAAGACAGACGTTATTCCACCACAGTATTTCTCAGCAGACTCTAAGGTAAATGCCTGCATCGTCGGAGACGGAACAGAAGTTTACGGTGAGATTTCCAACTCTGTAATCGGAGCTGGTGTTGTCATTGAGGAAGGTGCTGTAGTTACGAACTCTATTATTATGAATAATACCGTGATTAAGAAGGGTGCTAAGATTGAGAAGTCTATCATTGCAGAGAGCGTAGAAGTCGGAGAGAACGCAGAGCTTGGTGTATTTGAAGAAGCAGAGAACAAGTATAAACCTAAGGTTTATAGTGGCGGCTTAGTTACTATAGGTGAAGGTTCTGTTATCCCGGCCAACGTTAAGATCGGTAAGAATGTCGCAATCGTAGGAAAGACAACAGCAGAAGATTATCCAGACGGAATTCTGGCAAGCGGCGAATCCATTATCAGATAGTAGAGGGCAGGTGACATAAATGAAGTCTATAGGTATTATTTTAGCAGGTGGTAATAATAACAGAATTGGAAGATTATCCGATAAACGTGCGATTGCAGCCCTGCCAGTAGCAGGAAGCTATCGTGCAATCGATTTTACATTAAGTAATATGAGTAATTCCCGCGTATCTAAAGTAGCGGTATTACCTCAGTTTAATGCTCGTTCCTTAAACGAACATTTAAGTTCAAGTAAATGGTGGGATTTCGGAAGAAAGCAGGGAGGACTTTATGTTTTTACTCCTACTGTTACAAAGAACAATAACTCATGGTATCAGGGAACAGCAGATGCTCTTTATCAGAACATTGATTTCCTTAAGAAGAGCCATGAACCTTATGTAATCATCGCAACAGGTGATGGTGTATATAAGATGGATTACGGCAAGGTTATTGAAGCTCATATCGCTAAGAATGCAGATATCACGGTAGTTTACACAACATTAAAAGATACAGATGATGATTTAACACGTTTTGGTGTTCTTAAGTTAGATGAGAACGAAAGAATCGTAGAATTTGAAGAGAAGCCACTCGTTGCTTCCTCTAATAACGTATCTATCGGTGTTTATGTAATCAGAAGACGCCATTTAATTGAGATTCTTGAGCGTTGTGCAAGAGAAGACAGACACGACTTTGTACAGGATGTACTCGTTCGTTACAGAAATGTTCGTAAGATTTACGGTTACAAACTCGATACATACTGGAGAAATATTGCAACAGTAGATTCCTATTTTAAGACAAACATGGACTTCCTGAAGAAAGACGTAAGAGATTACTTCTTCAAACAGTATCCAGACGTATACTCTAAAGTAGATGACCTTCCGCCAGCAAAATACAATACAGGAGCAGAAGTAAAGAACAGTATTATTTCCTCTGGATGTATTGTTAACGGTAAGGTTGAAAACTCTATTATCTTTAAAGATGTATATATTGGAAACAACTGTACTATCAAGAACTCCATCATTTTGAATGATGTATATATTGGAGATGACTCCTATATTGAGAACTGTATCGTAGAGAGCAGAGATACTCTTCGTCCAGGAACGAACTACGTCGGAACCGATGATGAAGTTAAGATAGTAATTGAGAAGAATGTACGGTACATTCTGTAATTAGTGACAACATTATTGGGAGGACAGGTCATGCAGATTACCGATATAAGAATCAGAAAAATAGCAAAAGAAGGAAAGATGAAAGCGGTCGTATCCGTAACTTTTGATAATGCATTTGTTGTGCACGATATCAAAGTAATTGACGGAGAAAAAGGTTTATTTATCGCAATGCCAAGCCGCAAAGCATCCGATGGCGAGTATCGTGATATCGCACATCCGATTAACTCTGATACTCGTGACATCATCCAGAAAAGTATTCTTCAGGAATACGAAGCAATCATGGCCTCGGGGGAAGAGGAAACAGTCGGAGAAGCAGAGGTAGCGTTATAAATATAACTGTAGCAAAACTTAGAAGATAAAGGGGCTGACGTAAAACAACTCTTAACCTTATAGCAGGAATTTCTGTATAATATATGGAATTCCTGCTATATTTTTATGAAGATTTTTGAAGATTGCAAGAGTCATTTTGCTATTCGAAAATTTTTCTTTTTAGAAAATGCATAATCTATGATATACTAAAAAACATATGTTATTTATGTTGTTATGGAAAAATATTAGGTAGAACTTTTGAGAATTGATTTTTAACTATATATTACAGAACGGCACAAAAAGATTCCGAGAGTACATTAGATGTACAGTGGAGGTTAGATACATTGAATACAAATAAAATATTTGCAGGCTTTTTTAATTTCTTTCGCAAATGGAAGGTAAAGAAGAATCAGATCACCCTCGTGGAGAAGTTAAACACCGGTGGAACAGGAAGCCTGTTTGAGATAAAAAATGAATGTGAAAAAAGAGGGTTACCTTTTCATTTTAATATTATCACGCATGCAGATTATGAAGTGAGTCCACGTAATCTGGGAGGCTTGCTAAAGCTTTTTACTATAAAGGCTTTTCGAATGGCGACTTCATCCCATATTTTTTTGAATGACAATTTTTTGCCGCTTGGATATATGAAGCTGTCGGATGAGACAAAGGTAGTTCAGCTTTGGCATGGGATGGGATCTTTTAAGAAGTTTGGCGGTTCTTCTGAAACGGATCCGGCAGTGTTAAAAGAGTTAGAAGCAGCAACCCAAAATACAGATCATATACTGGCAAGTTCTAAAAATATCAGAGATAATTATGCAGAGGCTTTTATAGCACCGAAAGAAAAGGTAATCTGTATCGGATGCCCACAGGTGGACTATTTTTTCAGAAAGCATGATATTGCTGCGTGGAAGGAAGAACTTAGTGAACAATATCCGGAAATGAAAGGAAAGAAGCTTGTTCTTTATGCACCGACTTTTCGTGGGGAGGAAGAACATGATAAAAAGCTTTTAGAAGCGTTTGATTTTGATGCATTTCAGAAAGAACTTGGGGAAGACTATTTCTTAATGGTACGTCTTCATCCACAGATTCAGTCTGCCAAAGTACCTGAAACGGTAGCAAATATGACCGATTATCCGAATGTCCGTAAGCTGCTTTGCATGACGGACATTTTAATTGCGGACTATTCTTCGATTGCAGTAGAATATTCTCTTTTAAACCGTCCGATCATCCTTTATGCATTTGACAAAGACTGGTATTTAAGTAAAGATCGAGGTTTTTATTTTGATTATGAAAAGACAGCACCCGGTCCGATCGTAGAAAATATGCAGGATTTGATTGACTGCATGAAAAATGAGCAGTGGGATTTGAAAAAAGTAGAAAGCTTTGCGCATTTGCATAATGATTATTTTGATGACAAATCTGCGGAGAGAGTGGTAGACTATTATTTTGGCAATGGCAAAAAGCTGCCGAATTCTGTGTCAGAACCGGAACCATTTTATGAGGAGTGGAACCAGTATCGTCCGAAACATCGCAGGAAGAAGAATCCTGACAGCATCAGTCAGAATATATTTGATAACGCTTCTGGTAAAGGTCAAAACGGAAAGCTTCCGGAAAAGTGGTCAACACAGGATGCCGAGGCAGCCGTAAGTTCCTGGGAATCGGAGCGTAAAAAGCAAAGAAAAAAGCAGCAGCAAAAAGTAAAAATACAGGAACAGTTAGAGAGACAAAGACAGAAGCAAGAAGAAAAGCAAGAAGAAAAACAAAAGGAACAGACACTACAAAATCGAGAAAAAACAAACACAGAAGAAATAAAATCAGGAAAGGAACATAGAATGAAAGTAATTGTAGGATTAGGGAATCCAACAGATCAGTATAAAGGAACAAGACATAATGTAGGATACATGGCAATCGACCGTATCGCAGAGGCAAACAGAATCAATATGAATCAGCATAAGTTCAAAGCAATGGTAGGGAGTGGCTTCATTGGCGGCAGTAAAGTACTTCTTGTAAAACCGTTAACGTATATGAATTTAAGCGGAGAAAGTCTTCGTCCGATCATGGATTTTTATAAGCTGGATTTAAGCGATATCCTTGTAATTTATGACGATATCAGTTTAGAACCCGGCATGCTCCGCCTGCGCACGAAGGGAAGTGCCGGTGGGCATAATGGAATGAAGAGTATTATCAAACATTTAGGTGGAGACACTTTTCCACGAATTCGTGTCGGTATTGGCGGGGAAAAACATCCGGGACAGGATCTTGCAGACTATGTACTGGGACATTTTAAAGACGATGAAAAAGAATTACTCGCAGAGTCTTTAGACAAGGCAGAAAAAGCAGCAGAACTGTTTGCTCAGGACGAATTTGCAGAAGCAATGAATAAATACAGTGTAGGAAAGAAGAAGAGAAAAACTTTGGAATAGAGAGAAAATATTTTTCTATACTTGATTTTTAGAAGACCACGCTCCAGCATGCAACAGAAAAGTGCAACAACCAAAATGAAAGGAGGTATCATGAAAACTTTATCTAACCCTCTTTTAAAATTTGATACTTATATTGATATGAAAACGGCAATGGAAAAGAAGGCTTATCCCATCGTCCTGAATGGTTGTGTAGATTCTCAAAAAGCACACTTTATTCCAAACCTTGGAGAAGACTTCCCATGCCGGATTGTATTGACTTATAAAGAAGATAAGGCGAAAGAACTGTATCAGGATTTACGTTTTTTTGATTCTAATACCGTTCTATATCCTTCAAGAGATGTACTGTTTTATAGCGCGGATGTACACAGTAATCATATCGAGAGGCAGCGAATGGATATCTTAAAGAAGCTTATGGCGGGAGAGCCGCTGACGATCGTTGCCTGTCTAGATGTTCTTATGGAGAAAATGATTCCCCTTGAGGACTTTAAGGAACACTGTCTTACGATTGATTTTGAATCGATCATTGATACAGATGCACTTAAATTAAAACTTTCAGAGCTTGGCTATGAGAACAGTGGTCTGGTGGAATCACCCGGACAGTTCGGTATTCGGGGTGGGATTATTGACATTTTCCCACTTACAGAAGATCTGCCGGTACGAATAGAACTGTGGGGAGATGAAGTGGATTCGCTCCGTTCTTTTGATACAGAAACGCAGAGAAGTGTAGAAAAGCTAGAAAAAGTTCAAATATATCCAGCAACAGAAATGATTCTTTCAAGGCATAAGATTGGCGATGCAGTCCGTCGTATGAAGGAAGAATATAAGAAACAGGAAGAAATATTTAAAAAGCAGAAGCGCCTTACAGAAAAAGAGCGTCTCCGCAAGATGACGATACGAATAGAAGAAGAACTTCTTTCTTTTGGAACAGCAGAAGGAAGCGAAGCCCTGTTATCTTATTTTTATGAGAAAACAGTATCCCTGCTTGAATATTTACCGGAAAATACATTATTTTTTCTGGACGAACCGCATCGTATTCTAGAAAAAGGAAAGACATATGAAGAAGAATTTTTCCTCTGTATGCAAAGCCGTTTAGAAGGTGGATATGTTCTGCCGGGACAGGCAGATCTGCTGTTTGGCTATGAAGAGATTTTATCAAAAGTGATGGCGAAGCCACTTATTTTACTAAGTTCCGTCATTCAGGATTATGCCTTTTATAAACCAAAAACAATCTGCGATATCGAAGTAAAATCTATTTTTTCATATAACAATAGCTTTGACCAGTTAATAAAAGATTTAGAACACTGGAAAAAGGAAAATTATCGTATCCTTCTCCTTTCCTCCTCAACAACAAGAGCAAAACGTCTTGCAGAAAACATCAAAGATTACGGACTCCTTGCGTATTTTGCTGCAGATTTTAACCGGATGATCGAGCCGGGTGAGATTATGGTCGCAAGCGGCCGCCTTGAAAACGGATTTGAATATCCGGCAATCCGGTTTGTTGTTTTATCAGAGAAAGACATTTTTAAAGAAAGAAAAGTAAAAAAGAAAAAGAAAAAAAGCCAGTACAGCGGGCAGAAAATCAATTCTCTTTCTGAAATTTCCGTAGGAGATTACGTTGTTCATGAAAGATATGGACTTGGTATTTACCGCGGAATGGAAAAAATAGAAGCCGACGGAATTACGAAGGATTACATTAATATTGAATACAAAGATGCCAGCAACCTTTTTATCCCCGCTTCCCAGCTTGAACTGATCCAGAAGTACTCCAGTCTGAGTGCGAGAAAGCCAAAACTCAATAAGTTAGGCGGTACCGAATGGGAAAAAACAAAGAGCAGAGTACGCTCACAGGTACAGATTGCTGCCCAGGATTTAGTGAAGCTCTATGCAGAAAGGCAGGCAAAAGAAGGGTATTCTTACGGGAAAGATACCGTCTGGCAAAAAGAATTTGAAGAATTATTTCCATATGAGGAAACAGAAGATCAGTTAAATGCAATCGAAGATACAAAGCGGGACATGGAGAGCCACCGCATAATGGACCGCCTGATCTGCGGAGATGTTGGTTACGGCAAGACCGAAGTTGCCATACGTGCGGCATTCAAAGCAGTCATGGACAGCAAACAAGTCGTTTATCTTGTCCCGACAACTATTTTAGCACAGCAGCATTATAATTCATTTAAGGAAAGAATGGAACATTACCCAATCGAGATCGCCATGCTTTCCCGCTTCTGTACGCCAAAAGAACAGAAACGTATTTTAGACGGCCTGAAAAATGGAAGCATTGATATTGTGATCGGTACACATAAAGTTCTCTCAAAAAGCATCAAATATAAAAATCTTGGTCTTCTCATCATCGATGAAGAACAACGTTTTGGTGTAAAACAAAAAGAAAAAATCAAACAATTAAAAAAAGACGTAGATGTACTGGCATTATCTGCAACCCCGATTCCAAGAACCCTGCATATGAGCCTTGCCGGAATCCGCGACATGAGCGTCCTTGAAGTCCCCCCGATAGACCGCCGGGCCATTCAGACCTATGTCATGGAATATAATGAAGAACTTGTTCGAGAGGCAATCGAGAGAGAGCTTGGCAGAGGCGGACAGGTATACTATGTATACAATCGAGTCAACAACATAGATGAAGTCGCAGCGCAGCTACAAAAGCTGCTTCCCGATGCAACCGTAGAATACGCACATGGACAGATGGGAGAACGTCAGTTAGAAAGTATTATGACCGGCTTTATCAACAAAGAAATCGATGTACTAGTATCGACAACAATTATTGAAACTGGACTAGATATCCCAAACGTCAACACAATGATCATTCAGGATGCCCAGTTATTCGGCCTCTCGCAGCTTTACCAGTTAAGAGGTCGTGTCGGTCGTTCCAACCGAACCGCCTACGCCTTCCTAATGTATCGAAGGAACTCCGTTTTAAAAGAAGAAGCAGAAAAACGCTTAAAAGCCATTCGTGAATTCACCGACTTAGGAAGCGGCTTCAAAATTGCCATGCGCGACCTTGAAATCCGCGGCGCCGGAAACCTTCTTGGCGCAGAACAATCCGGTCATATGGAATCTGTAGGATACGACCTCTACTGCAAAATGTTAAACGAAGCCGTCTTAACAATGAAAGGCGAACAACAAGAAGTCGATACCTTTACCACATCCATTGATCTGTCCATCAACGCCTATATACCGGAAACTTACATCAAAAGCGAAGCAGAAAAACTTTCCTGGTATAAACGAATCGCAGCCATTGAAACAGAAGAAGAATATGAGGATATGATCGAAGAACTGACCGATCGCTACGGAGACCCGCCAAAACCACTCCTCAGCCTTATGGACGTAGCACTCCTTCGAGAAGAAGCACATCAGGCATGGCTCCTTTCCATCGAACAAAAAGGAAGCAAGATTCTCTTCACCATGAACCCACGCGCCAAAGTCCGCGTAGAAGAAATCGATGACTTCCTCAAGCAGTATCGCAATAAAATGAAAATAAAACCAGAAGCTAACCCGGTATTCGTATTTGAATCCGAAGGAACACTCAAAAAAGAATTACTTGCAAAAGTACGGGAAATTATAAAAAATATTCATAAGCTAGAAAAATAGACGAAAACAGACGAAAACAGACGAAAAGCAGAAATTTACTATAAAAGAAAATGTGAAGATAGTCGCTTCGTAGAAAATGCCTGACCGGCATTTTTACTTGCTCCGACATCACATTTTCTTTTATAGTAAATTTCTGCTTTTCTGTTTTTGGGCGAATTAAAACTCATATTCGAGTGATTTATAACGTATAGATTGCATTCTCACATTTTTTGGAGACAACACAAGTCCTTTCAGGGATTGGATTACACAGAAAAAAGAATAAAGCCGATATCCCAGATGCGGCTTCGGAGCGTGTTTAAGATGCGGATGAGCATCTTAAATACAGCGACTACAGAGCAGATGGGATATCGGCTTTATTCTTTTTTCGTCTATTCAACCCATCAAATCACAAGTTACATTTTTATGAAGATTTTATGAAGCTTTTGCAAAAGGCTATCTAAATCTCTTTTGGTATGTTATGATGTATATATATTGGAGGAGATTCATGTAAATTGAAACGAAAGCGAGAAGGAGCGATTTATATATGAATATATCATTTTATCTGATTCCTAAAAGTGAAGTAACATACATACATCAGGAAGATACCGTAGCACAGGCATTACGCCTCATTCATAAGCATGGGTATCAGGCGGTTCCGGTTATTGATAAAGAAGGACATTATGTCGGAACGATTTCGGAAGGAGATTTTCTCTGGAATCTGATCGAAGAGTATCACATGGATATGGAAGTGATGAGAAAGTCTCATGTGGAGTCTATGCGTCTTCGCTGGGATTATAAAGCAGTAAGTATTGATGCAGATATCGCACAGTTAGATAAGCACATTCTTAATCAGAACTTTGTTCCGGTTGTGGACGGGCGTAACGTATTTATCGGGATCATTACGAGAAAAGAGATTATTAAGGAATTATTGAAGCAGAAGAACAGTAATGTGATTCAGAAGAGTCCACTGGTAGAACAGCGTGCGGACAGTGCGCAGCAGGCAGGACAGGCTTTTCATTAATACACAGAATTATTTCGAGAATGTTTTGGTGTTCTCAAAATAATTGCATATAATCATATAATTAAGTAATAAGGAGATTTTTACATGGCAGATTTACCACAGTCTTTTCTTGATTCTATGAAGGAGATTTTAGAAGAAGATTATGAAGCGTTTCTTGCCGGATTTGACGGACAGAGACAGTATGGTCTGCGGGTGAATACTTTAAAGATGAACTTGGAGGAATTCGAAAGAATTGCTCCTTTTCATTTGAAAAAGGTTCCGTGGATTTCAAATGGATATTTTTATGAGGCAGAAGATGTACCGGCAAAGCACCCATTTTACAGTGCCGGACTTTATTATTTACAGGAACCGAGTGCGATGACTCCGGCATCAAGACTTAAGGTGCAGCCGGGCGAGCGGGTTCTTGATCTGTGTGCGGCACCGGGAGGGAAGGCAACGGAACTTGGAGCAGCCTTACAGGGAGAAGGCCTTCTGGTGGCAAATGATATTAATACAGCAAGAGCGAGAGCACTACTTCGTAATCTTGAGCTATTTGGTATTTCTAATAGCTTTGTGACGAATGAGCCACCGCATGTGCTTGCGGAGAGATTCCCGGAATTTTTTCACAAGATTATGGTGGATGCGCCTTGTTCTGGTGAAGGAATGTTTCGAAAGAATCCGGCGGTTGTGGATTCCTGGCAGGAAAAAGGACCGGAATATTTTTCAAAACTGCAGCGGGAAATCATTGTACAGGCGGCAGATATGCTGCTTCCAGGCGGCATGATGTTTTATTCTACCTGTACATTTTCACCATTGGAAAATGAAAAGACGATCACACATCTTTTAAAGGAACGCCCGGATATGGAAGTTATTCCGATGGAAGATTATGAAGGCTTTGCAGAAGGACTGACCTCCTACAGAGGAGAAGTTTTCGATGAAAGCTGTAAGCTTTGCCGCAGAATCTGGCCACATAAGATGTCCGGAGAGGGGCATTTTATGGCACTTCTTCATAAAAAGAACGGTACACAGCAGCAAGTACAACAGACAGTCTCGCAAAGTTCTATCTGGTGGGAAAAGTGCAAAGGCTTAAATAAAGAACAAAAAGCAGCCGCAGAAGACTTTTTCTCCCATGTAAATATCGCATATGATGAGAAGCGAATCGATGTGCGAGGAGATAATCTGTACTATCTTCCAGCACCAAAATACGATGGACGAGGATTACATTTCCTTAGAAATGGACTCTTCATGGGCGAATTTAAAAAGAAAAGATTTGAACCATCTCAGCCATTTGCCCTGGCACTCCACGCACAGGACTTTGATCAGGTACTTGACTTCCCGGCAGACGATGAACGCCTGTCACGTTATCTTCGCGGAGAAACCCTCGATGTAAGCGACTTGATCGCCGGCGAAAAGAAACGAAAAGGCTGGCAGCTAGTCATGGTGGCAGGACATCCATTAGGATTTGGAAAACTCGTAAACAATAATCTGAAAAATAAATATCCTGCGGGATGGAGAAAGAATAATTAACTATTTCATTTGTTTGGAAAAAACAGACGAAAAAAGAAACCATACCATATCCCATCTGCTCTGTAGTCGCTGTGCTTAAGATGCTCATCCGCATCTTAAACCCGCTCCGAAGCCGCATCTGGGATATGGTATGGTTTCTTTTTTCTGTGTTTTGGCTCCAGAAGGAAGGAATGTAATAGTCTTTGGAGAGAGAAGGGGAGAAATCAGAAGCCTCCTGCTTGCTCGAAAGGTATACCGTCCAGAAGATTAGGAGCTTTCTTTAACTTATTATCATTGACAGCATCGCGAAGACAGTATCAGAATAAGCTACGACCTTCTGTCCCCTTCCCCATCTCCCTCCCAAAGACTATTGAACATATTTCTTCTGGAGCCAACAAGCAGAAAATAAATTCTACTAAGAAAATTAAGTAAAAAAGATAGAGAATTTAAGATAATTAAGCATTATTTTTTTCCGTACAATCTGACTGTCACAATATAATAAAATTTCACCCGGACAGCTAAAAAAGTTAAGTTAAAACTGACATTGACTTACTGGTTAAAAAGTGCAAAAATAAATGCATGAAAAGCAAGGGCGCTGAAACATAATCGTTTTGGCGTCCATTTTTTATTTTATAGAAATTTATAAAATAAAAACACTTCGCGAGTGAAAAAGCATTTTCTTGAAAAAGCAGGAAAGACCTGCAAAAAAAAGTTAGGAGTGAAAAGTATGGATATGAGTGTTTGGTACCTTTTAGGTGCAGTATTAGTATTTTTTATGCAGTGTGGTTTTGCGATGGTGGAAACAGGATTCACCAGAGCGAAAAATGCCGGAAATATCATTATGAAGAATCTGATGGACTTCTGTATTGGAACGGTCGTATTCTTCGTTCTTGGTTACGGGATTATGAACAGTGAAAATTATTTCTTTGGACTGATCGGAAGACCGGAATATCAGATGTTCACAGACTTCGCAAACTTTGACTGGTCCAATTTCTTCTTCCAGTTAGTATTTTGTGCAACAGCCGCAACAATCGTTTCCGGAGCAATGGCAGAAAGAACAAAGTTCTCTACATATTGTATTTATTCCGCAGTTATCAGTGCAATCGTATACCCAATTGAAGCTGGATGGGTATGGAACAGTGCAGGATGGCTCGCAAAATTAGGCTATGTTGATTTTGCAGGTTCTTCTGTAATTCATATGGTTGGTGGTATTGCTTCTGTTATCGGTGCCGCAATGCTTGGACCTCGTATTGGTAAATATACAAAAGGAAAAGATGGAAAAGTTGTTGTAAATGCATTTCCGGGACATTCCCTTACACTTGGTGCACTTGGATGCTTTATCTTATGGTTTGCATGGTATGGATTCAACGGTGCAGCAGCATCGGATCCTACACAGTTAGCACAGATTCTTGGAACAACAACTATCGCACCGGCAGTAGCAACTTTTGCCTGTATGCTGTTTACATGGATCAGAAATGGAGCACCTGATGTTTCCATGTGTCTGAATGCTTCTTTAGCAGGTCTTGTAGGTATCACAGCCGGCTGTGCGAATGTAGATGCCGTTGGTGCAACAATTATCGGACTTGTTGATGGTATCCTTGTAGTAATAGCTGTAGAATTTATTGACCAGAAATTAAAAATTGATGACCCGGTAGGTGCCGTAGCCGTTCATGGATGTAATGGTCTTTGGGGTACAGTAGCAGTCGGACTTTTCGATTATAACAATGGTGTATTCTATGGTGGCGGATTCCACCAGCTTGGAGTACAGGTACTTGGTGTTGTATGTATCGCAGCATACACAGCAGTCGCAATGACAATCGTATTTACAATTCTTAAACATACAATAGGACTTCGTGTCAGTGCAGAAGAAGAAATCATGGGACTTGATATCGCAGAACATGATCTTGCATCAGCATACGCCGACTTCCTTCCAATTTCCGCAACAACAATGGGCGGTGTAACAACAGAAACAATCGATGTAACCGACTTAAGAGACAAAAAACTCGCTCCAATCATCGGCGGTGCAAAAGAAGCTGGCGGACGTTATACAAAACTTACAATTATGTGTAAAGAAGACCGTTTTGCCATTTTAAAAGATGCCATGAGCCAGATTGGTGTAACCGGTATGACAGTATCCCATGTAATGGGTTGTGGAACACAGAAAGGAAAAACTGGACAGTATCGTGGTGTTAAGATTGATATGAACCTTCTGCCACAGCTTCAGGTAGACATTGTCGTATCTACAGTACCACCGGAATTAGTTGTAGAAGCCGCAAAGAAAGCACTTTACACTGGCGAGTACGGCGATGGTAAGATCTTCCTTTATGATGTAGAAAATGTAGTAAGAATCCGAACAAATGAAACAGGAATCGCAGCCCTTGATAATGATGTAGCTCATTAGATTCGTTGAGAGAAAAACAGACGAAACAGACGAAAAAAGAAATAATGCCATATCCCATCTGCTCTGTAGTCGCTGGATTTAAGATGCTTATCCGCATCTTAAATCCGCTCCGAAGCCGCATCTGGGATATGGCATTATTTCTTTTTTCTGTGTTTTGGCTCCGGAAGGAATGAATATAAAAGCAGTAGACATCTGTCGCCTCATCCTTAATCGCTCCCAAAGACTATTGAATTCATTCACGTGGAGCCAATAAACAGAAAATAAAAAGAACAGACCATTGTAAATGTAATGTGAGAGCAAGTAAAAATGGCGGGCAGGAATATTTTCTGAGTAGCAGTAGCCTTCTGCCGCCTCCCCCTTAATCGCGCCCAAAGACTATTGAATTCATTCCTTCTGGAGCCAACAAACAGAAAATAAAAAAAATAGACCATTGCAAATGTAATGTGAGAGCAAGTAAAAATGGCGGGCAGGAATACTTTCTGAGTAGCAGTAGCCTTCTGCCGCCTCCCCCTTAATCGCGCCCAAAGACTATTACATTCATTCCTTCTGGGGTCAAAACGCAGAAAATAAAAAGAATAGACTATAACAAATGTAATGTAAGAGCAAGTAAAAATGCCGAACAGGCATTTTCTACGCAGTGATATCTTTACATTTGTTATAGTCTATTCTTTTTATTTTCGTTTGTTTTCTCTAATGAATAAAATAGTAAAATAGTGTATACTTTGAGATATCATTTTAAAGGCATTAGAAAGGCAAAAGATAAGATGCGATATTTCGATATTAAAAAGTGGCTATGGTTAGCGGGTGTTCTATATACGTTTCTGCAAGGATATACATTTTATACAAGGAGAGAGGGAGAGGCGGCAGTCGGCTGTGCTTTACTCTGTGCTATTTGTATTTATCAGTTTATTAGACGTTTATGTACCTTGTATTATCTTCATATGACAATGAAAAGAATAGATAAGCTGAGTGGACGGGCATTTGAGCGGTATTTAACTATTCAGTTCCGGCATCTTGGATATCGTGTGAAACTCACAAGTTACAGTCATGATTACGGGGCAGATCTTGTTCTTCGTAAATGGGGAAAAAAGACGGTTGTTCAGGCAAAGCGTTATGAAAGGAATGTTGGGATTGCTGCCGTACAGGAAGTTGTCGGTTCTATTGCGTACTATAAGGCAGATAATGCCATGGTGGTTACAAATAGTAATTTTACGAAAAGTGCCAGAAATCTTGCCCACCGGAATGAAGTGGAATTGTGGGGAAGAAAGGAGATACAAAAAAAGTTCCATATAAAAGAATGATTGAGAAACATATGACAGAAACATACGACAAAAGAATTTCCTATTATACTCATTGTAAAGATATCACAGCGAGAAGAATGCCAGAAAGCATCCTTCTCTTGCTCTCACATTACAATGAGTATAATAGGAAATTCTTTTGTCTGTTTGTTTATTAATTGATGTGATACTAGGGTTAAAAGTTCAGAATACCGTTTGCCTTCAATATCTTGATTGATTCGTAAAATAAAAAAGCCAGCCAATGAAGGCTGGTTTTTTAAAAGAGAGGAAAGTATGAAAAAAATCTATCAAAAATAAGTTGTTGTTTTTGATGGTTTTATGATACCGGAAATTTGTGAACAGTCTGTGAGAAAAAAATGGAGAAAACCTGACGAAAAAGGAACAGTTATCTGTGATGTGGGGAATAAGCTGGTTTTGAAAGGTGTTTGATCTTGTACTTTGGGTTTGTGAAAAGAGTAAATATTCTGAAAATTATAAATAAAACATAATAAAAACTAAAAAGAATCGGATTCAAAGAATAAAATTAGAAAATCAATAAAAAATACAAAAATAGTGTTGACAAAATAAGAACTCTGCATTATAATACAGACATAAACAAAGAACGGACGGCACAGTCCATCATATAGATTTTGAAATTAGAGGTTTTGCTTTTATCATGAAAAAGAGGTGAGAGTGCAAACAGATTAAAATTAATTTCAGAATTTAAATAAGTCAGAAGGAGGTACAGACCACCAAAAACATAATTTTTATTTAGGAAACGATATTATAACAGGAGGTACAGACCACCAGAAAGTTAAGTTAAGATTCAAGAAACGATACTAACCAGGAGGTACGGACCAACAAAAACTTAAGCTAAGACTCGAAACGATACTATAGCAGGAGGTACAGACCACCAAACAGTTAAGTTAAGATTTAAGAAACGATACTAAACCAGGAGGTACGGACCAACAAAAACATAAGTTTTAGAATTTAAGTGAGATTGCAGATTTAAAGATTCGAAGATTGTGAGTGATAATATCAGATAGATAGCACTTTAGGTAGTAGTAGGAAGAAGAATTGAAGAATCTAGGAATCAGCTTAGAATTCAAAGGAATAATCGCCCAAAGTTGAGATGAATCATATGACCGGAGATTTTAAGGAATCAGAAGTAAGTGTATTAAGAATCATAATCCTTTTGTAGAAGATAGAAGGAATGACTGATTACAATACAAACTGTGGATGGTTAGCTTAAAGTTAAAAGGGAAACAGGAGGTATAGTCCGTTGGACATAATTGAAAATTCAAATTACTAGAGAGAGCATCTAGAATAGTAGTCGAGGTGCTCTCTTTTTTGCTGTGCAGAAAAATATAAATATAGTACAATGAATCTTAAGAGATGGACGATACGATTCAGTAAAGGAAGTGACATGAGCGCTGTGATGCAAAAAGTACGACAGAAACAACAAAAACAACGGAAACAAACACAACGAAAACAACAACCACAGGAACAAATACAACAGAAAAAACAAAGGAATTGGAATCAAGTTATTTTTGCGGGGCTGGTTATCGCTGCGCTGCTATGCCGTATTGTAGGGAAGGTAAGCCCTAGATATCTTTTTTGGGGGATTTTACGAACCTTGATATATATTGGATTATATATTGGGTGGGGAATCAGTATTCATAAGCGGGTCGTTCAAAAAGCGGCGAAAAATACACTGATTTTTATATCGGGGTTAATGATTTTCTGGTTTGTTGTACGCAGTATAAAGTATTTTTTTGCGATGGATGTAAATGTAGAGCGTTATTTATGGTACAGCTATTACCTGCCGATGCTGTTTATTCCGCAGGCGGCGGTACAGACAGCAGTTCTGCTTGGGCAGCCGGAAGAGTACATTTTGCCGAAGTGGTTAAAGTTTTTATATGTTCCTACAACGCTCTGTTTTTTATTGGTATTGTCAAATGATTTTCATCAGTGTGTGTTTTCTTTTGCGGCAGGAGAGGTATGGACGGATAAAGGCTACAGCTATGCGTGGGGATATTATACTGTGCTGTTGTGGGAAGTTGTCTGCGCGGTGGCTGCGTTTGCTTTAATGGTTTATAAGTGCCGGCTGTCTCAGAGAAAGAAGTATTTGCCGGTGATTGGAATCGGTATTTCTATTCTTTATGCGATTATTTATGCAAGCGGTGCAGAGTGGATGCAGGTTATTGGTGGAGATATTACAGCGGCGTTATGCCTGCTGTTTGTATGTATATTTGAGAGCTGTATTTACTGTGGGCTGATTCAGACGAATACGGGGTATGAAGAACTATTTGAAGTATGTACGATGGGAGCGCAGATTACGGATCGAAATTATCGTGTCCGGTATACTTCTGCTAATGCAATGGAGCTTTCGAAAGCGGTGATGAGGGAAGCGGAGAAGGGAGAAGTTGTTGTTGATAAGAAGACGCTGATCCAAAACAGACCGATTCAGGGTGGACATATTTTATGGCAGGAAGATATTGAATATATTATTATGCTGCTTGAAAGAATGGAAGAGAACAGGAAAACAATAGAGGAGAGTAATTGTCTGGAACAGGAGAATTATCAGACAAAGGCAAAGATTAATATGCTACGGGAAAAGAATCGTTTATATGATAAGTTACAGACGCAGACTGCCGGACAGATCGGGCTGTTAAATGAGCTGCTTAGCCGATACGAAGTGGAGGAAGATCTGGTAAAGAGCCGCAGGCTGCTTGCGAAGATCAGTGTGATCGGAACATACATAAAAAGATATGGAAATTTGATTTTTATTGGAGAAAGAGCAGAGATATCCGATGTTGCGGAACTTGGAGCCTGTCTGGAAGAGTCTTTTAGCAGTTTGAAGTTAATGGGGATAGAATGTGCCCTGACTGCTCCTGCGGGCGAGCGCATTTATGTGCGGGATGCGGTTCGTATTTATAGCTTTTTTGAATCAATAGTAGAAGCCAGCGTGGATTCTATTCAGTTTATGTGGGTGAAGATTCGTCCTTGTGGAGAAGAACTGATTGTTTGTATGGAAGTAGAAAGTGAAGCGAATCTGAGCTCATTTTTTGACAAGACAGAGAAAGGCGAGTGTGAAGAAGGTGTATGGAAATTTACATTTACTGTGAAAAAGGCAGGTGAAAAGTAATGCAGACATTCTATCTTTCATATAAGGTAATGCAGACGCTGTTAATGACAGCGGTGCTGCTCAGTTTGATCGTTACCTTATTTTTGCTTCTTATGTTTCATGATATGCGGATAGATAAAAAGAAGTGGCATTGGAATATTCTTGCATTTTTATTCTTGTTTTTCCTGTTGAATCATCTGGCGTATTCATTTGGGCAGATAGATAAGGGAGGAAACTATTATGAAGTGTTGCCTGTTCCAATCTGGGTAATCTGGTGCATTGTCGGCATTATTGATTTTTTACTTATCTGGGAAGGTATCCGGCTGAGAAGGATAACAAAGGAGCAAGTGGGACGGAATTCGATCCAAGAAGCGATGAATCTCCTTCCGATAGGCATTTGCTATTTTAATTCCAATGGTGCAGTGAAGCTTGCCAATACACAGATGTATCGGCTTTTCCGGGTTCTTGCGCATAAAGATTTGCAGAAACTCAGCGAATTGCGGGATGCTCTTTATACGAGTACGCAAAATGGTGTGACCAGACTCACGGATAAAAAAGAGATGTACCTTTTTCCTGATGGAAAGGCGTGGGATTACCAGGAAAATGAAGTAAAAGATAGCGATGGAAATGTGTATACAGAAGCTGTTTTTATGGATATTACAAAGCAATATCATGAAAAAATAAATTTGACAAAGCAGACGGAAAAGTTAAAAAAAATCTCAAAAGAACTCCGCTATCTTTCGGACAATGTACTGATCTTGACAAGGGAAAGAGAAGTGCTTGCCGCGAAGACAAAGCTGCATGATCAGATGGGAGCGGGACTGACGGCTATCCGGCAGAGCTTAATGCAGGAGAGTGCAGATTACAGCGATGCGGTCAGATTACTCCGTCAGGCGGTAAATGCAATCTGGAACGATAATCAGTACCCATTGGATGAAGGAGAATTTGAAAGATTTCTGCAGGATGCGAAAACGCTTGGCGTAAAGATAGAGTGCCTTGGTTCTTTGCCAAAGAACGAAGAGTACGCCAATATATATATACTTGCTATGAGAGAGTGCCTGACGAATGGCGTCTGTCACGCCGGTGCGACCGAACTTTCTATCGCAATGCAGGAAAATAAAGACTTTTATCGTATTCGTATTACAAATAATGGGGTGGCGCCGGAAAAAGAAGTTGTTCCCAAAGGAGGACTATATAACCTTTCCCGGCATATATTTGATTATAGTGGGGAAATGCATATACAATCCATGCCGTATTTTGCATTGACAATAACATTTCAAAAGGAGAGGGAGAGTAAGGAGGAAGAATGAAAAAGGTATTGATCGTAGAGGATCAGAGGATGCCTCGAGAAAATATGGAAAGAATACTTTTAGATAGTGGGAAATACGCACTTTCCGCCAGTGTAAATGGAGCAGATGTTGCGCTTGCTGTATGCAGACGGGAGAAAATCGACCTAATTTTGATGGACGTATGTACAGCCGGGAATAAAGATGGTATAGAAGCAGCGGCAGAAATTAAAGCAGAATTTCCGGATATAAAAATAATTATCGTCACTTCCATGGTTGAAGTCGGCTATTTAAAAAGAGCAAAGGAAGCGAAAGTTGACAGCTTCTGGTATAAAGATATCAGCCCGGAGAACCTCATTGATGTCATAGAACAAACAATGGCAGGAGAACACATTTTCCCGGATAAAACACCGAGTGTAAAGCTGGGGCTTGCGGACAGTTCAGAACTTACCGCCAAAGAAATCGAGGTGCTGCGCTTCGTCTGCGAAGGACTGGAATATAGTGAAATCGCCGAACGAATGCATATATCCCAGAGAACAGTAAAGTTTCATGTATCCAATATTTTAGCCAAAACCGGCTATGCCAATAAAACACGACTTGCAATCGCAGTCACCAATAAAAACTTTATCATTCCAAGCAGTCCAGAAAAAAATCCCCCTTCTTTGTGAAGAAAACCTGTACTTAGGGACAGGGTGAAAAATGAGCATATTTGTTATAATTTTCTTAGAAAAACTTAATGGTTTAAAAACGACACTCCCGCAACTTCGTTGGAGAATAAACAGGAGGGATCATTATGAAAAAAGAGAGAACGAAACGAATATGTAACTATTTCATGAAGGGATTATTGTTATGTGCTTTGGTGTTTGGGTTCTGGTTTATGGCAGATGCCGGGGTGAATGCTAGTGAAAATAATATTAACATTGACAGAACCGGTAATGTAGAAATAGTCTCTTTATCACGAAAGGATGATGATGAGAAAAATTATTTGAATGTAACGAATTCTATAGGAAAAGCAATCAAAGTAACTTTTGAGGATACCACTCCTTCTACTGCCTCCAAAAAAGGAGAAATATGGGTAGGTAATCATCGTTATCAATGGGGTAAGAGCGTACGGAATTTTATTTATATGTATCCTGGACAGACTATAAAGAGAGCTTGTAAAGTCGAGTTTGGTGTGTATGATCGTAGAGCTGAAACGAGCATTACTGTTAAAGCAGAAGTTTTACCGAAAGCACAATATATAAAAACGAAAGGGCAGTCTTTTGCTCCTGCAAAATCCAAAGCATTAAAAATTCTATTATCCGGTATGCAGTACAGTCTTTATGATGGTATTACCTATGGTATAGAAAGTATGGATAAAAATGGTATCAGTGCAGATGTTAAACCAGGGGAAGATGAACGTTGGTATAAGTTTGATGTTAAGGATAGAGCAGTAATTAATCCGATATTTGAGCTAGCTGAGAAAGAAAGAAAGATGCAGCCTTTTTCATCAAAGTCAAACATTTATCAAAATATATAATTCTCGTGATGAACTGGTATACAAAGAAGCCGCTACACAATATAAAGGCGAGAACATATGGAATATAGGTTCAAAAACTTTAACAAGTGGCACTTATTATGTAAAGATAGTTAATAACAGACAGGCTTATCATCCAGCAACATTTATGTTTAATTTAAACGGTCATGATTGGATCCCTGCGAATGGAATTACCTGTTCATCAAGTGAGATTCAGCTTTCCGACATAGGGAAGAAAAAGGTGATCGCACAGACCGTACCAGCGAATTCCGATGATAAGATTGTTTCAGTATATGACCATCTTACCGGAAAGACATGGGACTGGTATAATTCAAATACAGTTGATTATGATGGAATTCCATCTACTGCTACTGCACCAGGCAGACATGCATGGATCACCTTTAAGACAACAAACGGAAAGACATTTACAACTTACGTGATCAGTCCGGCAGAGAAATTGAAAAAGCCACGTGTGGCTACCGGTTATAATTCAGCAAAGTTCTGGGTGGATTATCCAAATAAGCTGCAGACTTCTGTAAGGATTCAGGTTTTAAAGAAGGGTAAATGGACGACAGCAAAGACGTTAGGATACTTCTCTTGTGGTAACAGTAATCCGGTGACGATCAAAGGATTAAAACCTCTGACGAATTACAAGTTCCGCGTACAGGCTTATGCAAATGGTATGATAGGAACGCCATCCGATATCGTAACGATGAAGACTGGTTCTAAGAAGAAACCGGCTATCAAGTCCATCAAAATCGTACAGAGGAAAAAGGTAACGGTTAAGGGCTGGTGGCGCAAGCACTGGATTGGTGGACGCATTTCACGTTATGAATGGGTACCACCGTATACCTATACGAAGTATAAAGTAAAAGTAACCTTAAAGAAAAAAGTACCGAAAATTGGCGGTATGTGGGTTGCTGGTAACTGGGTAAAAGGAAGTAAAAAGAGTTATACCGTATGGGTTCCTAACGGAGCACAGAAAGGGAAAAAGCTGACGATCAGAATCAGTACAGCATTAGGTAAAGGATATGGTAATGGTCCGGAAGTGAAAAAAGTAATAAGAGCAAAGTAACTTTTTTTGGAACTGCCTTTTCCATTCCCCTACCAAAAGGAAAAGGCGGATAAAGTAACTTTCCCTATAAAAGGGGCGAGGGGCTGTTGCAAAAACAGCCCCTAACCCTATGTCAGGAATCTATATTTAGAGATAGAAAATCGCATGTGAAAATTTATGAAGATGCGTGGCCCTATGTATAAAAGCGCAGATGTCTTGCGTTTTGCTATGCCACTTTCGAACGTTTTATAAAAACGCCATTCGCGCCTAAACTCGCTAAAGCTCAAACAAGGCGCTCGGTGGCGGATTCGTTCTCAAGTGTCATAACGCAAAACCTGCAAAGCATCTGCTTCTTTTATATCATAGGTACCGCGCATCTTCATAAATTTTTGCATGCGATTATCTGTATCTTATGAGAATTCCTGCCAATGATGCCACACCCAATGCCGGGGGCTGTTTTTGCATTTGTAGGTTGAGTATACCATTAGAAAATCGCATATAAATTTATGAATAAATGTGGATCTATGTATGAAAGCGCAGATATCTTGTGTTTTGCTATGCCACACCCAATGCCGGGGGCTGTTTTTTTGCATTTTTTGCTATGTATGGCATATTTTTTTCTTGGAAAATATGATATAATTTAAAAATGTGACACATAACGCTTATGATACCAGATTGTTACATGCTTTGCGCTCTTGCAAGCAAGCTTGCATCGGCTTTCTGACTTTTTGACTCTGGTATCCTATAACTGGACTATGAATAAAGGGGTGAATAGAGGATGACACTTGCAGATTTTCTTATAATGGCAGCAGTCATTGTTGCAGCGTGTCTTGTATACAATTTTGTTAAGGCATATACTAAGAAAAAGTAGGAATAAACAAGGCAAATAAGAGGGAAAGAGAGAAAAATATCATGAAAAAGAACATGAAAAGAATGATGGGCTGGATTTTTACAGCGGTATTGATCTGCTGTATCGGATTTACAACAAAGGGCGTGACTGCAGACGCAGCGATTGTTTCCGGTGGTAAGAAGAATTACAGCTATAGCGAATTGCAGAAAGATTTACAGCAGCTTAAGAAAAAGTATAAGAATCATTGCCAGGTGAATGTGATCGGAAAGAGTGAAGATAAGAGAAATCTTTATGAAGTTGTAATCGGTAATCCTGATGCAAAGAAGCATCTTCTTGTTATGGGGAACCTTCATGCAAGAGAGCATATGACAGTACAGCTTTGTATGAAGCAGATTGAATATTATTTAAGTAATTACAATAAAAAGATAAGCGGCAAGAAGGTTTCTGCTACATTGAATAAAGTGGCAATTCACTATGTACCATCCTGTAATCCGGACGGAACAGCGATTAGCCAGCGTGGATTTAATGCAATCCGTAGTAAAAAGCTTCGTTCAGCTCTTAGAAAGATGGGAGGCAGCTCCAGCAGATGGAAAGCGAATGCAAGAGGTGTAGACTTAAACCGTAACTGGAACGTAGCATTTAAAACATCCGGAAGAAAAGGAAGTTCAGGATACTGTGGACCAAAGGCAGAAAGCGAGAGCGAGACAAGAGCATTAGTAAACTGGTCAAATAGAATTCAGAAACAGGGCAAGATTGTCGGTATTGTAAGCTACCACTCCACAGGCTCCATTATTTACGGTAAGTCAACCAGCCGCGCACCAAAAGCAGTAAGAAATGCAACGACAAGAATGTACCAGACTGCAAAAAGCCTTACAGGTTACCAGCTTGTACAGCATGAAAGCTACGCACTTCCACATGGATACTCCAGAACATATTATCTTTATAAGAAAAAGATTCCATTCATTACAGTAGAAGTAGGAAGAGGAGCAGCACCATTAGGCGGAGGCGAATTCGGCTCCATCTGGGCAAAAAATAAAAACGTCGTAATCAGAGAAGCACAGCTGTTTCAGTAAAGATAACAGCTAAAAAACAGGAGAAAGCGTATAAGAGAGTTCTTATTAAAAGGCAAAAGCCAACAGCCAAAAAACAGGAAAGAGAGCAAATCTTAATATAGAAAAAGCGCATTAGAGCAAAAAAAGATGGCATCCAAGCCATCTTTTTTTGTGAAACTAAGCTTTTTCTATATTAAGATTTGCTCTCTTTCCGTCTCTTTGTCCCTTAATAACTCTTATACGGTTTCTCCATCAACTTCACTGTTTCATAAAGCAGCATTGTTGCGGCTCCGGTTCCGCCCTTAGAGTAAATCTCTTTGTCTTCGTCTGATTCAGATGTTCCGGCGATATCAAGATGTACCCAAGGTTTCTTTTCTACGAATTCGCCTAAGAATCTTGCGGCAGCGGTTGCACCACACTTCTTACCGCAGTTTGCGATATCAGCTACGGTGGATGCGTTTAAGTTATCATATTCTTCATCACCCATAGGGAGTCTCCAGATATTCTCTCCTGCAAGGATGGATGCCTGAACGATCTTAGCCATGAGTTCATCGCTGTTACTGAATGCGCCGGTGTAGCGGTCACCGAGGGCAACAACGCATGCGCCGGTTAAGGTTGCTACATCAATTAATGTTGTAGCGCCACATTCGCGGATCGCGTAAGTGATGGCATCGATAAGAGCCATACGGCCTTCTGCATCTGTATTAACAACTTCGATGTACTTACCGTTCATAGACTTAACGATATCACCCGGCTTCATAGACTTGCCGGAAATCATATTCTCGCAGGCGGGGATGACAGCCGTTACGTTAATGCCGAGCTTCGCTTCTGCGATTGCGCCCATTGCAGCGATTACTGCGGCTGCGCCGCCCATGTCACCATGCATGCCTTTCATGGCAGTGCCAGGCTTTAAGTTATATCCGCCGGAGTCAAAGCAGAGTCCTTTACCGATTAAAGCAATCTTTTCATCATCGGTAACACGTCCGTTATATTCCATAACGATGAACTTCGCAGACTGTTTTGAACCGCGGGCAACAGCAAGGTAAGAATTCATACCGAGTGCTTCGCAGTCCTGCTTCTCAAGGATGGTGCACTTGATATTGTTCTTTTCGCAGATTTCTTTTGCTTTAGCGGCAAGAGCAGCCGGTGTCATAACGTTCGCTGGTTCATTCACCAGATCACGAGCGGTTGTAACAGCCTTCGCCATCATTCTTGTGTACTGCTCTTCTTTCTTAAAGGATGCAGAATCAATTCCTGTCAGGATTCCAAGATGAAGTTCAGAGGCTTCTGGCTTGTCAGAAATATACTTATCGAAGGAATAGTCTGCAAGGAGAAGTCCCTTCATAGCGGAACTTAACCAGTAGGAAACATCCTCACCGATCGCAGTCATAAGAAGGTTCTTACCATGGAAACGCTTCGCTTCCTTCATAGCCTGACCAAACTGTAACTGAAATCTTCTTGGAGTTGCCTTCTCAGGGATACCGATAAAGATTAGATTATAGTAAGGCTGGCCCTGATAGGAGAAGTCCTTTCCTCGAAGTCCGTATACCTTGCTTCCGCCAACAAGACCGTCAGCCTGAAGACTTTCAAAAATTTCGCTGACCTTTCCAAGTTCGATACTCAGGCGGTTTTTATGATTATACGTAACGAGCAATGTATCAAATTCGTAGTCCTCCAGATCTACGAGACGTTGTATTTGCATAAATGATACGCTCCTTTCTAAAAAATTTTTAAATGATAAATTATAATAGCAGTAAATATTTATCCTGTAGAAAAATCCGGCAAAATCGAAATGAGGTATTCCAAATGCCGCAATGAAAACTACATTCTAAATAAGTACCAGTCGCACTAAAACAGGGGAAAAGTGCATACTAACCCCTTATATAAATAAAGTTATTTATAGTATAGCACAGTCAAATATTTTAAAACAGAAAAAACTTGTACATATTACATAAAATTTTGGTGCTAAGGTACAGTGTTTTTGCGTAAACTACTTATAAGCAGGGTAAAATATTGTCAGAATAGATTTCGGACAGTGCAATACATCACGTTAATTTGACAAAGTATCTCTTTTTCAGTATAATAATTAACATAGATAACTAACATTGTTAATTAAGAAAGAGATGGTGATAGAATGAATGAATATTCAATGATGACACAGGAACTGCAGGATCTGGCCGCGCTTTCTATGGAACATGGGCAGATTCCTTCAGGTCTGTATGACCAGTACCATGTGTTACGTGGCCTTCGTGATGTGAATGGTAAGGGTGTGCTGGCAGGACTTACGGATATCTCCACCATCACCTCTTCCAAAGAAGTTGATGGAAAGATGGTTCCCTGCGATGGAGAGCTGCGATACCGCGGTTACGATATCCACGATCTTGTAGACGGTTTTGTAGCAGAGCAGAGATTTGGTTATGAAGAAGTCGCGTATCTCCTTATTTTTGGACGTTTGCCAGAAGAGGAAGAACTGAAAGAATTTCAGAAGCTTCTTGGAAGTTATCGTACATTACCAACGAACTTTGTACGTGACGTTATTATGAAGGCACCGGGTAAGGACATGATGAACACTTTACAAAGAGGCGTACTCACTTTATACGGATACGATGACATGGCAGATAATATTTCCATACCGAACGTACTCCGTCAGTGCCTCCAGCTTACAAGTACCGTACCGCTGCTCGCAGTTTATGGCTATCAGGCATATAACCACTATGTAGAAGGTAAGAGCTTTTATATTCATTCACCGAAACCGGAACTATCTACCGCAGAGAATATCTTGCGTATGCTGCGTCCGAATAAGAAGTATACACCATTAGAGGCGAGAGTTTTAGATGTCGCACTCGTACTTCATATGGACCATGGCGGTGGTAATAACTCCACATTTACAAACCACGTAGTAACATCATCAGGAACCGACACGTACTCAGCGATGGCAGCATCCCTAGGCTCTCTTAAGGGACCGAAACATGGAGGAGCTAACATCAAGGTTGTACATATGTTTGACGAGATGAAGCAGACAGTAAAAGACTGGGAAGACGAAGACGAGATCAAGAACTATCTTCTGAAGCTCCTTAATAAAGAAGCATTTGACCATAGTGGTTTAATCTATGGAATGGGACATGCCGTATATTCTATCTCTGATCCAAGAGCAAGAATCTTTAAGGGATTCCTTGATAAACTTGCAAGAGAGAAAGGATACGATGAAGAATTTGAATTCTACAACAGAGTAGAAAGACTTGCCGTAGAGACCATTCAGGAAAAGCGCCGCATTTACAAAGGCGTAAGCGCCAACATTGACTTTTACAGCGGCTTAATGTATCGTATCTTAGGACTGCCGGATCAGCTGTTTACCCCGATGTTCGCCGTTGCCCGTATGGTCGGCTGGAGCGCACACCGCTTAGAAGAGCTGATGAACTGCGACAAGATCATCCGTCCGGCATACCAGAGCATAGCCATGGATAAAGAATACGTTCCGATGAAGGACAGGATCGTTATAGCAAAGTAAATGGTTGTATTTCAGTATATGAAAAAAATATAAGTGTTTTTTGGAGGAAATATGGAAACGAAAGACACAGGCAGTTCTGACTGGCCAGAAGACGAACCTCAGACAGAACAGAAGGTGACTTTAGAAGATTATCAACAGTTAATCATTCAGATGAGAAGGGCGAATGTTCAGTTTCAACAGCTGTGTAACATCCCGTCAGGCGAGCTGACGATGTTACTTACTCTGCGGCGGCTTCTGCTAGTCAAAACATTTGTCATTCCATCCGATATCGGAGATGCGCTGAAGCTGTCAAGACCAGCCGTATCCCGAATGCTTCATAACCTGGAACGGAAAGGGTATCTGGAAATGAAAAGCAGTGAAGAAGATCACCGCTACGTAAAAGTACAGTTTACCCAGGCAGGGAAGAAGCTTATTACCGAAGAGCTGGAGAAGTGTGGAACGCTCTTAGAGAGGGTCAAAGAGCGTATGGGGGAAAAGGATATGAATCACTTCCTTTACTACTATAGCGAATTCTGCAGCATTCTGATAGATGAGATATTTTAAGAAACAAACGAAACAAACAAAACAGACGAAAACAGGAAATCCATTGTTAGTCTCTGCTCTGTATCACTGCAGTCAATATGCTCAATCGCATCTTGACTTTGCTCTAAAGCCGCAGAGACTAGCAATGGATTTCCTGTTTTCTGGTTAGTTTCGGCCATTGGTGATATTCGTTTGCCTAATGGAGCAGCAATTACTCGTTAGTCCTCCTGAAAGCGAAAAAACGTCGTGACAGATTAAAATATCTGCTTTCTGTTGAAAATTAAAGAGGAGCCGGATTTGCTCCGACTCATCCCAATATGTGTCCGCAAATAAAAGGCTGGATTTCGGATTGCTCGAAAGAAAAATAAAGAAGGAATGGTTTCTCCTTTGAATTTTGTGACTTTGCGCTATGGAATTTTGACTCTAAAAACTTCGGACTCGTTTTTCCGAAGTTTTTGCTTTTTGAGGCAAAATGAAATGTTTAGCGCAACGGAACAAAATCAAATGAGAAACCATTCCTTCTTTTTCTATTATCTTCGAGGCAATCCGAACAGAAGAATTCTTGTTTTGTCTTTGCGATGATTCTTTCTAAAATTCTTCGAGTTTCTTTAAAAGTGCCATCTCGCCTGAGACTTTATATTTTGCGCAGAAGCGGCACAGTGCGAACAGGGTGTCTCCTAACTTTTCGGAAAGTTCTTCATCGCTGCTGAACTTCTTTTCAGGGTCTTCGCCGGCGGTGCCGAGCTGCAGATTGATGACGGAAGTGAGAAGATCTTTGAATACATCTTCATCGTTGGTGGAAAGTACACCGGCAGAGGCAGCCTTTTTCGCTACCTTTTCACCGCGGATAAGGGCAGGGAAGCTTTCAGGGATAAGGGCGATGTCCTCTTTTAAAGAGGTCTGTCTATGACCTTCTTCCTGTGCCTTTAACTTCTCCCAGTCAGCCTGCTGTTGTTCTACGCTATCGTAATGACGGCCGGCAAATACATGTGGATGACGGTGAATCATCTTGCGTGCGATGCCGTCAATCACATCTTCGATGGCAAATTCACCGTTATCTTCGGCAACCTGTGACTGTAAAAGCACCTGGAAAAGAAGGTCGCCAAGTTCTTCTTTTAAGTTGGTGCAGTCTCCGGTCTTAGTCAGGTTAGATACAGCCTGATTCACTTCGTAGGCTTCTTCTAACGTGTATAATTTAAGCGATTCGTGTGTCTGTGACTTATCCCATGGGCAGCCATTCTCTCCACGAAGTGTTGCCACGATTGCCTGTAATTCCTGAAAATTAAACTTTTTATCCATAGTATGCCCCTCCTCCGGGCAAAATAGGCAATTCTTAAATATGCAAAAGAATAGAAAAGTCTATTGTAAAAATATGTTATTTGCTATATTATATCAATAAGTCACGAAAAAATCTACATTAACTATGTAAAAAGAAAGAAGGAAGGATTGATGAACAACTTTGGACGGACGGTACTGGCATTGGGGCTGGGTACAGTCATGACATTTACGAATCCGGAGTGCTTTTTTCAGGCAGAGTCAGAGCCGACGATGGTTTATGCGGCAGAGAAAGCCGCCGTACAGGGCAGGAAGCTGACGGTGCAGAGTAGATCTAGTATATCTGTAAGAGTATCTGCCGATTGTTTAGGAAAAAGTGAGAGTACGATAGAAGTGACGACAAAGAAGGAAGAAGGTACGAAGGCTTCTTCCGAGAAGAATACCGAAGGCAGCAGCACCAGAAAGGATGAATCGCAGACGAATCATACGACAGAAAGTACGCATACTACGTCGGGAAGCGGTACATCAAGTGGTACGGAAGGAAGTTCAGGATCAGGCAGTCAGACATCCGGGGGAAATTCTACATCAGGTAGTTCTACATCAGAAAGTTCAGGATCAGGAAGCAGTACGTCAGGCAGTTCGGCATCTGAGAATGGTACATCGGGCAGCAGCTCTTCAAACGGTGTTTCGCATCAGACAGAGCAGACCAGCAGTTCGGCATCTGGATCAGATGGACAGGCAGATAGTAATAAGAATACGACACAGGATAAGAATTCTGATCATTTAGAGGATGACCGTACGAATGGGAATACAGATAACACCGCACAGAATAACAAGATTTCTACAAGAAAAGATATGGAGATCAGGACAAAGAGTGCGGTTAAGAACATCAAGGAGGAGATCGCAGAGGAAGATGCACCGGATGGAAGCGATACGGTCAATACATTTATTCCGAAAGTATATAACGATACCCGTCTTTCGATGAAGAATCATAAAGAGTATATAGCCGGTTATATTTATTTTAATCAGGGAGATAGCGCATGGAATCAGAATGGGTACTGTATTGCAAAGGCAGGCTGCGGACCGACTTCCATGGCAGTTGTCATTACATCGCTTACCGGTAAGTGGGTTACTCCGCTTGATACAGCCATCTGGGGATACCAGCATGGATTTTATTCAAGAGAAGGCTCTGCTCATGAGATGATACCGGCGATGGCGGCGGCATATGGGCTTCGCTGTCAGGGAGTAGGAACAGACTATCAGGCGATTAAGAAGGCGCTTAAGGCAGGTAAGCCGGTCGTATGTCTTATGGGACCGGGATATTTTACAAGAGGCGGTCACTTTATGGTTCTCGTTGCGATTGATAACAATGACTGTGTTACGGTTGCCGATGTAGGAAGCAGAACACGTTCCGCTTACAAGTATCGGCTGGCAGATGTTATTGCACAGTCAAAGGGAGCAAGTGCCGGTGGTCCTTTCTGGGTAATGTCTTACGATAAGGGAAGCAGTGCAGCCCGGAGAGAGAAGGCGATTAAGAATTATACGCAGGAAGACATGGAAGAAGACTTTGCAGATGCTTCGTATATGAAGGTGACAGGAGAACTTCCTGAATTATTAAAGAAAGAGAAGAAGGAAGTATCTGTTAAGAAGGTTGTGTCCATTCTTAAGATGTCCACAGGAGGAAGTCTTCTTAATACACTTAGGGTGAATGATACCGGTTCTTCTTTTTCACCGATAAGCCGGAGCAGCCAGCTCGTTTCGATCACAGTGAAGGCAAAAGATACAAAAGGTGCAAAAGGTGTAAAAGAAGCAGGTAATGCGGAAGAATTAAAGAAGTCACAGGATCAGGCACTTACGTTAAAGCAGGATATTGCCCGAAGACAGTGGGAGAAGAAGATTCCTTTATCGAAGCTGGAATGTTATTTAAAAGGAACAATAGAAAAGAATGCATTTACTAAATAAAGTTAGTACAGGAGCTTGAAAATCATAAGAGAAAGAAACCGATAAGAGTTATGAGAAAGATTAATTACAGAATTACAGTGAATATTACGCAGAAGACGATGAAGCTCGGATTCCGCGCCAAGATGCCGGAGGAGATGGAGGGAAAGCGAATACGTGTGCAGGCGGTATTTACGCAAAGACAGGTAGAACGCCGTTTTCCGATGGAAGTAGTGATTGAAGAGGGCGAAGTGGGCGAACAGATCCGCGCCGATGCAGAGATTCTTCTGCCATATGTATTTTACAGTCCGCCACGCCATAAGGTGAATGTTGTGTTTGCGCTCTGGTGCGGAGCAGAAGAGATCAGCCTTGATGACCAGCCATTTCCGGTACAGAAGGAGCTTTTTGCAAGGGCAGAGATCGTGCGTAAGAGGAATCTGCTTAAGTTTGCAGGATGTTCTCTCGGCCTGCCATTTTTGCTCGTAAGAGATTATTTTAAAGAGGGAAAGAACTTTATCAAGGCGGCGAAGCGGGCGAATGAGACCGTGTACCGTATCAGTGGATATAATTACAGTGCGCGTCAGCAGAATACCGACTATTTTGCTGCCAGATACCGTAAATACATGGCAAAGAATAAGGTGAAGCCGAACCAGATTCTTTTTCTGTCGGAAAGAGAGCCGGAAGAGGGCGGGAATCTTATGCTTGTAAAGAAGTGGTTTGAGGAGAATGAACCGGGAGTAGAGATTACTACATTTATTAATACAAAGACGGTAGACCATTTAAAGAAGAGAGAACTGCGGGAGTGTGCCTTAAAGTGTGCGACATCGGCAGTCATTATTCTAGAAGATTTTTATCCGCAGCTTCACAGCATTCATAAGCGGAACGAGACAAAGATTATCCAGTTATGGCATGCCTGCGGTGCCTTTAAGACGTTCGGGCTTACCCGCATGGGGAAAAAGGGCGGTGCGCCGCAGACTTCCATGAATCACAGGAATTATGATCTCGTACCAGTAAGCAGCGATACCGTAAGAGACATTTATGCGGAAGCATTTGGTATCTCACCAAGTAAGGTACAGGCGCTCGGCGTGCCTCGTACAGACCGGCTTTTTGACTGGGAATACGAAGAAGAAAAGCGCAGGGAACTTTATGAGAAGTACCCGGCATTTAAGGACAATCGTGTCATTTTGTTTGCGCCGACATTCCGAGGAGATGGGAATAAGGATGCACACTATCCACCAGAGGCATTTGACGTTAATCGCTTCATGGAACGACAGCCGGAAGATACGGTGCTTATCCTCAAGAATCATCCGTTTGTCAAGCAGAGCTTTTTTGTAGAAGAGCAGTGGAAGGACAGAGTATTTGACCTTAGTACAAAGGAGCATATTAACGACCTTATGCTCATAAGCAACCTTCTCATCACAGACTACAGCTCAAGTGTATTTGAAGCGGCAATCTTAGAACTTCCGATGCTGTTTTATGCATTTGATGAGAAGGAATATATGGATAGCAGAGACTTTTACTTTGATTATGACCAGTTCACTCCAGGGCCGGTTGTCGCAGACTTCGAATCCTTATGTGAAAAGGCAGCCTCCATGCTTGGGAATATTGTGTCAGAAGTAGAACAATCAGACCTTGATAATTTCCGCAAAGTTTTCCTAAATATGGTTGATGGATGCAGTACAGAACGCATTTGCAGAAAAATAAAAACCAACTATATAAATATTTAGTTAAATTTGCAAAGAAAGTTTGACAAATGGAAGGAAATAATATAAAATATTGGAAGCAAGATGATTTCGTAATGGGAATTTACTATCATTTGCATAAGAGTGACAACATTGGGAATGACGTTATAGAGTCCGTAACATGACAATATAATAAGATATTTAACGAATGACAAGGGGATTTTAATATGAAGGGAATCGTATTAGCTGCCGGCAAAGGTACCAGACTGTACCCTATGACGAAGCCGGTTTGTAAACCATTATTACCAGTATATGACAAGCCATTAATTTATTATCCGATCGCTACTTTACTTCAGGCAGGGATCAAGGACATTCTCGTAATCATTCCACCGGGAGAAGAGAAGGAATTTGCGAATCTTCTTGGGGACGGAAGTGAGTTTGGAATTCATATCGAGTTTGCCGTACAGAAGGTTGCACGCGGAATCGCAGATGCTCTGATCATCGGGGAAGATTTTATTGGAGATGACTCCGTATGTCTCGTATTAGGAGATAACATTTTCCACTGCCATAATCTTGATGAGATTATGAAGGAAGCCATCAAGGATGACCATGGTGCGAAGGTATTCGGTTATTATGTAGATGACCCAAGACCATTCGGTGTAGTAGAGTTTGATGAGAACGGTCATGCCGTATCCATCGAAGAGAAGCCGAAGAATCCGAAGTCGAACTACATCGTACCGGGATTATATTTCTATGATAACCAGGTAATCGACATCGCTAAGAATCTTGAGCCATCTGCAAGAGGTGAGTACGAGATTACAGATGTTAACTTAGAATACTTAAGAAGAGGCCAGTTAAAGGTTATCCCATTCGACAGAGGACTCACATGGATGGATGCCGGAACCGCAGACAGCATGTTAGAAGCGGCTGAGATCGTTAAGGCACTCCAGAAGTCCGGATGCTATGTAGGCTGCTTAGAAGAACTTGCATGGAAAGAAGGATTTATATCTTTAGACAAGATTCACGAGATTGGAGAAAGTTTAAAGATGACCAATTATGGGCAGTATTTACTTAAGTTAAAGTAAAGTTAAAGTAAGAACTCGTTAAAGAACGATTTTCAATTGCTGTAAGTGGGGGTATTTTGTTAACTGTAAAGTAAAAAGTTGCCATCGCATTTGCGAGATAGTCTCATTTTTAGAGACAGATAACAACTTTTTACAAGGGAAAGTACAAGAATTTCCATTATTATACTAGAATGAGAATATAACGGCGAAATGTAATAAGAACTTCAAAATAACAGTTTGCACGCTGTCTAACATTTTAAAAAAAACTTTCCATTTTTTAGTTGACAAATGATTCGCCCTATGATATACTACAGTCATCACAAAAACATTGCACAGGCAGCAGGTCATAAAAAAATAAATTAAGAAGTAGACGCTGCGCCAGAGAGGAGAGTACGTTATGCAGAGTACTGGAATAGTAAGAAAGCTTGATTCATTAGGAAGAATTACATTACCAATGGAACTTCGTAAAAGTTTCGACATCGGTGAGAGAGAACCTTTAGAAATCTTCACAGAAGAAGATAAGATCATCATTAAGAAGTATAACCCTAGTGATATCTTTACAGGACAGTGTGAAGACCTCATTGAATATAGGGGTAAGAAGGTATCAAGAGATTCTATCCGCGAGCTTGCCAGAATCGCCGGATATAAGCTGACAGAAGAGTAATCTTCACGAGGACAGCTTACATCTACTGTAAGTTTTTTGTGTATACGAAAGATAAAGTGCCGTAAGCTAATCTACAGAACCAGTATAGTAGGGCATGGAATCAAAAGAAGCCCCCTTCTTTGTGAAAGCAGAGAAGGGGGCTTCTTTTGTAATTTTGACCAATTAAAATCCATGTTAACACTTTTGTTATACATTCTTATCCCGCCTGTAACCAAAGATAATACTTCTGTTATGGCAGTTTTCCTGTAAAAATATTAAAATAAAAGCATAGGAAATGTAAAGACATTCCTTACTATATCAGGAAGACGAGGAGGGATTCCCTATGAAGAAGAGATTAAGTACAATTTTAGCAGTAATGTTTATGGCAGTAATACTCATTCCATTTACACCGGTACAGGCAGCATCTACAGATGTAACCGGTAAGATGGGAGGGAATCGTGAGATTAAGAACATTAGCAAGATGATGACCGCATATACGACAGCGATGAACTTAAGCGAACAGTCCACCACCAGACCGGTAAAGATGAAGCTTAACGATAACGCCAAGTTATCCATCGCCGTATTTGTAAGATATAATTACAAAGGAGACTACAGCTACACAGCAAAGGAACTTCGTTCTGAGACAAAGAAGCTTTTTGGTAAGAGCGCTTCCGTTAATACCATCAGGAACAAGAAGAATAAGAATCATGCGATGTTAGTATGCAGCTCCAACAGCAAGTTCTACAAGGATCCGTATATGTACTGTGGTGGAGACTTCGGAGATACGATTCCAGATTATAAGATCACAAAGGTAACCCGTACCGGTAAGAATATTTACACCGTAACAACACAGAACCGTTTAGGATGCTACGGAGAGAAGAGCAAAACAAACATCGGCACAACAACACTGAAGTTGAAAAAGACAGCGGCAGGATACGTTGTAAAAGGAGTTCGCTATCAGTATAACGGGAAGTAATAAACCCTATTAAGTAAGTAAAATAAGAAAGAAAACCTTATAAAATAAAGGAGACATATCAAAGCAGTTTAGCAGCTGTCAGATATGTCTTCTTTTTCGTTTTTTTTAAGAAAAATTCGGTCTCTCTATATACTAAAGAATGAGTTTTAAGTGAAAAATTGGTGGAAAATTAAGGATGTAGTTCGACTTTACTAAAAATAGGCAAATTAAAATAATAAAATTGTTACATTTTATTATACTCTTAAAAAGAAATCTATGCTACAATTTACTCGTTGTAAGTGTACTTTTCTCTTTTAATACATAATTACCGAGAAAAGACATAAAAATGTATGAAAAAACGGACTATCAATAGAGAAAGATTAGGATTTCGCGGGGATTAAAACACTATATCTTCCTCTAATGATTAATAGCTAATAAATAAACACAAGAAACTAGATTGGGGAACAGTATGTACAAGAAGAGCGCACAGGGTTGGCTAAAGCACCTGGATTTTATAATCTTAGACGTGATATGTCTGTGGATTTCTTTTACGATGGCGTTTGGAATACGCCATAGAAACCTGGAGATACTCACGAATTCTTTATACCGTGATATGATATGGAGCATCGCACTCCTGGACATCGTGGTTATCTTTTTTTTCGATTCATATAAGAATGTTTTAAAACGAGGCTTTTATCAAGAATTTACCATGACATTAAAACATGATATTTTGTTAACACTGAGTTCAGTGTTTTATTTATTCTTATTTAAAGAAGCAGATGATTATTCCAGACTTGTTATAGTATATACAGGGCTTATTTATCTGATCATCAGTTATGTGGTTCGTAATCTGTGGAAAGCCATTCTACATAAATGCCTTGTGGAGATCGGAAATCGTTCCCTTTTAATCGTTATATCCGCCCAGAATGTAAATGATGTGATTGATAACATTAAGAATAAGAATTATGCAGATTATTTTGTAAAAGGAGTATGTATCCTTGATAAAAAAGCAAAAGGCAGCATAATAGACGGTGTGCCTGTTGTGGCAAATGAGGATGATCTTATAGAATATGTTTGCCGTGAATGGGTAGATGAAGTATTTGTCAATATCTCAGAAAGCGAACCATATCCTTCAGAACTTCTTAACAAGTTCACAGAAATGGGAGTGGTCGTTCATATGAAGCTTGCCAAATCGCAAAACCTTCTCGGAAAGAAGCAGTTCGTTGAGAAGCTTGGAACCTACACCGTTCTTACTACCAGTATGAACAATATTACTCACAGACAGCTTATAGTGAAACGAGGCTTAGACATCGCAGGAGGACTCCTGGGGTGTCTATTTACGGCTATTCTGTTCATCTTTATCGGACCAGCCATCTATCTGCAGTCTCCCGGACCTATCTTTTTCAAACAGACGAGAGTAGGAAAGAACGGGAAAAAGTTTCAGATGTATAAGTTCCGGAGCATGTATATGGATGCAGAAGAACGGAAAGCCGAACTGATGGCAGAGAATCGTGTCCAGGACGGTATGATGTTCAAACTTGACTTTGACCCTCGTATTATTGGGAGCAAAAAGCTTCCGGACGGAACGGTCAAGAAAGGAATCGGGAACTTTATAAGAGACTGGAGTATCGATGAATTCCCACAGTTTTTTAACATCTTAAAGGGAGTCGGCGGTATAATAGAGCCAACCAAGAAAAGGCTTGATTTTACAGGGTTTTCGCTGGCTTAGCTAGGTTCCTTAGTATGATTCTTATGACTTCTCATTAAAGGAAACCAATCGCATTTCTAGCGGAAATATATAATAAAGTGGTTTCCTGGATGCTTATTTTGACCCAATCATAAATAAGTAAATGAGAATCATAAATAATAGGAGGTAATGGCTGAGCCTGCGAATGTCCCTCAAAAGACGTTCACAGGTTATCTGTCGTTGGAGAAAAATATAAGAAATAAATGAGAAAAAAGAGATAAGAAAGTAGCCCTCGATTTTGTCGGGGGAGACTGTCCGAAAACTCGGATAATCTAATCTGATGAGAAAAAGATTGATATGCTCTTGTGAGCGTTCAATATAAATTAAAATTGCACATTGAAAACTGAATAAAGTACACAGAAATCGTGCATCTATGTTTCAGATATAGTATAATGAAACCAGAGAAAAATTGTTCTGAGGTGAATTGAGATGCCATATGTTTCAGGTTTTGACCGTGACCAGCTGATGTGCTGTTCATGGGACGCATTTGTAGATAAAGAAAGTATTGCAAGGATAATTGATGCGTTTGTGAACCATCTTGATATAGGGAAATACGGTGTAAAACCTGTGGCAGCAGAAGGCCGTCCATCTTACGATCCTAAGAGCCTTTATAAGATATATATTTACGGAAGCAGGAAAGGTATCCGTTCTTCACGGAAACTGGCTGAAAGCTGTAAAGTAAATCTTGAAGTGAAATGGATGATCGGAGGTGTAGAACCGGATTTTCGCACCATTGCAGATTTCAGGAAAAACAACATAGACAGCCTGAAAGAGATTTTTTATGAATTCAACCGCCGGATCTCCGGTGCAGTGGAATGGGGATTTTCTTCCGTGGATGGAACAAAGATCCAGGCGGATAACGCAAAAGATAACAACTTCACCAAAAACAAACTGGATGACAGGATCAAATGGCTGAATGGCCATACAGATGAGTATCTAAGGATCCTGAATGAAATGGACAAGCAGGAAGAAACAGACGTGATTTCAGGAGAACTGACAAGAGAAAGTCTTGAAGCCAAGTTAAAAGAAGCACAGGAGAGACTTGCCAGATACGAAGGTTATCAGAAGCTGATGGAAGAAACCGGGGTATCCCAGCTTTCGATCACAGATGCGGATGCAAAACTCATGAAAAATAAAAATGGGTTTACAGTAGCATATAACCCACAGACGGCGGTAGATTCTGAAACACATCTGATCCGAGATTTTCAGATGACCAATCAGGTAACCGACCATGGATTGCTGGAAAGTACGATGCAGGGGATAAAGAGCTCTGAACCGGAAAAGATCATAGAAGTAGTAGCAGATAAAGGTTATGAAGCTGTGGAAGATATGGTGGAGTGTCTGGAGAACGGTATTATCCCACATGTCATAACAGATGATGGAAAAGACGGTTATGACATAGAAATCCCTTATGAAGAGGCAGAAACGGATACTGCCAGCACAGAGCCAGAAGAACTGAAGAAAGCACTGCATGCAGGTAAGATACCGGAAGTTTATGCAGAAGTGATACAGGATATGAAGGTAGAAACAGTCCGTCGTAAAGTGGTGGATGAAAAACGGGAAAACAGCAGTGTTTATGGAAGTCCTGAGGAAATGCAGGAAAAAGCAAAAGAAGGTTATTTTGTCAGAGATCCTGAGAGAAACCTGGTATACTGTCCGGCTGGGGAAATCCTGAGACAGAAGAGCATAAAGAAAAACGGGAATATCCGCTATGCCAATAAAAATGCGTGTAAACATTGCCCGAACCGCAATAAGTGTTACAAGGGAAAAGGCGAATGGAAAGAGATCGACTTTACCAAAGATCAGCTGGTAAAACCATGTAAGGGCTGGCTGGAAGCCGAAGGAAAGAAGCCGGAGGAAACGAAAACGGGTGAAAAATGGCATTATGAAAAAAGAAAGGTTGTGAAGTTTTTCCTGAAACCGGATAAAGAAAAGATGAGCCGGAGGATGTGCCTGTCGGAGCATCCGTTTGGAACAATAAAACGAGCAATGGGAGCCACTTATTTTCTTTTAAGGGGAATACGGAAAGTGGCTGGAGAGTTTGCGCTCTTTTGTCTGGGTTATAACCTGGAACGGGCGAAGAATCTCCTTGGATTTCAAAAAATGATGGAATTGATGGAACAGGCATAAGCCTCTTTCTTCATCCTGTGTATTTTATTCAGTTTTCAATGTCACAGATGAAGGAAAGGGGCTAAATTTATGCCTAAAAATAAGGTTTTCGGACAGGCTGGGGGGGAATACGAAAAATTATATTGAAAGTTCTTTTCCCAGGTATGGAAACATTGTATATTAATACTCCAGAAATTGGCCCACGATTATTTATCCAGCATGGATTTGCAACAAATATAAGTGCTCTTAAAATTGGATCAGATTGTTGGATTAATCAACAAGTTACTATAGGGTATACTTTTGATAAAAAACCTCCAACAATAGGAAATGGAGTACGGATTTCAGCTGGAACCAAAGTTATTGGGAATATAAAAATAGAAGATAATGTCATAATAGCTGCTAATGCAGCCGTTGTAAAAGATATTGAAGAGAATGATATTGTTGGCGGTGTACCAGCAAAGAAAATAGGTGTCAATATTGAACATAAATTATATGTAAATACAAAGAATAAAGAGGAAATATTATGAAAACAACACTAGTTATCATGGCTGCTGGTATCGGTTCACGATTTGGCGGCGGAATTAAACAACTTGCTCCAGTTGGTTTAAATGGAGAAATCATCATGGATTATTCTATCCATGATGCAATAGAAGCAGGGTTCAACAAAATAGTTTTTATTATCCGTAAAGATATTAAAGATGCCTTTAAAGAAGCAATCGGTGATCGTATTGAAAAGATTTGTAAAGACCTTGATGTAGAGATTGCCTACGCATATCAGGAATTGAATGAACTTCCAGAAGGTGTGGAGCTTCCCGCAGGACGTACCAAACCTTGGGGAACAGGACAAGCTGTTCTTGCTTGTAAAGAAGTCCTGCATGAGCCATTTGCAGTTATAAATGCAGATGACTACTATGGAAAAGAAGCATTTGTTAAGCTTCATGATTTCCTTGTAGGCTATGTACCAGAAAAAGCCAATCAGTTCTGTATGGCAGGTTTCATTTTGAAGAATACGTTAAGTGAGAATGGTGCCGTTACCAGAGGGATTTGCGAGACAAATGAGGAAGGTTATCTCACAGCAGTACATGAAACTTCCAATATTGTTAAGACTCCAGAGGGTGCAGCAGTAGACAACGATGGACAGCTCACTTCAATTAATGCTGAATCCTACGCATCCATGAATATGTGGGGACTTACACCGGAATTCATGCAGACTTTAGAAGAGGGATTTAAAGAGTTTTTTGCAAATATGGGAAACAAAGATATTCTGAAAGCAGAATATTTACTGCCAATCTACATAGACGAACTTCTTCAGGCTGGGAAAGTTTCTGTAAAGGTCTTAGATACAAATGATAAGTGGTTTGGAGTAACTTATAAAGAAGACAAAGATTATGTAGTGAAATCATTTGCCAGACTGATAGAAGATGGTGTATATCAAAAAAATTTATTTGAGGATTTAAAATAAATAGTGAAGGAGAACAATGGGAAGTAAGATAATCGAAATATTTAATAAAATAGCATATAATGTATTATCAGCACTTTATCAGCCCTTTTGGGCTGCCGTTCTCCTTGCCTTTTTAACAATGTTCTTATATTTATATGGTAAGGAGCATGGGTGGAAAAAGAATAATTTTATCCGAAATATGTTTGCAACATGGTGGAGAGCATTTAAAAGTTCTTCAAATTTTCGCCGGACATTCTTATTAGCTTTTTATACAGCAATGATATTACTCCGAACAGTTTTAAATCGTGAGATATGGTTTGATCCGCTTGGAAAGATTTTTGGAGGATGGGGATTATATGAAGATGGACAGTTTACAACAGAATCTATAGAGAATTTTATGTTATTTGTTCCATTTTCTATTTTACTATTGTGGGCATTTCAAAAAGAATTACTTGATGAATCTGAGAATATTAGATTTGGAAAGACCGTTTGGGAAGCCACAAAAGTTGTAGCAGTATTTTCTTTTATGATAGAATTTACTCAGTTATTATTCCATCTTGGAACATTTCAAATATCGGATCTGACATATAATACACTTGGTGGAGCAGTAGGTGGTGTCATCTATTATTTGGGATATTTCAGAAAGCGAAAGAAATAAAATAAGAAACAGAGGACAGTTATCGGAGCATTAGGGGATAGCAGGGAATCCTCTGTTTTAAGTGCAAGACGATTGGATTCACATGAAAATAGGAGTTATAAAATGGCAGGAAGACCAAGAAAGAAACCAGAATATAATCCAGAACTTCAATTTAACAATTTGCTTCAAGAGTTAAGAGATGCCCATGAAGAAGCAGATTCCTTAAGATCACTGGCAGATGAGTTAAATATTAGTCTGCTTAAACTCCGTAAGCTACTTATTACTGCAGATGTATTCACATCAGATATATGTACAGAAATCAATGATCTGCATCAGTCAGGAAAAAAGATTCCGGAGATTATGAAATTCACAGGTCTTTCCAGAGCTTCGGTTCATTCCTATTTGCCCTATACGAAGGGACTTTATAATGCAGCAGAGATAAGTCTAAATGCGGAGCGATGCCGGACATATAAGATTCGACAGGAACAGGTTCGGATTCTAAAGGAAATACCATCAGTGGAAAATCTGTGGCAGGCTGTTATTGCTTTTCAGGATTATCCATTTAAAACGGCAACTGGATTACCATTCCGATATAAATTGAAGGTCGGTAAAAACGGAGAGTATAACAGAGAGTTGCTGATAGACCGGAGAGAGAAAAGTAAGAGCCTTGCCTGGAGTAGTGTGGTGCTGGCATTTGAAAATAGTAAGAGGGTTTCAGAAGAAGTGAAGAAACCGAAAGCACTTGGAGATATTAGAGGAGTTTCATACATTTATCCGATACTATGGCGATTTGGCTTGATCAGAGTTCCGGAAGCAATAGAGAAGAAAATGGGAAAGCAGAGATAAATCTCTGCTTCATTGCTTGCAAGTGATTAGATTAACATGGATATATAAAAGAGTTTCTCGTAAAATAGAAAATGCATCAATGATTCCTTGTTTGTAGGCAATCCGTATATATTCTATAGATGAAATGTTTTCAGCAGTGATAGCGGCATCAACAGTGTCCCATTGTTGAGGAGTTAGATTAAGATTCCGTATTTTTTCATTGGCTTTATTACATTTTTTCTGAGCTTTTTGATATTTTAGATCTTGCTTTATTGCAATAGGTAAGCTATTTCAGAATATCTGCAGGAGAAAGGGATTTCTGTGGAAGAACTTATGCCGGAAATAGAGCCGGATGAACTTGCATATAAGATTGACGATAAGTATTTTGCAATCCAGAGAACAGAGGAAGGCTATGATTATACCTTTTATGCTTTGGATTATGATGAGATTGACGGTGGTGCTTATGACAATCCTGATATTTCTATGCGGCAGGCAATGGAAGATATTTTGGAAGATGAAGATATGTCCCTGGAAAATGCAGTTCCCGTTGATTATGAGGATTTGATGGCAGAAGTGGAAGAAGCAGGCGAACGGCAGATGCGGCTGGCACAGTTATTAAAGAATTGTCCTCCAAGTATTTTTGAGGACTATGACCGGGAAAGAGCAGTGGATACCTGTGAGGGAATTGCAATGCAGTTTACCAAGAGCAAAGGGTATCTGACCGTACAGGCAACGGAAGAAGGCTATTTTTATATTTTTTATGATTCTGACCTGCACGAAATCCATTCCAATGATTATGACGATCCCAAAGTATCTGTTCAGAAAGCTACTTATGAAATCCTGAAAAGTGAAAGAATGGATGATATGGAATGTATCAAAGTGGACTATAAAGAATTTGAGGCAATGACCATCCAACATTCCAAAGACTTACTGCAGGCAGGTGAACTTCGTGCGACTTCTGAGATTGGAAGAGATGAGGTTGCATTAAATGGTCTTAGCAGGGCAGAAGTGAAACGGGGTGTCTTGTATCACGCACAGGGTATTCTGGAAGAAATGGGACTGGAAAATGAAGTAGAGCTGCTTGCTGCAAGGGTGCATGGTTCCAGAAGCAGGGAGGAACTTTACAGAAATGATTCTGACCTTGATGTAGTGCTTTCTTATCGTGGCAATATCCGGGAGGACAGTTTCTTCAATGAATTAAATGCTCATGGTATAGCAATGGCAGGTATTAAGGTGGACATCAATCCTATCGCAGAAGAAAGAATCACTTTGGCAGAATATATGAAGGAATCAGATGCTTACCTTGATCAGCAGGAGATCAAAAAGCTGGCGGCTGATTTAGATAATTTCAGCTATGAATATGACACTTACGAATATAAAGATACCGTTGAGAACAGGGAAGAACAGGTGGAGAAAATCACAGAGGACATTTTGAATCAGAAAACAGGGTATTTAAAGGACTGGCTGGTTGAAGTATCGGAAGAATCTGATATAGACAGTGATGTGATAACTGCCCGGTCATTACTTTCCCGCCTGGAAAATGCAGAAACCCTTTCTATCTTTACCAGACAACCAGAACAGGAACAGCCAGAAGCTACGATTACTTTTTATGTAGCAGAGTGTATGGAGTTCCCAGTCATGGGGGAGTACCATAATAATCTTACTCTGGAAGAAGCGATTAAGATTTATGAAAGTATTCCGGCAGATCGACTACATGGAGGCAAAGGGATTGGTTTTGACCTGCAGGACGGGGATAAGGATTATTCTGGAGAGTACGAACTGATGTGTTGGGACAGAGTAGACAGAGAACTGATAGATATGATTCCTCATTATAAGGAAAGTCCATTGGTACAGAAAGCAATCAACGATATGGAAAAATATCTGAATGAGAAACATGGAAAAGTGCAGGAAGCAGAACAGACTGTGGAAGTGAAACAGGAAGTTTCAGAAGCACCAGTCAAGAAAGAATCCGTATCAGTAGAACCGAACCAGACGCAAAAGAAAGAGCCTGTAAAGGGCGAAAAAGGAGAACTGAAAAAATCTGTGCTGCAGTCGTTGAAAGAGTTTCAGGCAAGGGCAAAAGCACAGGAACAGAAAAATAAAGAAGCAGAAAAAACCAAAGCACATAAGAAGGGGGATGTAGAATTATGATAGATCTGGCAATGAACTTTGATACAGACGAATGTTTAGTGACCGCAATGTTTGATAAAGGAAACAGAAATGATACGATGGAAGCTATCGACCATATCATTCCATTTCTGAAAGGGGATGCGGATATGATCGGACTGGTCTGCAATACCATAAGAAAGCTGTTCTGCATGAGTGACGAAGGCTATGAGATTTTTCTTATGGATCTGGAAGATTATAAAGCGGAACTGGAAGAGGAGGACGAGGAATGAGTACAAGTCAGTGTGCAGTATATCAGGTAAAAGAAACACCAGAGTATCGTGATGTTCGTTTCCGTTCTTATGAAAAGCTGAGAAGCGAAGGAAAGAGCGTCAGCATTGAGAACTATCAGCAGGTGTACATTGGAAGAATCCAGCCGGGGGAAACTCCGGCGGATATAAAAATACGCCTGCAGAAACAGCGACCGAAGAACTTCAAAGGTCATTCCATCGGATGCAGCGATGTTCTGGTAATTACGGATGAGGGAAAAACCACAGCCTACTATATTAATAAAGACAGATTCATCATTGTTCCAGAATTTCTCACAATCAAAAGTTCCTCGGATACCAGACTTTCCATTGATACAACCGGATATGAAATCGAAGGAAAGAAAGGTACATGGCTTGCCCAGGATTATATTTTGATGAACGAGAAGAAATGGTTTCTGATGGAACATGAAGAGTATGGGACAAGAGCCGCCTATGTGATTCTCAGTGAAGATGGAGCAGTAGTTATGAATGACTGTTACAATGGCTTTGACGAAGAAGCAAGACGGAACATTCAGAACTTTATGCAGCAACAGGCAGCAAAAGAACAGGAACAACAAAGACAACAGCAGGTGCAATCACAAATGCAACCGAATCAAACACAACAGCCACCAGAACAGCAGAAAAAGAAACCAGAGCTGGCAAACTGGCAGAAGGTCATGGACAACGGAGAATATCTTCGCAGTGCAGAGATGGCAGAAGAAGCCAACTACAATATGATTGATGGACTGATGAACAATACTCCAAAGAAAAAAGATAAAAATGCTCCCCGGAGATCAGTGTTGAAACGACTTCGCAAGCATCAGCAGAAGATAGCCAGTCAGGGAAAAGGACAACCACAGCAACAAAGAGCAGTGGAAGAAGAGATGGAAAGGAAGAAAAAGTAATTTTCAACGGAAGTGGTCTTGCTATTTATGTGGCAGGGCCATTTTTGTTGAAAAAAAGAAATCAGTGCTTATAATATATGATAGAGGCGGCAATTAGTTTAATTTTACGGAGGAGAAAATATATTATGCTACGAAATCTATTCATATTATTGACGGCTATGTTTATGGGTCTTGTTTACTATAAATTTTCAATATCAAAGAGTAAAGATGCACAGAACATGGCTTTCTTTATGAAAATAACTTTTTTGGTGTTATCACTTATATTGGCGTTCACCAGGAAAGAGTTTATTCTTATAGGAGATTTAGCCTTTGGAGGGAGAACCCCAGTGATGGTGCTTGTACTTATTGAAATTGCAGATGCTTTTATTGATAGAAAAAATAATTCAATGCAAGTGGAGAGGAAAAAACGCTCTACTGCCAGTATGGAAATGCAAAGAAGAAAATAATTTTTTATAAATTTTATGACCTTTTATATGTTGCCATGCATGATTAGTAAAAAATGATTTTGGAGGGAAATTAAATGTACATTGATACACATTCAAGAGAAAGTATGGAAAAATCGGTATGTAATATTTTTCAAATGCATCAACTAGAATTACGAGAACAATTATTATTGATGGGCAGTATGTCTGGTGACAATGATTATATTAATAAGTTAGATGAGTTTATAGCAAATAATTGTACTAAATATCCGGAAGAAATACTGTTATTTCATCTTACAAGAAGATTACACGGTACGGAAGATGAGACGAAAGGATGTAATCTTGCAGATTTACTTTTATCTGTGAATCCGTTTAGTTCTTTTATGCATGAAAATGGAATCGACTTTTCAAGAGATAAACAACATATTAATGTTATTTATAAAGGAAAAACAGTTGATTGGGACAAGTGTTGGCATGGAAATCCAAGTTATATGAAAATAAGACTTGGGTATTTAAAGGGTAGAGAAGATTTTGGCTTTAATGGTTTTGCCCTAAAAGATTTATTATATAGAAATCACTATGCAAGAGATTTATCTATGCTCCCTGAGTTTTTAGGTCAGATGGTAGAGTGTTTAGATTGTGAATCTGTCGGTTGGAAGTACATAAAGAATAGCCAGTATTATTGTTATGAATATAAATTGCCAATAGAAGTAGTTATGTTTGATGATCACGATAATTATTCAGATACATTGAAACAGCGTTATTTATTACGATGTGTACTTCAGAGATTGTATCAATATCAAACTTCAAATATCAGTTATATGTATGATCATGACAATCCTGCTCTAAGACTTGCAGATGACTATACGGTTCCTTCTGAATACTATGTTGGAAAAGAAAAAATTACTTCTGAAATGTTAAGTTATTAAAAAAGCAAGAAATACCAACAGTACCAAAAGATTACCAACTTTATAGAACTTTTCGTGACAATGCAAAAACATAAAATATAACCCCTTCAAATAAAGAGGTTTATTTTATGTTTTCTGACAATGCACTATTTAAAGATTCCGCTCTTGGAAATATCTTTTAAGGAATTGATTACAATATCATAAGAGAGCTTTTCCTCTAAAAGCTGGGTAGTCAAATTATCATAATCGTTCTTGTAGGCTTTTTCTTCAATAATCTGTTCAAGTAGTTGCGGAACATTTACATCTGGAAGAGCAGATGGACAGATTGGAGATTGTGCCCTGATATTTCTTACTTCATGTACAAGATTTTTGAAAGTTTCATCTTGAGGAACAAGCGGAAGAAGTTTGTAAATATCATATATGTGTCTGGAATGTTTCTGAACTTTGCCTTGTAAATAATAATCGCAAATGGCAAAAACTTTATCAGCCAGTGTTCTGTCGATACCCTGTACTTTCATGGAGAATGGCAGCAACATAAATTCTTCGATAGAATCAGGAGCTTCTTTATCCATCATATCACCAATATAGCTGTGAACAGGTAATATTACTGTTGGAAAAGAAATCGCAGTATAGGATGTTTCTAATAATACAGCAGGACTTAAAGCATCACTGGCTAAAGGAAGTACGGAGTCATAACTGATAATGTAGCGGTTGTAATCCCGACGGCTTCTTGTTTCATCAAGATTTTCAATATTCATACCTAGTTCATCTGCGGAAGAAACGATTGCCTGTTTTATTTTTTTCTTCTTTCCCTGTGAAATCTGGGTATCTATTGTAATATCTATATCTTCCGAGAAACGCTTTATAACTTTATGGCATTTGCTTAAAGAGGTACCACCCTTGAAAACGATGTAAGGCATTTTTTCAGATAGAAGGCGAAGAAGCATGGTGACGTAATAATCCTTTTCTATCGCCTGTGCCATTATGCCGGTCTGTTCATAAGCCAGTTCGATTGCATCCTGGAACTGGTCTTTATTGTTATGCAAGTATGCCATTATAGATCACCCTCGTTTCTATTAGATTTTTGTAAAGTTTATCAGGATAATATGAAAAATAAGATTCCAGATCAGAAATTTCCAAACCAGCATCACGCATATACTGATAAAGACGTTTTTGCAAATCGGTTCCAGACATTTCTGAATAAACATCCACGTCTTTTAACATATCGAGAAACTGTAAAGCCATGTAATTTTTTTCTGTTACAGGGACTTTAGGTTTTCTGATAATGATACGGGACTTTGCCAGAGAAGTTTCCCGGTATTCATTGGTTGCCTTGTTTGATACGATTTCATATTGCATAGGAACCTGTGTAGTAAGTCCCATTTGGTTGAAAAATAATAATCCGCTGATGTAACCGCACCGTCTGTCGTTGTCACGCAGATATTTATATTCCAGAACTTTTTCCAATGTAGGTTTTGAACCAGATTTGAAAATACTTCTCTTGGGAAGATAATAGATACCTTTGTCAAAACGTTTTACCTTTTCAGCATCTGTCAATTTTTTTAGCTGCTGACGGATATTATTGCCCGTCATTCCTTCAATCTGTATATCAGAAAGAAAAAAAGGCTCATTTTCTTTATAGTTTTCTGTAAGGTACTGATATAAGTTAGCCATATTGCACCTCCATTAACAAAATAGTGTTTATATATTTCTTTTCTGTTATTATATCCGTTTTCAAAGGAAATATCAAGATTCTGGGCAGATGAAAAAATAATTTTTATAAAGGTATGATAAGCTGTTAGGTAGTGAGTAGCAGGCATCCCAAAGCATATATAGATGAAGAAGTGCAGCAATAATAGAAAAAATTTGCAAAAATTAAGTTGACATATTTACATTAGATATAGTAGTGTTGAGGTAACGACAGGCAACAAGAGTGTCTGTTAAGCGTTAAAGTAAGATGTTGTGCCAGAAAGCAGTATCTTAGTAGCTTAATAAGGGTTTTACATTTACCGCAAGCTGGCTAGAGAGAAAGCTCTTGAAAGAAAATGTCAAAAGGCTCTGTTTGAACACAGGGTCTTTTTAAATGAAAACCTCAGATAAAGAATAGTCACCCTTGCAGGTAAAGGGTAAGATATAATCAATGTATATTTAGATGAAGAAGGAGACTCAGTGAAAGTCAATTTTATAGAATTAACAAATTTCAGGGGGATTCAAAAACAAAGAATCACATTTGAAAATAAAAATTTTGTTGCGTTGATAGGAGACAATGGTAGCGGAAAAACCACTATACTAGAGGCAATCACAAAAGGATTTGTACCGGTATTAAGAACAGTTAATGCAGAAGCAATGAAAGAGTGTGATCTGGCAAATAAGGATATAAGGAATGGAGCTAATGGAGCAGCAGTTACTTTAGGGATAACATTGGATGGCGAAAAATATATCTGGACAAACAGACGCAGACTTTCGTCACAACAACCATTTGAAAATGCAGGGGACGTAAAGGCGGAAAAAGCAAAATCTTTAAAAGAATTGAAATCTAAGTATTCGCAATGTGTGGAAGAGAGAAAACTGCCATTGATTCTTTACTATGGAACAGACAGAATTATACGAGAAGTATCACAGAGGGGACATATAAAAAACTTTCAAGTAACAGATGCTTTAAGAAACTGTTTTGATAATGTCAATTATTTTAGAGATTTTTATGATTGGTTCAAGACAGAAGAGGATATTGAACTTCGAGGGATTCGTGAAAATTCAAATTATAAGAACCCCAAATTAAATTGTGTAAGAACTGCTTTGGAAGGAATGATAAAGGGATATTCCAATTTAAGGATTGAGTTAGCACCGTCAAGAATGGTGATGACAAATTCAGAAGGGGTAGATCTCCAGATTGATCAGTTAAGCGGAGGATATAAAGCAGTTTTATCGGTTATTGCAGATATTGCAAAGAGATTATCAATGGCAAATCCGGATTCGTTGAATCCATTGGAAGAGGAAGCTGTGATTTTGATTGATGAGCTAGATCTGCATCTGCATCCAAAGTGGCAGAAAGAAATCGTTGCAGATTTAAAAAGAACATTTCCTAATAGCCAGTTTATTGTTTCCACACATTCTCCATTTATCGTTCAGTCATTAGATGCCGACGAATTATTTGATATTAAAACAATGCAGTATGCAGAAGAAGGCAATTACAGAGGAAGGATTTTTGTTTAAAGGAATGCTTTCCATGGGATTTTTATGCGGTTTGTTGTGTGCCGCTTACTAAGAAACTCCCTACAACATATCCCCATATACCAAATAGGTCATGTGTTGTAGGGAGTCATTTTTTGTTATGCAGTTTTCTGTACAGCCAGAGCCTTGATTTCTTCTAAGGTCAGGTCTGTAAAAGCGGCAATATCTTCGTAAGTGAGTTTACCGGAAGCCAGCATACGCTTAGCAATTTCAATGCGTTCAGCTTTTCGCATATTTTCCATTTCTCTGCACATAGTCAAAACTCCTTCCTCATCTTCTTTAAAATAACGTACCCGGTCAGCAAGTATTTTATAATACATATCTTTTGGATCGGTACAGGAAAAATCGTACATTAGTTTTCCAAGTTCTGTTTCATCTTTGATTTGGGAATTTACATAAATAATATGAGCTTCATCGCCAAATGGTTCACCGGTTTCTTGGATGATGCGGTCAATATGATAAATTGGAAGCCCGGCTTTTAATACATCATTTTCAGTAATAAAAATTACATAGGTTTCAGTGAGGGCATCATATTTATCGCCAGCTTCAGTTATATTGGCATCTATAAGACTGCTATTATATCTTGCACGTTTTGCACCGGCACCACGATCACTTCTTTGAATTTCTATATTATAAGAGCGGTTATTGGTATCGACAGCTAATATATCCAAGCGAATAGAACGTCCTTGTAAATTTTTTATATCGTATTGTCCCTGTGCAGATTGTACTTTAAGGTCATGCCTTTGCAAAATAATTTGAAGCAGAAATTCCGCACATGCCTTATCTTCAAAAACTTTACTCATAAAATCATCATCTAAAAGACGGAACCCTCTAAGGCGTTGTAGATCTTCTTTATGCTTTTGTTCAAAATTCAGTGTTTCTTCTGTATTATTCATTGTAAAAACACCACCTGCTTTCCTTTAGAATGGAATATAGTAAACATGAATTTCTATATCATTATTTTAACATGGCAAATAGTAATCCTCAATACCCGAATTTTGAAACGACAAATGCCGATGAAAAATAACAGCCTATAAATCTTTTTCATTTTCAATCTGTTGTTCCTGCTCGTGATTCTTCCCAAGGATCATATTAATATTGGAAGACACGGTACGAAGCTCCCGTTCATAATCCCGGTGGTTAGAAAAATCTTCCCGTTGTGTATCTCGCAATTCAATAAGCCGGTCTTTTTCAGCATAGAGGGCTTTCATGGAAGGCAGCTTACTTCCGGCAGATTTTTCTTTCAGCGTTCGGAGAGCTGTATCATAAAGGGAAAGCTCTGCCCGGTGTTCTTCGTAGAATTTATCCTTATTGCGGCTCTTACGGTAGTCTGCATATATGTTTTTGTATGCAAGGTACTGTCCGGTAAAATGTATTTGTTCATTCACATCTTTAAGCTGTTGTTCTGTATACTTTAAAGATTTTCTGGCGGCACTGGTCTGATTGGATACCTGGTCAAGTGCCGTATGGAAATCTTCAAGAGAGTTATATCCATGTTCATGAATATAGGCAACCGTCTGAGCCATCTGTTTCAGATTGGAGAGTTTGACTTTTTGAGCATAAGCTTCACTCTGCTGTGCTTTGATACAGGTCTGTAAATCTATCACAAGTCGGAGATCTGATTTTATGAAAATGAACGGTACAGGAATATCGGAAGCATCAGGAGAAAGTGCTGTCTGTAAATCTTTTGTAGTAGCTGTAATTTGCGGTTCTTCAATTTTCATTTTCCTATCAGAGAGTGATTTTGCATTTTCCTTAAATGTCTGTAATAGAAAATCCTCTTCATATCGTGTTCCGAGATTTCGTCCAGTGATATATTTTTTTCTGCCTGGATGAAGATAGCTATACCGGTTTCTGCTGATCTTGAAGATGATATGATATTTTTTATCGAGGATTTGTGCAAACTCTTCTGGTGACTTGGCGGTGCTTGCAGCATCATCAATAGCATCCCGGAGAAACTGTTTCTCTGTTTGATAGCGAGTCTCTTTTGGTGTGATACCATCTTCAAGCATTTTCTGGTTGAGCTTATCAAGTTTTTCCTGTCCACGACGCTGTGCCCAGTATTCTTTTTCCGTGATTTTTCTTTCAGCAGGAGAGAGCAGATCAACTTGATGCAAAAGAATGATGATGTTATTGCTTTTGTAAAATCAAAAATTTGAGATGAATAAATGATAAAAAACGAAAGAGAACAAATAAAACAAGAAACAGATTCCTTAAGATCACTGGCCGTAGAATTAAATATCAGTTTACTTAAGCTCCGCAAGCTACTCATTACTGCAGATGTATTCACATCAGATACATGCACAGAAATCAATGCTCTGCATTAGTTAGGGAAAACGATTCCGGAGATTATGAAACACACAGGGCTTTCTAGAGCATCTATTCATTCCTATCTGCCCTACACGAAAGGAATTTATAATGCTGCGGAGTTAAGTCTAAATGCGGAACGATGCCGGACATATAAGATTAGACAAGTTCTGCCCTTCCATATAAAGAAATACCGCCATAGAAATATTGCTATACTGTAACGGTATTACATCTTTTTCATATTTGAAAGCGAACACATCATTGGGTATACAGTTAAGAATGCTTTATACAGAAGGTACAAAAGCGCCTATAGGAGCAAATGAAATTCATTGACTGGTATTAGATGAGTATGTATAATAAAAAACAAAAGATAGATGAAATGGATAAATATTGAAAAAGAAGGGGTTTCATGACATTTGGTGTCTGAAAGCAAAACAAGCAGATTATATATATGAAAATTATAAAATAATGTTCTACAATTATTTATTAAAGAGATTAAAAAATCTATTTCCGTGATAAAAATATTCTTATCTAATAGGAATGGAGATTACATGTGAGAATATCGCTGTGTTATGCATATCTATATTTGATTAAAGAAGGTTCAGGAAAAATCTAATTTTTCCATATAGGATATAAATTATTCATAAACATTTATGAATTCATTATACCGTATACTTTCAAATTAAAAGATGGTAGAATAAATTTTAAATAAAAATAAAATATATTTATAAAGGCTAGAGTAAAATAGATTATATATAGTATAGGGGGTAAAATTGTGGAACAAACTTTTTTTACAGATATTAAAATAGAAAAGGTTCGTCATTTAGAGAATATACGGATTCCTTTGGGGACCCAAAAAAGAAAACACCTAATATTAACGGGTAAGAATGGGAGCGGGAAAACAAGTGTATTAGAGGCTATGGTAAGGTATATCCAAAGTTTTTTGGGGGAAGATAGTATAGCATTAGAAAAAATAAGACGATTACAGAAATATTATTTCGCATTGAATCACTTGAAGGATTCAGAACAGAATAGGCAAGAATTTTATAAAAAAAGTTTAAATTCTGAAGGAGAAGAATTAAAAAACTTAACTTCAGAAATAGTTCTGAACAGTAATTCAAATATTCAATTAAAAGAAAAATATGAGCGAGGGAATTTTATTTTTGCATATTATAGAGCGCAAAGAGAGTTTCAAGTAGAAACGTATGAGAATATTGAAAAAGTAGAGTTACAGAACAAGTATAATATTGTAGAAAATCCGGGTGCCAAGCTCACAAAATATCTTGTAGATTTAAAAGCAACACAAGCTTTTACAAAAGATGTTAAAAAAGCAGAAAAAATCGATAGGTGGTTTAAGAGGTTTGAAAATATTTTAAAAACCATTTTTGAAGATGAGCATCTTGAATTGAAATTTAATGATGAAACATTTCAGTTTTCTATTCATGAGTCAGATAGGGAATCTTTTGATTTTAATACGATGTCAAGTGGTTATGCAGCAGTGCTTGATATTATTAATGATTTAATTATGAGAATGGAAGCACAATCGGGATTACGGGCAGAGTTTGATATGGAAGGTATTGTGTTAATAGATGAAATCGAGACACATTTGCATCTTGAATTGCAGAAAAAAATTCTTCCTGTTTTAACGGAACTTTTTCCAAATATACAGTTTATAATTACTACCCATTCGCCGTTTATTTTAAGTTCTTTAGATGACGCAGTGATTTATGATCTTGAGAATAGGACTCTTGTGAGAAATGGTTTGAAAAATTTACCGTATGAAGGTATTGTGGAAGGCTATTTTAGAGTGGATGTGTTATCAAAGGAATTGAGAGAAAAGTTTGAAAGATACAAGGCGTTAGTTTCAAAAGATGAGTTGTCGGATGAAGAATATGAAGAGATAGATCATTTGGAGTATTATTTAGATGAAATTCCAGATTATCTTGCACAAGAATTGACAGCAGAATATAGCAAGATGAAGTTAGAATTTGAAAACAGGGGGTAGGAATATGATAAAGATACACAGAAATCCGATTCCTCCGATATCATTAGCTATTGAAAAACAAAAAGCACATGGAAGTTATAATGAGCCAGATGTTATACAGCAATTAAAAGAAGATTCCAATGATAAATGCTACATTTGTGAGTTAGGCGGACTTTCTGATCCAGAAGTAGAACATTTAAGACCACATCATGGTAGAAAAATACGAGAAAGAGTTTTTGATTGGAATAATTTGTTTTATGCGTGCCCACATTGCAATAATTTGAAAAAAGAAGCAAGATATGATGATAAAATTATAGATTGCTGTGCTGAGGACCCAGAGAAAAAATTGGAACAAAGCTATGAAGAGGGGAAGGTAAGTGTACATAGTTTAGTTGACGAAGAATGTGCAGTCATGACAGCAGAACTTATACAGGCATCTTTTGAAAAACGGAATACAGGGATTCGGCAGGCTGCTTGTCAATATAGAGTAGACCGATTAGCAGAATCTATGAATGTTTTATATAAAACATTAGAAAACCATAGAAAAAATCCAGAATCACAACGATATATTAAAAGCTTAAGGAGTTCTTTAAGTAGGAGGAGTATTTTTGCAGCATTTAAGAGGAATTATGTAAGAAAACACATTACAGATTATCCAGATTTGGAAGATTTTTTATTATAACTTGAAAGTAGACTGTTCTCTTGTAGAATATAATTTCATTTATGTAGAAACTGCATCTTTTTATTCATATACGGGTAAGCAGGTAATCATCCGTACCTGTTACTGCAATTAATTTTCTGATACAATCTTCTCAAAATATGAGAGGAAGTATACCATTATGAAAAACGGAGGTGAGAGTTATGTTCGATACCATTCATCATATTGCAATCATTGGAAGCGATTATGAAAAATCAAAACATTTTTATGTGGATCTGCTTGGATTTAAGGTGATCAGAGAAAATTATCGAAAAGAACGCGATGATTACAAGATTGATCTGGCGTGTGGGTCGCAGGAAATAGAACTTTTTATCATAAAAAATGCTCCAGCTCGTGTAAATTATCCGGAAGCATTGGGATTACGCCATCTGGCATTTGAGGTAAAAAGTGTTGACGATACGGTTAAAGAGCTTAATGCAAAAGGAATAGCAACAGAACCGGTACGCTTAGATGATTACACTGGAAAGAAAATGACATTTTTCCATGATCCAGATAATCTTCCATTAGAAATCCATGAATAATCAACTGTTATGATTGCTGTTTGGGCTGCTAGATGGTAAAATCAAAGTATAATAGGCATGGTGTAACATGCTGTCCAAGAAAGGAGCGTGATACGCATGGGAATGTTTGTTAATCCGGACAATTCTGCGTTCCAAGTTGCTTTGAATTCTGAAATCTATGTAGATAAAACTGGAATCATTAAATATACAAATAGAGTGTTCTCTCGATTGCCTATTTGAGTGCAATGCAGTATTATTTTAAGCCAATTCGTGAAATGCCTGCTGGAAATGGTTTTGCAGATTTTGTTTTCATACCAAAACCCGAATATAGCTCGTTTTATCCTGTGTTGGTTGTCGAATTGAAATGGAACAAAGATGTAACAACAGCTTTGCAGCAGATAAAGGATAAGCGGTATCCGGAGTCGATACTGAACTACACTGGTGACATCTTGCTTGTGGGAATCAACTATGATAAAGGTACCAAAGAGCATCAGTGTTTAATTGAAAAATACGAGAAGGACTGATTATCAATGACTCCGACTCGCAGGTAAAAAGTGTTGACGATACGGTTAAAGAACTTATTTGCAGATTTAATTTCATAAATGTGATGAAATGCAGATGAATGCAGCGGCAAGTTTTGACGCTGCATATTTTTATATTTTTACTTCTGCGAATTCCCGTTCATTGCCTCATGCTCTTTAGCAAGTTCATCATGTAATGTGACAGAATCCCAATTCACATTGTGCTCTGTAAGCATTGCCTTTAGATTGACCCTTGGAATCTTCTGCTTATACATGGCATTTAAAAACTGATTAAGTTTTGTCCCAGTAAAACCGGCAAATACAAGCATTGGATCATCAAAAGAAGCATTGCTTTCGGATTCCTCTGAACGAAGAAAAGATGCCATCTCTTCCTTTTTTCCACAGGCAAGTATTCCAATCGGAACATCATACTGCTGCTTTTCCACAACGCGGATATGAATACCGGATTGAATACATAAAAACTTGATTTTATTGCGGATAGCAGCGGAATCAAAATTATAAAGTAAGATAGTCTCTTTCATAAAAAATCCTTTCATTTATTATGTGCTTTCATTCATCATGCATTTTCATTCAAGTCTAATCATTCTGTTCATCACGTTCAAATGCACAGAACATATCAACTGTTATTATATGCGATAATCTCCGAAAATCAAACAGATAATTTTTGTCTTAAATAGGAAACAACGTGATAAAGCAATATCTCTAATTTTATGTAAAAAAACTCTGGTATTTTTCCAGAAATGAGATACAATAATGTAGGGAAAACACCTAGCGTACCGACTTGCGGCACACTAGAACGATTGCATATATGCAAGGAGGATATTAAATTATGGAAGAAAAAAATTATAAGATTTATGACAGTTTATATAACGTAATTGGTGTAGCGCCATACGAAGAGGTACATACAAAAGGACTTTTACATCAGGTAGTACACTTCTGGTTAGCAGAAAAAAAGGAGGATCAGCTCTGGTTTTACTTACAAAAAAGAGCCGATAATGACATTGTATACAAAGGAGCATACGACATCCTTACATCCGGTCACATTGACCCAGAAGAAACACACGAAGAAGCAATGGTTCATCAGATCAAAGAACAGTTAGGAGTTTCTCTCCAGAAAGAACAGCTTACATATATCGGACATATCCATCAGCAGATTAAAAAAGGTACATACTTTGATAATGCATTTGTACAAAGTTATCTCTACGTAACAGACCATGCAGAAAAAGACTTTGCCGGAGCAGATAATGTTGTGAAAGTTAAATTCGAAGAACTTGTTGCATTTGTAGGTGATTTAGATAAAAAGGTAACGGTATACACAACCGAAGGAAAATTAATCGAAGAAACAACACATGATCAGTGGTGGTTAAGAGACGAAGAATTCGAAAAAGTAGTAGAACCTTATATCAAAGAACATTTAAACAACTACTAATTTACTGGACTAAAGAGACGAAAAGCAGAAATTTGATATAAAAGAAAATGTGAAGATAGTCGCTTCGTAGAAAATGCCTGACCGGCATTTTTACTAGCTCCGACATCACATTTTCTTTTATATCAAATTTTTGCTTTTCTGTTTTTTGGTTCCAGAAGGAAATTAGTATTTGGATTTGAGGAAGAGGGGATTGTTCAGAAGTCTATGGTTTTCACTAGAATAAAAATCTCCAGAGGAGAATATTTTCTTATGTCGGAACAGTTATTTGATTAAAAATCATAGCCTTCTGGGCAATCCCCTTATTCTCACCAATTATAGATTTAGATAGTCAGAAAAAAGAAATACTGCCCTATCCCAGATGCGGCTTCGGAGCGTGTTTAAGATGCGGACGAGCATCTTAAATACAGCGACTACAGAGCAGATGGGATAGGGCAGTATTTCTTTTTTCGTCTACACGAAATCTACAATCCAGAATTCACTTGTTGTATTCTTCGATTTGTACTATAATAAAAAAATGTAGTGTAAAATGTGCTCTCGGAGTTTTAATGAAAAAGATTTCGAGAGTACATTAAGATTATAGGAGGTTAATAATGAAGGCGAAGTTAACAAAGGTTCTTTCCCTTGTTCTTGTAGTGATCATGGCTATGGGTCTTATGACAGGCTGTTCTACATCAAGCAGCGGAAAGGGAACAAAAACACAGGATGGAAATAAAGTTTTATTCAGTTATGACGGTACAGATGTAACATTGAAGGAAGCGTGGCTGTATGCTAAGATGCTTGGAGCACAGTATGAGAAGACTTACAGCAGCTATTACGGAAGTGACTTCTGGAGTATGTCTATGGGTCAGGATGATGACGGGAAGGACCAGACATTTGAAGAGTATGTAAAGAAACAGGTTATTTCCCAGATGAAACAGAATATCATTCTTAATAAGAAAGCGGATAAATACGACTGCAAGTTAACACATGAGGAGAAGCAGCAGTGTAGTGATTCTGCTCTTTCCTATTATCAGGATAAGGCTGGTAAGAAGGCGATGAAGGAATGTGGAGCTACTCGTGAGGATGTTGAGAAGATTTACAGAGACAGTACATTAGCATCGAAAGTTCAGGAAAAGATTGAAAGTAAAGAAAAAGTTACTGTAACAGAAGATGAGGCGAGAAAGTCTACAATCTACAGAGTTGTATTTGCCACAACGAAGACAGATAAAGAGGGCAAGACAACACAGATGAGTGCGAAGGAAAAGAAAGCTGTAAAGGCTAAGGCAGAAGCAGCGCTTAAAGAGATTCAGAGTGGTAAGAAGACGATTAAAAAAGTTGCCAAAGAGCAGAATTATTCTAATACAGATGAGTCTTATGCAACAGGCGAATCTGAAGAAGGTGAAGCATTTGAAGGTGTCATGAAAGGCATGAAAGACGGCGACATCGCAGATAAAGTTTTAGAATGTAATAATGGTTATGTTATCGCTAAGCTTGTCGCTTATACAGATAAAGAAGAGACTGAAAGTAATAAAAAGTCTTTAAAAGAGCAGAAACAGTCTGAAGCTTTCCAGAAAAAGTATGACAACTGGACGAAGAAGCTTGAGAAGAAGTGGGATTACAACAAGGATGTAGACCAGAAACTTTGGGCACAGTTATCTTTAAAGAGTGCGGATTCCACATCTACAGAAAAGGCAGAAGAGACAACAGCTGCTAAGTAGTAATTGATGGGATAAATGGGATAAAAGAGAGAAAAACCAGAAATTTTATTATAAAGTTTCTGGTTTTTTTGTTTTTGATTTAATTTGGTTTAATATAAAAATTAAAGTTTTATCCTGAAGGAAAAGAGTGAGAATTTATTTTCTTGAGATTTTTTTAGCTTAAAATTATATACATCTTGATTTTTACTAAAAATTGCGGTAAACTTTTACTAGAAACCGTTTATTTACAAAGTTTTTAAGAGGAGTTTTTGGGATGAATATTTTATTAGCAGGGGGAGCTGGCTATATTGGTTCCCATACGGCAGTGGAATTATTGGCAGCAGGCCATGATGTAGTTATTGTAGATGATTATTGTAATAGCTGTGCGGAAGCAGTGAATCGTGTAGAGGAAGTTTCCGGCAAAAAGGTAGTTTCTTATGAGGCAGATGTTAAAGATAAAGCAGCTATGACTACGATTTTTAAAGAGAATAAGATTGATTGTGTCATTCATTTTGCAGGTCTTAAGGCAGTTGGTGAGTCTGTTCAGAAACCAATTGAATATTATAGAAATAATATCGATACCACTCTTACATTATTAGAGTGTATGAGAGAAGCTGGAGTGAAGAAGTTTGTATTCTCTTCTTCTGCTACAGTTTATGGTGAGGAGAATGATATTCCTTATATTGAGACGATGAAGAGAGGAAGCTGTTCTAATCCATATGGCTGGACAAAGGTTATGATGGAAGAGATTCTCGAAGATGCGGCAAAAGCAGATGAAGATCTGACAGTTGTTCTGCTTCGTTACTTTAATCCAATCGGAGCACATGAGTCTGGAAGAATGGGTGAAGATCCACAGGGTATTCCTAACAACCTGATGCCATATATCGCACAGGTAGCAGTAGGAAGAAGAGATCATCTTACTGTTTATGGAGGAGATTATCCTACAAAAGATGGAACATGCCGTCGTGATTATATTCATGTAATGGATTTGGCGAATGGTCATTTAAAGGCAGTAGAATATGCTGCAGATCATAAAGGTGTAGAAGTATTTAACTTAGGAACAGGTACACCTTATAGTGTATTGGAGATTATCCATGCGTTTGAATCTGCTAACGATATTAAGATTAAGTATGAAATCGGTGAGAGAAGAGCAGGTGACCTTCCGGAATTCTGGGCGAATTCAGAGAAGGCAGAGAAGGTTCTTGGATGGAAGACAAAGAGAACATTAGAGGATATGTGTCGTGATACATGGAACTGGCAGAAGAATAATCCTCAAGGCTATAAATAAATACGAATTTGTAGATTTCGTGTAGACGAAAAAAGAAATAATACCATATCCCATCTGCTCTGTAGTCGCTGTGTTTAAAATGCTCGTTCGCATCTTAAACACGCTCCGAAGCCGCATCTGGGATATGGTATTATTTCTTTTTTCTGACTATCTAAATCTATGGTTTAACAACATGGAATGTGCCCGAAGGCTATGGTCTTCCGGAAAATTAAATTCTAAAGGATTGACACTCAAATTGTTATATTTCCAACATAAATTACCAATTTGTTATTTGTTATCAAAACTAGACAGCCGCTAAAACAAAATTCTATGCTGAATTGTTAAGAAGATACCCCTCTTCTGGAGATTTTCATTCCAAATAAAAACCACAGACTTTTGGACAATCCCCTCTCTCCCATCCAAGATTTAAATACTAATTTCCTTCTGGATCCAAACAGCAGAAAAGCAGAAATTTCATATATAATACAATGTGATGTCGGAGCCAGTAAAAATGCCGAACAGGCATTTTCTACGCCGCGACTATCTTCACATTGTATTATATATGAAATTTCTGCTTTTCGTCTCTTTAGTCCATCAAATTAGTATTTAATTCAATATTTTTGATTTTAGAAAGTAGCGGTCTACGATGATCAGAATAGAGATGGCAATGATGGAGAGAAGGTTCTCGACTGCAGTAGTATGTTCGATGATCATATGTCGTGCGATTACGAACATGAGAACTTCTAACATTGTATCTTTTCGTGGTTTGCATAAGAGTTTGAAAAATTCGATGCCGATAACGATATCGAATACGCTTGCCATGTATTCAAGGAAGGAACCGGATTCCGTACGGGTATGTAGGAATTCTTTAAATGGTTCCCATAAGGAAGCAATAGCGATTACGATGGCGATGAGAACGATCGCGGCCATGATGTGTTCTAACCATTCGCTTAAGTTTGTGTAACCCTGCTTCAGTTTCTCTAGTTTTTCTGTCATAATGTTCCTCCAATGTACATTATCCAAAAAAATAACCTCCATTCGATGTAAACGTACTCTCGGAGTCTTTCTCACAAAATCAAGCACAAAAAGATTCCGAGAATACATGTAAAATAACTGAAAAATTTATAGTAATAATCCCAAAAACTATCATAACATAAGTTTGCTTGCAGGTCACTTAAAATGCAAGAAAAAATAAAAAAAATTCATTTTTTACTTGCATTTTGGAAGGAAAAGGAATAGAATAGATAATAAATTTAACACTTTTAATGTTAAAAGTGCAGAACTGTGAATGAGAAAGTGCCTTGTTATGTTAGGTCATGTGTTGTATGATGCGCATCTTGTAATAAGAATATTGAGGTATTTCTGGATGTGGTTTGTATAAGTAGTATAAGATACAGTATAAGACAGAAGATTTGGCAGATCGGGCTTGAATACACAGTTTTAATTTAAATTTTCGGGAGGAATGAAAGATGAGAAAACATATGAATAAGATACTTGCAGTTATGCTTGCAGGTGTTATGGCACTCGGATTATGTGGCTGCGGAAGCAGCAATAGTGGAAGTGAAGCGGGAAGTGAGGCACAGGCTACACAGTCTCAGGCTTCTGGAGATAAGGTATATAAGATTGGTATTTGCCAGTTAGTGCAGCATAAAGCGCTTGATGCTGCAACAAAGGGATTTAAGGAATCCTTGATTGATGAACTTGGTAAGGATAAAGTTAAATTTGATGAGCAGAATGCAGCGGGTGATTCTGCAATGTGTACAACTATTACGAATCAGTTTGTATCTGATGGAGATGATTTGATTCTTGCGAATGCGACAGCTTCTCTTCAGGCAGCGGCAGCAGCTACAGATACGATTCCGATTCTCGGAACTGCTGTAACAGATTATGCGACAGCGTTGGATCTTAGTGACTGGTCTGGAACAACAGGAAGAAATATTTCTGGTACTTCTGATCTTGCACCATTAGATCAGCAGGCGGATTTACTTCATGAGATGTTCCCGGATGCGAAGAATGTTGGTATTCTCTACTGTTCTGCGGAGCCTAACTCAGTATATCAGGCTAAAAAGATTGAAGAGTCCCTTAATAAATACGGATATAAATGTACAGAGTACAGTTTTGCAGATTCTAATGATGTTGCTTCTGTAACAACTTCTGCATGTTCTGGAAGTGATGTTCTTTATGTTCCTACAGATAATACAGCGGCATCTTGTACAGAGATTATTAAAAATATTGCGGTGCCAGCAAAGAAACCTATTATTGCAGGTGAAGAGGGAATTTGTTCTGGTTGTGGTGTAGCTACTTTATCTATCAGCTACTATGATCTTGGATATGAAACAGGTAAGATGGCTGCAGAGATTCTTACAAAGGGTACGGATGTTTCTACTATGGAAGTACAATCTGCACCAAAGGTAACAAAGGAATACAACAAAGACATCTGTAACGAGCTGGGAATCAAGGTTCCAGATGGATATACAGCAATTGCACAGTAGGGTCTAATGTATTTTACTTTATAAAGTATTTTAATCAATAGTAACAGAAGGGTGTCGTGATATTTTGCGACACCCTAAGTTGCTGTTAGAAGTTAGGAGGAATTAGGAATATGACAGCGTATTTTGCTTCTTTGAGTGTACCGACACTGATCGGTGCTTTGCCGGGAAATATCGCGCAGGGTGTTATTTGGGGAATTATGGCTTTAGGAGTGTATTTGACATTTCGTGTACTGAATTTTGCAGATCTGACAGTGGATGGCTCTTTTGCTACTGGTGGAGCGGTTACGGTTATGCTCGTCATTAACGGCTGGTCAGTGCCAACTGCACTTCTTATAGCTTTTGCAGCAGGGCTTGTGGCTGGTTTTGTAACAGGATTTTTACATACGGTACTTGGAATTCCAGATATTTTGGCAGGCATTTTAAGTCAGATTGCCCTGTATTCTATTAACTTAAATATTATGGGTATGGCAAATCAGGCATTGAGTGTAGATAAGTATAATCTTCTTGTTTCTTTACGGGAGGTACAGAAATCCATTCTTGTCAGCGTAATATTTGCATTTGTTATTATCTGTATTTTATATTGGTATTTTGGAACAGAGCAGGGTTGTGCACTTCGTGCGACAGGATGTAATCCGAATATGGCAAAGGCACAGGGAATTAATGTAGATTTTATGAAGATTCTTGCCCTTGCTCTTTCTAATGGACTGGTTGCTCTTGCAGGTGGGCTTATTGCACAATACCAGGGATTTGCGGATATCAACATGGGTCGTGGCGCCATCGTTATTGGTCTTGCGGCTGTAATAATCGGAGAAGTTCTTGGAGAAGCATTATTGGCTAAGCACCTGAACTTTATGGGAAGACTTATTTTTGTAGTAATCGGTGGAATCATCTATTACATTGTTGTTGGTATTGTACTTTGGCTTAAGATGCCGACAAATGATCTGAAGTTATTTACTGCGATTATCGTAGCTATTTTCCTTGCTGTGCCGTATCTTCGAGCAAAATCAAGGAATTCTTTTGCTAAAGCCGCAAAGAAAGGAGCCGAATAGTATGTTAGACCTTGTAAATATTAAAAAGACATTTAATCCGGGAACAATTCATGAAAAGAAGGCGTTAAATGGAGTTAATCTTCATCTTGATGATGGTGATTTTGTTACAATTATTGGTGGAAATGGTGCAGGAAAGTCCACAACATTGAATGCGATTGCCGGTGTGTGGCCAGTAGATAACGGAAGTATTACAATTGATGGGATTAACGTTACAGGTATTCCAGAATTTAAGAGAGCAAAGTATCTTGGGCGTGTCTTTCAGGATCCGATGACAGGTACAGCGGCAACAATGGAGATTCAGGAGAATCTTGCACTTGCGGCGCGTCGTGGAAAGGGTCGTGGACTTTGCTGGGGTATTACTAAGGCAGAAAAAGAGAAGTACAGAGAACTTTTAAAGATGCTTGATCTGGGATTAGAAGATCGTATGGAAGCAAAGGTAGGACTTCTCTCAGGCGGACAGAGACAGGCGTTAACACTGTTGATGGCGACATTACAAAAGCCGAAGCTATTACTTCTTGATGAGCATACAGCTGCCCTTGACCCCAAGACAGCGCAGAAGGTATTAGAGATTTCTGACCGTATTATTAAAGAAAATAATCTGACAGCGATGATGGTTACCCATAACATGAAGGATGCGATCGCACATGGTAACCGCCTGATTATGATGCATGAAGGAAAAATTGTTTTAAATATTGCTGGCGAGGAAAAGAAAAAACTTACCGTAGAAGATTTACTTCGTAAATTTGAAGTAGTTGCCGGAGAAGAATTTAGCAGTGATAAAGCGCTATTAGCGTAGAAAGTATTTTTTCTAAACAGAGAAACGGAGATACACAAGAGTGAAAGAATTAGTAAATTTACAGTTGATGATGTTTGCCCTGATTATTATTGGGTTGATTTTGAAAAAGGCCAAAGTGATTGGCAAGGAAGGACAGAAAAGCATGACGAATCTTGTTATTGACCTTATTTTGCCATGTAATATTATCTTTTCTTTTATGATAAAGTTTTCATCGAAAATTGCGCAGGACTTTATGGTAATTCTGATCATTTCTATATTAATTCAAGTGTTTTGTGTTATCTTAGGCAGTGTATTATATAATAAATGTTCTGTAAAAAGAAAGAAATGTCTGCGTTATGCAACCATTTGCTCGAATGCAGGTTTTCTTGGCAACCCAATCGCACAGGGTGTATATGGAATGATGGGTCTTACACTGGCTTCTATCTATCTGATTCCGCAAAGAATCATGATGTGGTCAGAAGGTGTTTCTGTATTTACGGAAGCACCGACGAAAAAGGAAATGTTAAAAAAGATATTTAGTCATCCATGTATCATTGCCTGCGAGATCGGAGTAGTTTTAATGTTGACCGGATGGCGGCCGCCACATTTCTTACAGGAAACGATTACTTCGATAAGTAACTGTAATACGGCAATGTCCATGCTTGTAATTGGAATGATACTTGCCGATGCGGATCCAAGAACTCTGGTGGATAAAGATGTGCTTTTTTATAGTGTGATTCGTTTAATCATTATTCCGTTCTGTGTATTTATTCCATGCTTGATGTTTCATATAGACAGTCTTGTTAAGGGTGTCAGTGTACTTCTTGCAGCAATGCCGGCTGGAGCGACTACAACGATCCTTGCTTCTAAATATGACTGTGAAGAAGAATTTTCCGTAAAACTCGTTGTATTTTCCACAGCAGCTTCATTGATCACAACTCCAATATGGAGCCTGATATTAATGAAAGTTTGATTGTAGATTTGGTGTAGACGAAAAAAGAATGGTTATAAGTTTGATTTTGTTCCGTTGTGCTAAGCATTCCATTCTGCTCAGAAAAACAGGAACTTGGAAAAAACGAGTCCCAAGTTCCTATGGTCAGAATTCCATAGCACAAAGTCACAAAATGCAATACTTATAACCATTCTTTTTTCTGACTATCTGAAACCTACAATTGATAAGAATGGGGATTGTCCAGAAGTGAGTATCTTTATGCTGAATTGTACTCAGTCTTCTTACAATTCAGCATAAAATTCTATTGTGCATCTCTGTAATCCTGCAATAAATCATTCCACATCTGGTGTATCTGATGTAACTAAATTTCAAGTATATATAGCAATTTGAATGTCAGTCACTTGAGATTTAATTTCTCGGATAGATTGCTTTCTTTTTTTCGTCTATATCAAATATGCAAATCAAAAATTGTATATTTTGTAAAGAAAATCTTATTTTTTTGAATATTATTGTGATATAATACATTGCAATTTTTTATATCTTTGGTCCTATGTCAAGATTTAGTACAAGTTAAAATGAGGTTTTCCTCATCTTAACTTGCCATCAGCAATTCGTCTTTCTGGATTCTACGATACAGTTCTTCATAATCATTTGGAGACATATAGTCACAATGGCTATGAATACGTTTTGTATTGTAAAATGCTTCCAGATATTCGAAGACCAATCGGTACGCATGATCATAATCGCGGATTTTGAAGCGGTTCAGCCATTCACGTTTGATCAATGAATGGAATGATTCAATACATGCGTTGTCCCAAGGATAAGCTTTTTTCGAATAGCTACACTGTATACCGGCAGTTATCCTCTTGTATTCTTTGGATACATACTGGCTGCCACGATCGGAATGCAGAATCAATGGTTCTTCGATTTTACGTCTTGCTTTAGCTTTATTTATTGTTTCAATCACGCAGGATACTTCCAGTGTTTTAGAAAGTGTCCAGGCAATGATTTTTCTGGAATATAAATCCATAATACTGGTTAGATAAACAAATCCGTCTATCGTCCAGATATATGTGATATCAGAACACCAGACAGCATTTGGGCGTTCCGGATTAAACTGTTCATCAAGGATATTTTGCAATTCGCTACTGAAGTCAGAATCTTTTGTGGTAATAGTCCATGGTTTTACCCATTGTGCTTTGATTCCCATTTGCCTCATGTATTTACCAACTGTACGTTCAGAGATTATTTCCCCTGATTTTCGCAGTTCTTTGGTAATCTTTGGGGCACCGTAATTCTGTTTTGATTCATCATAAATATCCTTGATTTTGGCTTTTACCGTTTCACGACGCTGTTCAGCGTTTGAAGGAACATGTTTTAGCCATGCACGGTAACCAGAACGGGAAACGCCGAGATATTTCAACATTCCGGAGACAGAAACCCGGCGTCCAGCCTTATGGGCAGTTTCTGCCTTCTCAGCAACTTCGAGATAAATGGCTTCCGTCATTTTCCCAGAATGTTGATTGCTTTTTTTAGTACATCAAGAGCGTCCTGTGCATCACGAAGTTCACGTTTTAATCGTGCGATTTCTTTTGCTTCATCAGAAGCATAATTACCGGAACCACGGCATTCGATATCACCTGTCTCACGTAGCTCCTTTTGCCAGCGTGATAATGTTTGTTGACTGATTCCTAAATTTGATGCACAGCCCTGCAGTCCTAAGTCTCTGTGATCATGATAATACTGGACTGCATCCAGTTTAAACTGTTTGTCATAGTGCTTTGCCATAATGAGATCCTCCTTCAGTGCGGTACCTACATTGTACCATGAAATATTAGATTAGGAATTCTCATTTTGACTTGTACTATTTATATTCTAGCACCGCTTAGTATAGAATAGTAAAAAGAAAGAGAGGGGTTATTTTCTTCTTGTAATTATATGGAGAGAATACCTCTTAGTTTTGTGATTAAGGATAAATTACAGATAGGTTACAGATAAATTACATAGAAGGGAAAAGAGAATGCTAGTAATAGATTTTCACTCTCATATTTTGCCGGGGATAGATGATGGGAGTCGTAATGTTGAAAAATCATTGGGGATGCTGCAAATCTCGGCTTCACAAGGTGTAGATATTATAGCGGCTACGTCTCATTTTTATGCCACAGAGGATAGAATTTCTTCATTTCTGGACAGAAGGCAGAATGCTTTTGAACAATTAAAGCAGTGTTTGACAGAAAAAGACGAATATCCTGAGATTGTGGTAGGGGCGGAAGTGGCTTTTTTTTCGGGCATAAGTCGAGCAGAGCGTCTAGAAGATTTAACATATCAGGGTACTGATTTGCTTCTTTTAGAGATGCCGTTTTCTCCATGGACGAAGGCGGATATAGATGAGATTAAATATATATTAGAACGACGCAGAATGAAAGTTTTGCTGGCTCATTTAGAGAGATTTTTAACAATCCCGGGGAATAAAAAGAAGATATATGAATTGTTGGAACTTCCTGTTTATGTTCAGATTAATGCAGAGAGTTTTGAACAGTGGGGGGAACGAAGACAGATTTTTAAAATGCTTAAGAAGAAGGGTATGATTTTTTTAGGAAGTGATTGTCACGGTGTTCATCATAGGGCACCGAATCTCATAAAAGGTCGTAATGCTTTGGAAAAGAAGATGGGAAAGGCTTTTATGGATGAGATGGATGCACAGGCCCTTTATTTACTAAATAGGGAGGAAAGGTAAATGTCAAAGAAGATTTCGATTGTTATAAGTGTTATTTTGTTTATAATACTCATGGTACTTATTGTGTGTGAGAAGATGAATCCGGAGGCTGGGACCGCATTAATTCATAGCATTTTTTAATGATAGGGGTGTTTTAAATGAAAAGAAAGCATTACGCAAAGGGAGAAAAAGTAAAGCTTTACAAAAAGTTTTCTTTAGTAGTGCTGGTATTTGCGGTAATCTGTATTGCGATAGTTGGTGTTGCAACGGTTTTGCCTGAACATAATAATAGTAAGAAAAAAGTGGATCAAGAACAGAGTACAGCAGAGTTGTGGTGTGCATCCCGTCAAGTAGACAATTAAAAAAATATAAAATTTTTGTGTTGCCCGGTTGGATATCGGGCAACATTTTTATGCCGCCAATCGTTGCTTTTCATGAAATTCCATTGGTGTTAATACTCCAAGTCCTCTCTGTGGTCGGTCGTTTGTATAGTAATCTATATATTCTGTGATTGCCTTCACTAATTCTTCTCTGCTCTCAAATTTCTTTCCATAATACATTTCCCGTTTCAAGATTCCCCAAAAGCCTTCCATTACTCCATTATCTGTACAGTGTGCTACCCTCGACATACTCTGTATCATTCCTGCTTCTTCCAATTTCTGATGGAATCTTCGGGAGGTATACTGATATCCTCTGTCACTGTGAAAAATAGGATGGGCTTCTGGATTTGCCTTTACTGCTTTATCAAAAGTTTCAAATACCAGCGCATTATTATTACTATCCCCAATAACATATGCAACGGGCCGTCTATCACATAAGTCTAATATAGCGCTTAAATATATTTTATGAACACTGTCTAAGGTGTTTCCATATTTGAATTCCGTTACATCAGTAACCCATTTCTCATTAAGGTGTTCTGCCTTAAATTCTCTATTAAGAATGTTTTCTGCAATAAATGCTGGGTTGTTTGATGCTCTGGTACAGCCATTATACCGGCTCTTTAAGTTGGACCGGATCTGTTTTTTTCTGCAAATACGGAGGATTCTCTTATCATTTACCCGAATGTCTTCATCGTGGCGCAGCTTGTCATTTAACCTTCTATATCCCATATCTGGATGTTTTTCATGTAATTGTTCCAGTTTCTCTGCCAATTCCTCGTTAAATCTCTCGTTCGGTGTCTCTACGTGATAGAGCCATTTGTAGTAGGATGATCTGGCGATTCCACCTATTTCACATAATAACAGGATTGGATAGTTATATTTTTCGTGTTCTTCCTTGATTGCCCGATAGATATGTTCCTGGCGTATCAGGCTCAGCCTCCCCTCCTCTCTATCTCTTCTAATTTTTTTAAGAAAGATATCTCTATTTCTGCCCGTCTTTTTTCCGCACGCAGAAGTCTTACTTCTGCACGCAGTTTTTCTACTTCCGTCATTTCCTCTGGGGATTTTCTCTTTCCCCGCTTATCTTGCAGCCCATCCACCCCGTTTTCTTCATATCTTATAGTATAACTTCTGGCCTGATGATAAGAAATGTGAAATTTTTTTGCTGTTTCCGAATAGTTATGAGAATGTTTTATGCAATATTGAACGATCTCGACACGTTCTTCAAATGTAGTTTTTCTGCCTTTAGTCATGATTGGTCTACCTCCTGTTTCCTTATCATGACTATTATACTTCATAATCCATCTTCTGAGTATCTGTGCATCTGAAATTTTGTGTTTGGCACAGATATCCCGGAGAGAACCTTTTCCAGAAAGATAATCGAAAACAGCTGCTTCTTTTTGAGCAGGAGTTCGATAGGTATGACCTTTTCGAAAAAAAGCTTCCGGTCCAATTGATTGATAATTTCTAAGCCATTTATCAACGGTCGTATAATAAACTCCTATTTTTGATGCAACAGAACTGATGGATTCTTTTTTCTGAAGAATTTTTTCCATCCATTGTATTTTTTCTTCTGGAGAAATCTTATCCATAAAAAATGCCCCCTTTCAGATAAACAGTTTTATTTTTTTCAACTGTCTACCTAAAAGGAAGCATACCATTGGATAAAGATATTGTGACAATTAACGGTGTGAAGTGTAAGCCGAATTGGGATGTAAAGACGTATCTTTATATTGGAGAAGACAGCAGAGGTATTAAGAAAAGGAATTCCGAGACAAACGGAACTGGACAGAGTGATGTTTTGGAGTTGATTGTTTTAAATACAAAGGAGAATACCTATTATAAGCTTCCGATTAATCGTGATTCGATAACCGATGTGAAGTCTCTTGATGAAGATGGCTCTTATTTGGCAACGACAAAGGTACAGATCGCTTTTGCTCATGCAAATGGGGATGGAATGGAATCTAGTTGTGAGAATACAGTTGATGCAGTATCTAATATGCTTTATGGAATTAAGATAGATGGATATATTGCGATGAATATTGATGCGATTAAGGTTATTAATCATCTTGCGGGCGGAGTGCCTGTTACAATAGAGGATGATTTTTCTCAATCTGATTCTTCACTGAAGATGGGAGAGACGGTTACTCTTACGGATGACCAGGCATTACATTATGTTCATGATCGTATGAATGTAGGTGATGGGACGAATGTTTGTCGTATGCGAAGACAGAAGGAATATATCGACGCACTTTATCCGATTTTTAAGAATAAGTTGAAAAGTGATAGTGGGTTTATCAATACTTTTTATAATGATCTAAGTGACTATATGGTAACAGATATGAGTGTTGGAGAGATGGGTAATCTTGCGAATACCATTATTATGAGTGAAGATAAAGGTGAGTTATCTATAGATGGAACCAATGCGCTAGACAGGCTTGGGTTTAATGCATTTACTGTGGATAAAACTAGTCTGGGTGATGTTGCAATGAAGTTATTTTTTAAAAAAGCAGAATAAATAAGAGGAACGAGGGGAAAAATGAGTCTGATTAATAAACAAGAAGAAAACAGTCCGGAATTTGAAGTGATTAAAGGCGGAAGAACTATTTCACCGATGAATTTTTCGGAAGGAATGGATGATGAAGCAGAAATTGATTTAGTAGAGATTGGCTGGACCTTATTAGATAAGTTACATTATATCGTATTGAGCTTTCTTATCGGGGCGGTATTGTTTAATGCGATTTCTTATTTTTGTATCGAGCCTACATATAAGTCTACAGCGAAGATGTATGTTGTATCTGCGTCTAAGAATTCAGTGGTAGATTTAGACGCTTTAAATATTGGTACATCTCTTACAGCGGATTATGAGCAGTTGATGTTAAGTTATCCGGTTCTTGAACAGGTAATTAATAAACTGAATTTAGATATGGATTCTGATGAGTTGGCTAAGATGATTACTCTGGATAATCCACAGGATACTCGAATTTTGAATATTGATGTCATAAGTACAGATCCGAAAGAGGCAAGAGATATTGCCAACACATTAATGGAAATATCGGTAGATTATTTGCCGAAGACAATGAGTACGAATGCACCGAATATGGCGCAGAAGGCAAAGCTTCCTGACACACAGGATGGTCCAAGTTATATGAAGTTTACTTTAATTGGAGCATTCCTTGGAGCATTCCTTTACTGTTTATATATCGTTATCAAATATTTGATGGATGATACGATTCACACAGCAGAAGATATGGAAAAATATTTTGATATCGTACCTTTAGCAGTTATTCCTGATATTGAAGCATTACAAGAATTAAAGGAATATAAAAAGGCAGCAGGAAAGGAAAAGTAAATAATGAAGAAGTTAAATTTAACAATAGAGGATATGCCGTATGCGGCAGAAGAAGCGTTAAATCGTTTAAGAGTAAATATAAAGTTTTGTGGAAAGAATACAAAAAAGATATTGATTACAAGTGGTGTTCCTAATGAAGGGAAAAGTACAGTGTCTGTTCATTTGTGGAAGCTTTTGGCAGAAGCTGGTTTTCCTACAGTATTGGTAGATGTAGATTTACGTAAGTCAGAGCATAATACCATTTTGAAGATGCAAGGTGTTGAAGAGGGAATTAATCATTATCTCTCCGGAATGGCGGAATATGAGGATGTTGTTTATGAAACAAATATTCCGAATGGACATTGGGTTCCGATTGCGGAACTGTTAGAGAATCCATCCGCTTTATTAGAAGATCCAAGGTTAGAAGAACTTTTGAATCGTTTATCAGAAGATTATAGATATGTGATTATTGATACACCACCGCTGGATAATATTTCAGATGGTGCGTTAATTGCAAGTATGAGTGATGGAGCGGTCTTGGTAGTGCGTTGCGCAGAGACTCCTAAAAATATTGTTAAACAGTCCCTGCAGCAGATAGACCGAGTAGGATGTCCTCTCCTTGGTGTGGTATTGAACCGTGCAGAGGTAAAAGGTGGAGCATTCCAGAAGTATTATGGTCGTTATGGTAAGTATACGAAGTATGGATCTTATTATGGACCAGATGAGAAAAAAATTAGATAAGCTAATAATACTTAATTAAATATATTGTATATTTAATAAGTATTTATTATAATTTAGGACATAAACCTGTCGTGGCAAAAAAAGGTTTTTGTCAAAAGGAGGCAAATAAATTATGAAAACTATGAAAAAAGTAGTAGCAGTTCTTCTTGCAGTTATGCTTATGGCACCTGCAGCAGTAAACGCTGCAGCACCATCAGCAACTAAGGCAACTATCGCAGGACAGAAAGCAGCTGTATCTACAGTATATACAGGAAAAGCTCAGTTACCAGCTACAGTTACAATTAATGGAAAGACATTAATCGCTGGTCAGGATTTCGTTTATGTAAACGCTGCAGCAAAGACTGATGCTGGAACATACACAGTATCAATCAAAGGTATTGGAGCTTTCGAAGGAACTGCTACAGTAACATACACAGTAAGCAAAGCTGTTGCTGCAACAAAGACAACTAAAGTTGCAGCTAAGAAAGCTTACAAAGCTTCTTCTTTAAAGAAAAAAGCTAAGAAATTCAGCGTAAAAGTTGCTGGTGCTACTTACACAGTAAAAGGTAAAAAAGCTAAAAAGTATATCAAAGTAAGCAAAAAAGGTAAAGTTACAGTTAAAAAAGGTATCAAGAAAGGTACTTACAAAATTGTAATCAAAGTTAAAGCTACTAAGAATACTGAAGCTGGTAAAAAAGTAGTTAAAATCGTTATCAAATAATTAAATTAAAATAGTTAGTTTTAAGGCATCCTGGCCACGAAGGATGTCTTTCTTTTTTATAGAACAAAGATTGACAAAATAATTTTTCTTATATACAATATTTAAGATATTTACAGGATTGTGAAGGCTTTTTTGATGGAGCTATGGAGCAATTCTTAAAGATAAAGTAGAGTTATGAAGGTAGCCTGTGAGAATTGGTATTGGTCAGGGGAAGCCGGAAAGGAAGAAGTTATGTTTGAAAAGTTAGAGAGAAAGCTGGTTAATGTGTTGCTTTTTTTTGATCTGTTTAAGATGAAGACAAAGATTCCAGAGGATTTTAACGGGGTTATGCGCACACAGGATAAGCGTGTAAGAAAGCTTGTAAAACGGGCATATGAGATTCCATTTTACAGGAAGAGATTTGATGAGGCTGGAGTGAAGCCGGAGGATATTCGTACAGGGGATGATCTGTCTAAGCTTCCGTTACTTACGAAGGATGAGCTTCGTGCATGGATGAATGAGGAGGCGAAGGATCCGAAGTATGATTGCTGGTTTCATGATACAACGAGTGGTTCTTCAGGAATTCCTCTGATGTTACTTGTTTCTCCGAAAGAGAAGGCATATAATATGGCGAACTGGTTCCGAGTTATGATGTGTGCCGGTTATAATCCATTTAAAGGCAAGACAATGAGTCGTAAGAGTGCCCATAGTATTTCCGGAGGCAGTGATACATTTTTACAGCATTTTGGGATTCTTCGTCGTGGCTTTGTCGATCAGTATGCGCCGGAGCCGGAGATTGTGAAGCAGATTAATGCTTATAAGCCAGACTTTTTATATATGAATAAGAGTGAATTTATGCGTATTTGTCTGTACTGTAAACAGAATCATGTGGAGCTTGAGAAGCCGAAGTTTTACTGTCCTACCGGAGAGAAGATAGACGATACAGCAAGAAAGCTCTTTGCGGAGATTCTTGGACCGGGAATTATTGATTCTTATGGAACTGCAGAGACTGGTGCGGCGATGGTACGGCTTTTTGATAATAAAGAATATACGGTCCATAATGATTCTTTTGTGGTAAATATTTACGATGAAAAGAATCGTCCGGCGAAAGAGGGTAATATTGTAGTTACACCACTTTATAAAACAGATTTACCACTTATTAATTATGCGATTGGAGACAGGGGAACTTGCGAGGTTCGGGATGGTGTCCGCTATATCACAAGTGTACAGGGAAGAATGAATGACTTTTTCCGTTATGAGACAGGAGAAGTGACTACTTTCTTTGAAATTGCCCCGATCATTGCCCACTGTGAAGATATACTTCAGATGCGTTTTATTCAGGAAACGTATCATAAGATTCATATTCAGTGTGTACATAATAAGGCGGAGTCTAAGCTGAGTAAGGAAGAAGTCGAGAAAGATATGACCGCAAAGTTAAATGCGAAGTTCAAGCATCCGTTTGAGATTGTGTATGATTGGATGGATTCTATTCCACCGGATAAGAATGGTAAGCTTCGTATGATCGTATGTAAGGTACAGGATTAATGGAAGTATTTAATAGCGATAATGGATTACAACAGGTATCTGACAGAGAAACTAACAGGATAATTATTAGATGGAGGACGGATTATGGCAGGAAAGAATAAAGATGCCTCTTTGAATAAAAGAGCCTTTACCTCAGGATTTTTCTTTATCCTGGCACAGCTTTTTGCAAGAGGACTGACCTTTGCTGTAACCCCGATCTATTCTAGGTTATTGACACAGGCGCAGTATGGTATAGTCCGTACGTACGAATCCTGGCTACTGATTGCATATACGGTCATGTCATTATGTCTTTGGAGAAGTGTGGATGTAGCAAAGAATGATTTTGAAGAGGATTATAATGGGTATGTATCAAGCGTACATACATTATCTTACATCGCGATCGCATTTTTCTTTGGAATCTGCATGATCTTTAAGACGCAGGTACAGGACTTCTGCCAGATGGATGATTTGATGTTTTATTCCTGTTTCCTCTATGTATTTACTTATACAAGTATGCTCTATGTACAGCGAAGAGATAAACAGGTTCTTAAATATAAGTTTAGTACGATGGCAACCTTGCTTACGATCGTGCCGGGAACCTTCCTTTCAATCTGGCTTATTTACCGAGGTCGGGTGCAGGGACTCGTTGATCAGCTTGTTGACCGTCGTGTGATCGGCTACTATGTTCCACAGATTATCGGAGGGGCGATCGTTGCTATTGTTATCTGGACACAGGGTAAGAAGTTTATTAATTTAAAATATTGGAAATACGGACTGGCATTCAGCCTTCCACTTATACCAGAAGCATTGTCGATTCAGATTATGAATCAGTCAGACAAGATTATGATTCAGAAAATGATCAGCAATGAAGCGGCAGGAATCTTTGCACTTGCGACAACGATTTCTTTTATCATATGGATTCTTGAGGATTCGGTATGGAATGCATGGATTCCATGGCTTTATGCCAAAATATCACAGGGGGAAGAAAAAGAAGTTGCGAAACCATGGACATCGGTTATGCATATGTTTGGAATTCTTTCCTGGGTGATTGTTATGCTCGCACCGGAAGCAATCGCTATTCTTGGCCCGGCAAAGTACAGGCCGGCAGTATGGCTCATTGCTCCAATGGTATCCGGAACCTTGTTCCGTTTCTATAGTTACAGCTATTCTGCTCTCCAGAATTATTACAAGAGAACCCAGTATGTAGCAGCCGGAACAATTGGAACGATGGTATTAAATGTTATTTTAAATTATGTATGTATCCTGAATTTTGGTTATATGGCGGCTGCCTATACGACAGCGTTCAGTTATATCATACTTCTGCTCGTGCAGGGAATTCTTGAGCATAAAATCACAGGAATGGTTATTGTTCCACTTCGTAAAACGCTTCTTATCGCAGTGGTATACGGTGCGATCAACCTGTTGTCCATGAATCTTTACAAAGTAGCATGGTATTTCCGATATGCTGTATTGATTCTTGTGGTAGCAGCAGCTGCAATCGCGTTAAGAAAACAGATGGCAGCAGTATTGAAAATGTTTAAAAAACGAAAGTAAAGACGAAAATAAATACGAAAGTAAAAAACAATGGCATAGATCTGTAAAGATAGTCGCTGCGAGCCAAATGCCTGTCTGGCATTTGCTCTTGCTCCGACATTACAGATCTATGCTATTGTTTTTTACTTTCGTATTTATTTTCTGACTTTGATAAATTGGAGGGATGATTTTTACCGGTATTTTTACCATGTACCTTTGATAAATCGAGGTAGGTATTACGGATAGAGCAAAAAAGAAGCGTTTAGCGCAACGGAACAAAATGAAAACACAAAATCATTCCTTCTTTTTTGCTTATCATCTTCTACTCTACTACGATCTCTACTTTATCCATAGCTTCGAAGAGCAGTTTCTGGGCATCTTCTAAGGTTTCTCCTTTGGTGATGATATGTCCGATACGATGTGGTCCTACGTGGAACTTATGTACTTCATCGCCCGGTTGATAATCGAATTCAACTTCATAAATATTATCATTTGGTTCATTGTGGTCTGTTTGGGACTTGATGATTCCGTCTTTATCACTCATGAGAAGATGGCTGGCATTTGGTACAAATGGTTTGTCAAATGTGAAGGCAGGATCTTCGCCAAGAGCAGTTTTTAAAATCTTTTCGTAGTAGTCAAATCCGTAGTAAATAGATGTTAGCTCAGCAAGGCAGGTAGCGCCGCAGCGTCCGCCGAGTTCTAGGACGTAAGTTTTGTTGTCTTTTAAGATGAAATCGGCATTGATAGCACAGTTGTCAAGCTGCATTGCTTTTACTGCGCCGCGAAGCTGTGCTTTGGCATCTTCGATGACATCTTCGCTTAAGTTATATGGTGCAAAGTGTCCGATTGGTACGCCGGTGTCTCCATGGAAAACATAATCTCCATGAGGAAGGATAAACTGTACTTCTCCGTTGTATACGAATGCTTGTGCTCCAAATTCTTCGCCTTCTACAAATTCTTCGATCAAGAAGTAATCTTTTCTTGTGTTTTCTTTTACATACTGCATAGCAGAGTCAAATTCTTCATAGGAATCTACACGAGTGATTCCGCGGCTGCCTGAGGAGTCTACAGACTTGAAGATCAGTGGGAATTCCAGTCCCTCGATTGTCTTTTTAATATCTGGATCTGTGAAGAGAACCTGGCGGAAGCGGGCAGTACGTACACCGTATTCTTCGTATTTGGTTTTCATAAGCATCTTATCTACTGCAATCTGTGCGGCTTCATAGGAAAGTCCGGCAAGTCCCATGGCATCGCATACTTTTCCGATAGTGATAACGCATACATCGGTACCGGTTGTAACGATTCCGTCAATCTGTTCTGCTCTTGCAATCTCAAGGATCTTTTCATCATCTACGGTATTTTCATAATATACTTTATCGGCTAAAGCAAATCCTGGATAGTTTCCAGGAATGCTGACAACAATCGTATATAATCCCATTCTTTTTGCTGTTTTAATTAAAGGAACCTGATAGATACCGGCTCCGAGAATCATAATTTTCTTCATGATGACCTCCTGATTGATTATGATGTACTCTCGGAGTCTTTCTCACAAAATCAAGCACAAAAAGATTCCGAGAGTACATTTATGATGATATAGTTTTCGTTATTTCTTCGTTATCTATTCATTATTTATTCATTATCTATTCGTTATCTGATGGTTCGCAGCTATTCTTTGCAGAAATAGTTTCTGTTGGAAGTACAGGTTCCACAGATGTTGCTGTATCCGGAGTATTCGCTGTGTCCTGGATTGCTGCAGCAGTGCTGTTTTGTGAAATTACTTCCCGTACAACGAACTGTGGCTGTTTGTTCATTCCAAGGAACATGCGTCCAAGGTATTCTCCGATTGTTCCCATGAATAACATGATAAGACCGGAGAAGAAGCAGATGGCACACATCATGGAAGGCCATCCAAGAGCCATCATAGGATTGACGAGTTTACGGATTACGATAATAAGTGCGCCAAGGATACTTAAAATAGAAAAGAAGTATCCGCAGTAGGTGGACAGTCGTAAAGGAACAACAGAGTAGCCCATAATGTTAGAATATAGCTGGATGAGCTTCTTTAATGTGTAACCGGACTGACCGACTTCACGCTCAAAATGTTTGATTGGAACGCAGCTTATGTTTCGGGTAGTACGTAAGAAGAGTCCCTGTAAATGTGTGTATGGACTCTGGTACTGGATAACGTAGTCTCTTACGAACTTACGGATAACCCAATAGCTGGATGTCTTCATGTCTTTGGGTTTTCCGATAAGGATTCGAACCGTGATGTAATTTAAAAAACTTCCAAAGTTGCGGAATGTGGAATGCTTTTTATCGGGATAGTAGCCATAAACAATATCGTAGCCTTTTTCAATCTCTTCCAGCAGAAAATGAAGCTGGGAAGGGTGCGTCTGCATATCATCATCCATCGCGATCAGCAGATCTCCCTGTGCATAGTTAAGCCCTGCCATAACGGCATTATGCTGTCCGGAATTCTTTGCTAAAGAAATTGCTTTTACAAAAGGATAGTCGGCAGCAAGAGAACGAAGTTCTTTCAGTGTTGCGCCATCGTCTGGAGAATAGTCGTCTACGAGAATAAATTCATAGTCCGGACGACCCAAACGATCTAGCTCCGCACTGGTCAGTTCGACTACTTCACGAATGGTTTGTGAAGATTTATAGCAGGGTATGATAATCGAGTGTAACACGAGTTTTGCCTCCTGGTAGTTTATTATGTACTCTCGGAGTCTTTCTTGCACTTGCTTTTGTGGCTGATTTTCCGCCAGCCGCACCCGAATTTCATCAACGTACGCACCGCGTACGCCTCAAAAATTTGGGCACAACTGACAAAAAATCTTCTCACAAAATCAAGCACAAAAAGATTGCCGGAGTACATTTATTATGTACTCAAAAGATTCCTGAAGTACATTTATTTTGAATAAAATTCTTTAATCTTTTCACATACAGTAAGAACTTTTTCTTCTTCTAATCCATAATAAAGAGGAAGACGAAGGAGACGTTCGCTTTCTTTTGTTGTGTACTTATCTTCTCCATGGAAACGACCGTATTTCTGTCCGGCAGGTGCTCCGTGAAGAGGAATGTAGTGGAATACGGAAGAGATGTCGTTCTCTTTTAAGTACTGGATCAAAGCGGTACGTTCTTCAAGAGTTTTCGCCTTGATGTAGAACATATGCGCATTGTGGACACAGCCTTCTGGAATAAATGGAAGTTCAATGTGTCCGGCTTCTTTTAAAGAAGTAAGGTTCTCATAGTAAGTATTCCATGTATGCATACGGTTATCGTAAATCTCATCGGCCATTTCTAACTGCGCGTAGAGATAAGCGGCATTCATATCACTTGGCAGGTAGGAGGAACCCGCTTCTACCCATGTATATTTATCAATCTGGCCGCGGAAGAACTTACTTCGGTTTGTACCCTTTTCACGAATGATTTCCGCATTGTCAATATTCTCTTTATCGCGGATTAAAAGGCAGCCACCCTCTCCCATGCTGTAGTTCTTTGTTTCGTGGAAACTGAAACAGCCGTAATCACCGATGGCGCCTAAAGCCTGTCCTTTATAGGAGGACATAACCCCCTGTGCAGCGTCTTCGATTACGAGAAGATTATGGCGTTTTGCGATATCCATGATTGTGTCCATCTCGCAGGCAACGCCGGCATAGTGAACAGGAACGATTGCTCTAGTCTTCTCTGTGATAGCATCCTCGATTAACTTCTCATCGATGTTCATTGTATCCGGACGGATATCTACAAAGACGGCAGTAGCACCACGAAGAACAAAAGCATCTGCGGTAGATACAAAGGTGTAGGATGGCATGATGACTTCATCCCCAGGTTTGATATCTGCAAGGAGAGCAGCCATCTCTGTAGCGTGTGTACAGGAAGTTGTCAGAAGAGCCTTTGCTGTTCCGGTATGGTCTTCGATCCACTTGTTACACTTCTTAGTGAATTCTCCATCTCCACTGATCTTGTGGTTCTGGATTGCTTTTGCCATGTATTCTGTTTCCTTTCCCGTAAATGGGGGAATATTAAAATTAATCATAAAAATTCCTTCTTTAAATTAAAATAAGTGGTTAGCAGTTACGGTATGAAGTAAAACGGCATACCTTCTCATCATTATAGCAAAAATAACAATAATTGTATAGAGAAGGAGTAATGAATTTCTGCCATTTCTTGACGGCAAATATATTTAATTATATAATAAAACAGTTGTATCTGTTCACAAAAAATAATTTTTTTGTTTTTTGATAGTTACAGGTAGCTTTTTTAAGAAAAAAGTGGAGAAATCTTTTTGTTATAAGAAAATAAAAATAACTTTGAGGGAGAAGAGAATGGTTAAGTTAGCAATGTACAGTTTACTAATTGTAATTACGTTTTTTGGTGTAGGTGCTTTTTCCGGTAAACTCTTTGTAAAGTTTCCAGACAGGGAACAGCGGGAAGAAAAGCTTATGTGGATTTTTCTTACATTTCTTATGATGTATTTCGCAAGTGGTTTTTGCATACAGATGATTACCGGTCATAAAGGGTTTTCGTTGTCGCTGGTAGAAACGATTACCATGCAGAAGATTGCGCCGATTGCAGGTCTGTTTTTATGTGCAGCCGTTATATTTGCACTGGAGATTCCAGCGGCGGGTCTTTTGAAAAAGGGTATGGAAAAGCAGAAGAGTATGCTGATTAGTGCCGGAGTATCTGTGGTCAGTGCAGTAATCTTATTTGTCTGGAAAAGAGCAGCACTTACAGAACTTGTTATAGGCGGAAAGAATTTTACGATTCTTGGTATTTTGGTGTTTGGCATTTTTTATTATGCCGGTTTTTATCTTGTGTATAAAAGAACACAGGAACGTGCAAAGGTTCAGCCGGTTTCCTTAAAGAAAGAGGAGTCTTTATGGAAACAGAAGGTGGGAGCATTTGCGAAAAAACACCCACTTCTTTGTTATATGATCTGTTACACCGGAGGTTTTCTTGTTTTAGTTGTCATCGTTTTTTCTACAATGATCTTATCGAATAAAGCATTGGTGTGGAAGATTGATGCGATGCCACAGTATTTTCCATATTTAAAATATATGGCAAAGTTCTTGAGAGAATCTGTAGTAAGTATGCTGCATGGTGACTTTAACTTGAAAATGTATGATTTTACGATAGGGATGGGAGAAGACCTTCGTTCTGTTGTAAGAACATATCCAACGAATTTCCTTGGGGTATTCGTACCAGACCGTTATATGGAAGTTTTTTATAATTTCCTTATGGTATTACGTTATTATCTGGCAGGACTTGCATTTACCGCATACTGCCGTTACAGAAAGAAACCATGGATTCCTACCTGTATTGTTTCTTATGTATACATATTTAGTGGATACATTATGTGTCTTGGAATCAGACATCCTATTTTTACAGCACCGCTGATTTATCTGCCAATGCTTTTGATCGCATTAGACCGTCTGATTACAGATAGAAAAGTATTGATGTACAGTTTGTTTGTAGGCATCTCCATGTTTACGAACTACTACTTTTTATATATCAATACCGTAGCAATGGGAGTATATGCGCTTATCCGTTTTGCACAGACTTATAAAAAAGACAAAGTTAAAGAATTCTTTGCCATGATGGTCCGAATTATTTTATCATATTTGCTGGGATGCTGTATGGGAGCAGTCTCTTTCCTGCCTACGATTGTAAGAACGTTAAATTCTGACAGAGTTGGTTTGAGCAATGCTAAAATTGCTACAGATAATCTGTTGTTTTATTATATCCAAAGACCGGGAAAGATATTGGCAGGATTGATATCGAATTCGTATGTGCCGGAGTATGACAGCTGCCTTGGTTTTGTGGCGCTTATGGTACCGGCGCTGGTTGTCTTTTTCCTTAATAAGAAGAAGGAAGAAAGAGGACTGAAGGGAATTATTATATTAGAATACATTGCATTACTAGTTCCATTTTGTGCATTTGCCATGTCTGGATTTAGTACGATCAGTAATCGCTGGGTTTATATTGTGACATTTACGTTATCTTATATGATGGTTCTTGTGTTTGATGATCTGCGAAGTCTTTCTAAAATACAGGTAATTATACTTTGTGTTGTAACAGTGGCATATTATCCAATCTGTAAATATATGATTGAGGATAATGTAATGGAATCAGAGACAACATTCCGAATGCTAGTTGGAGCAGTGCTGCTTATTTTACTTATCAACTGTATGAAGAAGATAACAAAGATGCAGTATTATACAGCGATGATGGTATTTATAGTAGTATCTTTAGCGGTACATGGAAGAATGCTATATGACATTGGTGGTGTAGTAGATACCTTTATGTATAATGGTTCTATTTCTGTGAAGTTTGAGCGCTCTCCGTATCTGTTCTTTACAGATATTTCAGATGATAATTTTTATCGTGTGGATACTTCTTCTACAGATGATGAATTTGAAAATACAGGTCTGGTACTGGATTATAACGGCGTATCCATGTATAATAGTGTTATCAATAAAGGAATGGTAAAGTATCATAAGGATTTGGACAGTATAGGAATCAGTGCGGTGCACCGTATTTATTCGTTTGATAATCGTACAGCGTTAGAAGCACTTGCTAATGTACGATATTATATGATCCGAAAGGAATTTACGCAGAATCTCCCATATGGATTTTCTAAGTATAAAGATTATAGTACAAAAGCTCATGAATATACAATTTACAAGAATGATTATCCGTTATCTATCGGATATACGTATGATAAATATATTGATAGTGAAGAGTATGAGAAGCTGTCTGCTATCGAAAAACAACAGGTGATGCTTGAGGCGGCAGTTCTTGATACAAAGAATGTAAAGAGTCTTGCGAAGGGGGATACCAGATCCGTTTCGGATAAGATTAAGTACGGAACGGTTACGGTAAAGGATACAGATGGTGTTATTGTGAAAGAAGACCGGATTCGCTCCAAAAAAGAAGAAAGTACACTGACTCTTTCTTATGAAAAGAAAAAGGGATATGAAGCTTATCTGATGATTGATGGAATGACAACGAAGAAAGCGCGTATTAAGGCGAAAATCAGCACAGATGATATGGAGAAAAATATTGTGATCCGTAATAATGACCTGACCTATGCGCTTGGAAGAGACAGCTATCTTATTAATCTGGGGTATAGCGATACTTCAGAATCAGAAGATGTGACATTTACGATTCCAATCAAGGCAAAGATTAACTATAGCGATGTAAAAGTATGCTATGTTCCAATGGATGATTATGTTTCACAGATTGAGGAGAGGAATGAAGAGTCGCTTCAGAATGTCTTGACAGATAAGAATAATGAGGTCAGTGGAAATGTAACCCTTTCTTCTGATAAGGTTATGGTATTTTCTATTCCGTATTCTTCTGGCTGGAAAGCATACGTGGATGGAAAAGAAACTTCTGTTTTCAGAGCGAATACGATGTATATGGGAATTAATTTAACGAAAGGTTCTCATAAAGTGGTACTTCGTTATAATTCACCGGGCTTACATCTTGGAATGATGGCATCTGCAGCAGGAATTATCATATGGATTCTATTAGCAGTCGCTTCAAAGAAAAAGAAGCAAAAAGGGAATCAATAAAATGGCAGATAGGAAAACTATATGAAACGTAATAACGTGCATATATAAAAATTTTAAGGAGAGATATTTATTATGGTAGAACATCTGACAAAAAGTGAATTAGCCATTATGGAAGTAATGTGGGATCAGGAGGACGCTCTTACCGCAACAGAAATTATTAAAGTATCCGGGGATAAGGAGTGGAAGAACAGTTCGGTTCATTTATTGGTAAATGCATTACTTGAAAAGAAGTTTATTGAAGTGGTAGGCTTTAAGAAAACAACTAAGAATTATGCCCGCACATTTAAACCGACAATGACAAGAGAACAGTATCTGACTCGTAAAGTTCTTGGACATATGAAACCGGAAGAGAAAATGAATATTTATAAAAAGTTATTAAAGGAAATTGACGATCCGGAATCTCTTAGAGATATTAAGAGAAACATTGATGCACGATTAAAAGTATTAGCAAATCAATAGTTGACTTTCCCTGGTATATGGGTATATAATCAACTCATCTTAAAAAACGAATACAGCGGACATTTAATTAAACCGATGATGTGGAAGTTAGGGCGATTGATGCACTTACAGAGAGACCGGGATGCTGAGAACCGGACAGAACGCAGATTGTCAAGTGGGCCATGGAGGGCAGTGTGAACGGCAGGATACCTGCTTATTAGCAGTGACGTGAAGACATACGTTAGTTGTCAGGGATATGATGCGTATCCTGTGAGTGCATGAAGAGTTTCATGAAGCAAGGTGGTACCGCGGGAGAAGTTTTAGAATTTTACCCGTCCTTGACAGATAGAGAATATTTGTCAGGGACGTTTTTTTATCTCAGTCGAGAAGAATCCCATCTCTTTCAGGAGATTACGTTTCTGTAAAAAGATTCCTATTTCTATAATGGTGAGGAATGAAAAGGCTGTATGAGTATGTTTTGATAATTGTGGATAAGGAGGATGAAAATGCGAAAGGTTGTGATTATCGGAGCTGGTCATGTCGGTTCCCACTGTGGATATACATTGGCACATTCGGGGATAACAGATGAGATTGTTCTTGTAGATGTGGATAAAGATAAGGCATATGCACAGGCACTTGATATTGCAGATAGTGTTAGTTTCTGTGAGAGGGAGACAGTGGTCAGAAGCGGAGATTATAAGGATTGTGAAGATGCAGCGATTGTTGTTATAGCAATCGGAGAGGCGAGAAAGCCGGGACAGACAAGACTTGATATGTTAGGTCGTTCGGTGGAAATGCTAAAAGAGCTGCTTGCACAGCTGAGTCCTTACAAGATTTCAGGAATTGTTGTGACGATTACAAATCCGGCGGATATTGTAGCGGATTTTGTAAGAAAGGGGCTTGGATTAAAGCGAAACAAAGTATTTGGTACAGGAACTTTGCTTGATACAGCAAGACTGATTCGGACACTCAGTGAAGAATCTGGTGTGTCAAGGCATTCCATCCAGGCTTTTTCACTTGGAGAGCATGGAGATTCTTCTATGATTCCATTTTCAACAGTAACAATCGGAGGAATTCCATTTGATGAGTATAACATTTCAAAGGAGAAAGTTTTAGAAGCAACAAGACAGATTGGAATGACGATCATCGAGGGCAAAAAGTCAACGGAATTCGGTATCGGCAGAGCTTTAACTGAAATGGCAGCCTGTATCCTACGCGATGAGAAAAAAATCATGCCTGCTTCCGTTCTTCTTCAGGGTGAATACGGACAATATGATGTACACTGCGGTGTTCCTTGCCTCATCGGAAAGAATGGAATTGAGAAGATTATAGAACTTCCACTGACAGAAGAAGAGCAGGAAATGCTTAATAGATCTTGCGAGATTATAAAGCAACATATTGAAACGGCAAGTCAAGATTAGAACTTCGGACAACAGATATAGAAAGGAAAAGAAAATGAGAAAGATGAAAAGATTTGTAAGTGCAGTGATTATGGCAGCAATGGTTGGTACGCTTTGTTTAACAGGATGTGGCTCTGATAAGAGTGCAGAAGGAAGTACAGGAAATAAGTCAGGAAAGCAGGTTACGGTGGCAGTTGTACAGCCGATGTCACACACTTCCCTTGATCAGATTCGTGATACGATTACTTCTGAACTTGGAAAAGATGAGAATATTAAAGTAGTAACGGATAATGCAAATGGGGATACTACTGCATTAAGCTCTATCATTGAAAACTATAAATCAGATGGCGTTGATATTGTTGTGCCTATCGCAACTTCTACCGCGCAGACAGCAAAGAGTGTTTATGATGGAGAAGATACCCCGATCGTATTTGCAGCAGTTTCTGATCCGGAAGCAGCAGGTCTTACAGGAGAAGATTGTGCGAACATCACAGGTGTTTCTAACAATATTCCAGCAGATGAAATCGTTAAGCTGATCGCGAACTTCCAGCCGGATTATAAGAAGATTGGCTTCCTGTATACATCCAGCGAAACAAACTCCGTATCAACGATTACAGCAGCAAAGAAATACTGTGATGATAACAAGATTGCTTATGAAGAGTCCTCTATTGCTAACGTTTCTGAACTTCAGACAGCTGTAGAATCTCTGATTTCCAAAGGAGTAGATGCTCTTTATACCGGTAATGATAATACAATCGCTTCCGCAATGGCAACATATACAGATGCTGCTTATGCAAAGAAGATTCCTATTTACTGTGGTGCAGATTCCATGGTTGCAGATGGTGGATTTGCAACAGTTGGTGTAAATTATGTACAGCTTGGAAAACAGGTTGCTGACATGGTAGAAAAAATTGCAAATGGGGAGAAGCCTTTCGATATTCCTTATGAGACAATTTCTGATTACGCCAAATACGTAAATATGCAGGCTGTAAAACAGTTTGGCGGAAACTTTGATAAAAAGGCATTTGAAGGATTTGATGTACTTGTAGAAGAGGACGGAACAAGTCATTTTAATAAATAATTAAATGCATATGATGATAAATTATGAAACATAATTAGAATTGAGGATAGAAACATGAGTGAAATAGCAGGTATGTTAGTTTCCGCTCTCGGCCAGGGGTTTATTTATGCCCCTATGGCCCTGGGCGTTTTTCTGACATTTAGTATTTTAAAAACTCCCGACCTTACTGTGGAAGGGAGTTTCGTATTTGGAATGACCTCTTGTGTTATCATTTCAATCGCAGGTCATCCGATTTTAGGACTTATTGCCGGTACACTTGCCGGTGCGGCGGCAGGGCTTTGCACAGGACTTTTACAGACAAAGTTAAAAATAGAACCGATCTTATCCGGTATCCTTACAATGACCGGCTTGTATACAGTAAATTATGCTATTTTAGGCGGACAGTCTAATCGTTATTTACAGTATGAGACAAAGAACAGCCTTGGGGTTACAGTAAATAAACCGGCAGATACTGTATACAAGATGTTTCAGAGAGCATTTGGGCAAAATATGTCTTCTAGTATGGTTGCATTTTTACTTACTATGATTATTGTGGTTATAACCTGTGCGGTACTTGTTACATTTTTTCGTACAAGAAATGGTATGGCGATTATTGCGACAGGAGATAATGAAGAGATGGTTCGTTCCTCCTCGATCAATGCAGACGTGTCAAGGATTGGCGGCGTAATGATATCCAATGCGTTAGTTGCATTTTCCGGAGCATTGCTTTGCCAGTATCAGAAATACGCAGACTTAAACTGTGGAAATGGTATGCTTGTTATGGGGCTTGCCTCAGTAATCATCGGTCTTACATTCTTTGGAACCCATTCAGTGACAGTGCAGGCAGTTGGTGTTGTTCTTGGATCATTGCTATACCGCATTATCATTCAGCTTGCTTACAAAGTTGATATGCCAAGCTATGCAGTCAAATTATTATCAGCAGTTATCGTTGTGATCGCATTAGTTATCCCATGGCTGCAGAAGAATTATAAAAAGAAAGGGGGCAGCCGCAAATGAGTAGTCAGTTAAAACTTGTGGATATTACAAAAAAGTTTGAGGCGAATACTGTCAATGAAAAGGTTGCCCTTGATCATTTGAATCTTACAGTAGAGCCGGGGCAGTTTGTCACAGTTTTAGGCTCAAACGGTTCCGGAAAATCAACGATGTTTAATGTTATTCTCGGAAGCCTTTTTCCAGACGAAGGAAAAGTATATTTAGGGGATAAAGACATTACGAAATTAAAAGACTACAAACGTGCCTTAAACATCGGATGCCTTTACCAGAATCCACTTCGTGGAACAGCTCCGAACCTCACCATTGAGGAAAACCTTGCCCTTGCTTACACAAGAAAGGCTTCCCCATCTTTCTTTGCCTTAAATAAAAAAGACAGCTCCTATTTCAGAGAAGTTCTTTCCACCCTTGGAATGGGGCTTGAAGACAGGATGAAAACGAAAATTGGACTTCTTTCCGGAGGACAGCGCCAGGCGGCCTCTCTTTTAATGGCAACGATTGCGGAGCCGGAACTTTTATTACTTGATGAACATACCGCTGCGCTTGACCCTGGTGCAGCCGAAAAAGTTATGGCATTAACGAAAAAAATCGTTGAGGAAAATAAAATTACTACGTTGATGATTACGCATGATATGGAATATGCTCTGGAATATGGCAGCAGGACGATCATGCTTGATTCCGGAAAAATAGTTATGGATTTGACCGGAAAAGAACGAGAAGAAATGACAACCGGGAAATTAGCCGAACTCTTTTATGGAAAAGCACATAAGAGAGGTTAATTTTGTAAGGTTGTAAAGTAGACGAACACCGGCAATGTAAATAGATATAAATTGTTCCGTATCACTGCACTCTTAATGCTCAACCGCATTAAGAGCTTGCTCCAAGTCACAATTTATATCTATTTACATTGCCGGTGTTCTGTTTATTCCAATCCGACAAAATTAATTCAAAGATTTGGGGATGGTGACAGGAAAAATTAGAACTCTGGAATATGTTATCTGCTCCATCTTCATAATCACTGATTTCGCCGTTTTCATAGACTTACAAATTAAACTTCCTCTTGCATAAAGCTGATACGTTTTGATATTATCTTTCATTGGAGAATGATATAAGAAAGGATGTGAAGGAAATGTGTAATTTAAGTCAGGGGATTAGGGAAGAAGCATTTGAAGAAGGACAGGAAAAAGGAGAAAAACAAAAATTAGTTAGAGTAGTTACTAAAATGCATGAGGCAGAGTTCCCTTTAGAGCAGATAGCAGCGATAGCAGAAATCAGTGTGGAGAGGGTGAAAGAGATTATAGATTAATTTTGTAAGGTCGTAAAATAGACGAACACCGGCAATGTAAATAGATATAAATTGTTCCGTATCACTGCACTCTTAATGCTCAACTGCATTAAGAGCTTGCTCCAAGTCACAATTTATATCTATTTACATTGCCGGTGTTCTGTTTATTCCAATCCGACAAAATTAATTCAAAGATTTGGGGAAGAATGCAACATTTTGTGTTAATATATATATCAGATGTGAGATGACTCCCACCTCTGTAGGTGGCGAGCAACAAATCAGTATCAGTGGGGGAGTCAATCTCCCATCTGATATAGCCTCCGGCAGGGCGCACATTGTCCGGTGGACAATGGTTTTGCGCCGACCGAAACGGAGTGTAGACTTGCAGAGATGCGCAGAAGAAGTATGTCATGCATTGCATGACGCGCATCTCGCAGCAAGAATGCCGGGGCATTCTTGAAAAAAACTGCGTGAAGAATATCATACAGACAGGAGTATAAGATAGAGATGAAAAGCAGGGTTCAGAAAAAAGAAATGCGTTGGGAGAAGCTTGATAATACGGCGAATCTTTTTCCGGTTATCGCGAATGAGACGATGACAAATGTATATCGAATTGCGGTGATTCTTTCTGAAGATATCCGTCCGGAGTGTTTGCAGGAAGCGTTAGAGCAGGTTTTGCCCTGGTTTAATACGATGAACGTCCGGATGCGAACAGGAATGTTCTGGTATTATTTTGAAACAAATACAAAAGGGAAGCCTGTTGTGCGGGAAGAACAGGATTTTCCTTGTCGTTATGTGGAACGTCATGAGAATAGAAATTATCTTTTTCGTGTTACTTATTATAAAAATAGAATTAATTTGGAAGTATTTCATGCGCTTGCAGATGGAATGGGTGCAGTGAATTTTTTAAGGGAGCTGACATATCAGTATTTGAGGATTTGTTATCCGCAGCTTTCGGGTGAGATGGGTGACCGGCTTTGTGATGATACATCGCTTGATACGGAGGACAGTTATTTAAAGAATTATAAAAAGGCAGGGAAGAAGACTTATAAGTCTGTTCCGGCAGTGCATATGAAGGGAGAACATCTTGTTCGAGGTGAACTAGGGACTATTCATGGGTATATGTCAGTGAAGCAGCTTAAAGAGAAGGCAAAAGAGCTTGGAATGAGTATTAATGAATATTTATCTGGCATTTTTGTATATAGTATTTATAAAGGATATTTGCATGAAAATACTTCGAAAAAGCCGATTGTACTTTGTGTTCCAGTGAATTTGCGGTCGTTTTTTGAATCAATGACAACAAGGAACTTTTTTGCGATGGCGAGTGCTGCCTTTTTACCGGAAAAGGAAAAATATGAGCGGCAGGAAGTTATGAAGCTTGTGCAGAAAGAGTTGAAGAAGCAGATAACGCAGGAAAATCTGGAAAGGATGATTGCCTATAATGTGTCGAATCAGAAGAATTATGCATTGCGGGTCGTCCCTCTTTTTTTGAAAAAACCGGCAATAAAGTTTGTATATTTAACGAGTGCAAAGGCAACAACAACAACGATTACAAATATGGGAAGAATGGTAGTAGATAAAGCATATGAACCATATATTAAGCGTTTTCAGATCATATTATCGCCTTCTGTCGGGCAGAATACAAAAGCAACGGTCTGTTCTTATGGAGATGAGCTGACATTTACATTTAGTTCTCTCTTAAAAGATACATCTGTACAGAAAGTATTTTTCCGTAGCCTTGTGGAGGATGGTATTGAAGTGGAGATTGAAACGAATGGGGTGTATTATGATTGATAAAAACTGTTTTTTGATGGGAGGTGCGTTTTCCCATGAATAAATGTAAAAGATGTAATGTATGGGTTGCAGATGATACGATGGTGTGCCCGCTCTGCCACACGATTCTGACAGAAAATAAATCGATGGAACAAAGTTTGGATCATAACGCAAATAAAATGCAGGGAGTGCAGAGACCGGGTTATCCGGATGTGAAGAAGAATACAAGACGCTTTCGAAAAGCAGGAAGAATTCTTTTATTTATTTCGCTGGCGGTGGAGATGCTTCTTGCATTTATCAATTATCTGACCTTCGATGCTGCCCCGAAGTACTGGTCGGTTGTAACAGGGGGAATCATTGCGTATCTGATCCTGACTCTTTGGGATATTTTCAGCAGAAGACAGGGGCATATTCGAAAGATTTATACACAGATTTTTGTTATACTGGGATTGCTGGTGCTGATTGACTATTCCCTTGACTGGAAAGGGTGGTCACTTGAATTTGGCTTACCATGTATTATTTACGGTCTGGTTCTTGCGATTATCATATGTATGAGTGTTAATTCCTCAAGTTGGCAGAATTATCTTTTGATGCAGCTGGCGGCAATTGCTTTAAGTATCGTGGATGTTGTATTACATTTTAAAGGGTATTTTCATCATATTGTACTTGCCTGGATCGCACTGGGGCTGTCTGTACTTTTATGGAGTGGAACGATGCTCATCGGAGACCGTAAGGCAAAGAATGAATTAAAAAGAAAGCTGCATATATAGCATGTTTGAAATTTGAATTTATAGTTTATTATAAAATAGTAAATGAACAGGAGATGTGAATGAGCAGAAGAGATTTGGGGACAAGTATCAGAAGAAGAGGAAAGACTGTGGACAAGTCGGCAATGGAACAGATGCTTCGGCGGGAACGGGCGATGCGTAAGAAACGCAGGAAGCAAAAGTCAATTAGTCTGGCGGCGGCAGTGTCAAAGAATGTAATCGCGCTTGCGACTTCTCTTCATGGAATCGGTCCGTTGATTCAGGACGGAACATTACGAAAGAGAGTGGCAGATATGGAACCGGCATGGCATCCGCCAAGAGGGTTTTCGCTGGTGCCGATTGAGATGTCGAATTTTTCAATGGAATTATTGTTGCATCAGATAGGAGACAATGCGGGGGATTCTGAACAGGTAGATACGGCCGAGAGATTATTGATGGAGAACCGAGAAGTTGTTTTACAGCTTCATGGTGGTGGATATATTGGAAAGATTCGAAATGCTTATCGGGACTTTGCAGTATTATATGCGAAAATGCCTGGAAAGAGGGCAGTTCTTTCTGTGGATTATCGTGTTGCACCGGAAAATCCGTATCCGGCCGCATTAGAAGATGCCTGTGCAGCATATGAATGGCTTCTTGAGATGGGATGTGCGAGTGACAAGATTGTTGTTGCCGGAGATTCTGCCGGAGGTGGACTTGCCTTAGCGCTTTGTCTTTATTTAAAAGATAAAAAGAAACCATTACCAAAGAAGTTGGTTTTAATGTCTCCATGGACAGATTTGGCAGCGACCGGAGATTCCTATGAAACAAACTTTGAAAAAGATCCACTGTTTGGCAACACGACGGACAGTATGATCTACAATAATGCATATTATGGGGATAACGATTCGAAATTGCCATACATTTCCCCGCTTTACGGTGATTATGAAGGGCTTCCTCCAATGCTTTTTCAGGTAGGAGGAGCGGAAATGCTTTTAAGCGATAGTGTAAGAGCAGCGAAAAAGGCAAAAGCTGCCGGATGTGAAGTTCACCTTACAGTTTACGATGAAATGTTCCATGTCTTTCAGCTTGGAATGAAAATGATGAAAGAATCCAGAAATGCATGGAAAGAAATCGAAGAATTTCTGAACTGCTAAGTGAAAGAAGAACCATCATACTAATGTATATTTTTATCCAATTTCTACATACTACCGATAAGACACTCGATATGAAAGTATAAAGTTGTGATTTATGCGATTTATTTGATGTACTCCCGGAGTCTTTCCTGTGCTTGATTTTGTGAGTACATAATAGTTATGAAGGAGTATGCAGGAGGAAATATATTATGAAGGCAACAGGAATTGTAAGAAGAATTGATGATCTTGGAAGAGTTGTTATCCCTAAAGAGATAAGAAAGACTCTTAAGGTAAAAGAAGGGATGCCGCTTGAAATTTATACGGATAAAGAGGGCGGAATCGTATTGCGAAAGTTTATGCCCTTTTCGGAGATGTCTGTTCTTTCAGAAGAATTTGCTCAATGTGTGGCACATCAGACAGATAAGATCGTGTTTATTACAGACAGGGAAAAGGTAATTGCTGCTGCCGGAGATGGCTTAAAAGGTATTGTTGGTAAGGAAATCAGCCATAGCTTAGAACGTATTTTAGATGACCGAGACGAATCGTTGCCATTAGCTGAACGAAGTCGCTTTATTCCAGTTGTAGAGGGCATGGATGGTGCAGATGAAGTGAAAAAAGTAGAACAGGTCCGTCAGATGATCCGCAGTAACGGACAGATTATCGGTTCTATTATTATACAGTCCAAAGACCCAAAGTATAAAGTTGGAGAGTTTGAGAAAAAGGTTGCGATGGTAGCTGCTGAGTTTTTGGGCAAACAAATTACGATTTAAATTATCTCAGTCAAGAAGACTCCCACCTCTTTTAGGTGGTGAGTGACTGCTCGACTTGAATGTCGATGAAAACAGTAAGTTAGTCATAGATAAAACTTAAAAAAGTCATTATGTAAAACTGCTTCGTATCACTGTTGGATGAATGCTTAGCCACATCCGTCATTGCTCTAAGGCGCAGTTATTACATAATGACTTTTTTATCTTTTTATAAATAACGGAAAAGTTCCTTTGCTTCGTCCTTCTTAGCGGTGTCTTTTACGTCAAGGATCTCGGCTTTTACGGTCTTGTTTCCAAATTGGATTTCAAGAATATCGCCATTCTTTACGTTAAGGCTTGCCTTGGCAGTCTTGCCATTCACAAGAACACGACCGGCATCGCAGGCTTCATTCGCTACGGTGCGGCGCTTGATCAAGCGTGAAACTTTTAAAAATTTATCCAGTCTCATAAATGTCCTCCCGGACGCTGACCTTTAATGCCTTCTATGAATGTGTCAGCAAACTAGAGATTAGTTGTTTACTTTCTCTTTTAAAGACTTCATAGCTTTGAACTTAGGAGCTTTGGAAGCTGGGATATGAATTGTCTCTTTTGTTCTAGGGTTGATTCCGTCACGAGCTGCTCTTTCAGTTACTTCGAAAGTACCGAATCCAGCTAACTGAATCTTCTCGCCTTTGCTGAGTTCATCACCAACAACATCAATGAATGCCTTTAAAGCCTGATCAGCATCTTTTTTTGTTAACTCTGTTCTCTCTGCAATTGCTGCTACTAATTCTGTTTTATTCATGATAAATTCCTCCTGATATTCTTACAATTGACTCGTTGAAATATCGCGCAAAAGCGCATGTACTTCCATAGTTATAACGGTTTTAGCGATGTTTGTCAAGGTGTTTCCTGTAATTTTTCCAGGGTTATATATTTTATTTGTAGTACATATAATAAAAGGAATAAAAACGAGGATAAAACTTATGGAAGAAAGAATTTTGAAGAGTCATAAGATTTCGATTTTTAACCGGAGCAGCGGAATTATAAGCGGAGTAAAAGAAGTGATTTCGTTTGATCCCAATGAAATTATTTTAGATACGGAACAGGGAATGCTTATGATTCAGGGAGAAGAACTGCATGTAACAAAACTGACGGTGGAAAAAGGAGAAGTGGAAATAGAGGGACTTGTATACAGCATGGTTTATTCGGATGAAGGAGGAATGACAGGGGAAAAAGGGGGCTTGCTAAGGAGGTTATTCCATTAGATGGAAAACAGGAAAATAGCAGAGGAAATCATAAGACAACTGCAGCTTTTTTCTCTTAGTGGGGTATATGGTGTTCTTCTTGGAATCTGGTATGAATTCTTCCGGATATTGCGAAAAACTTTTGTACATAAAAACAGAATTGTCCATTTGGAAGACATCATTTTCTGCCTTACGGCGGCAATCGGACTGTTTATTTTATTTCAGGTATATAACCAGGGAATGATACGTTTTTATTGCCTTTTTGGAGTAGAAGGTGGTGTGCTTCTTTATTTTTTTGTATTGAGCAGGTGGGTTGGAAAATTTCTTTCTTATCTTGTTGGATTTTTTTGCAGGATTATAAAAATTGCAAGAGGGATTTTTGGTTTTCCCGGAAAAGTAATTGTGAAAAATACGGGTAAAACATTGAAAAATATGCGTAAAACTATTAAAATAATAAGAAACCATAAATAATAATAAAGGAAAAGCAGAGAAAATGAAAAAAATAAAAAAACGCAAAAAACAAAAGAATAGTAAGCAGTTTAACAGACAATTTAAAAAGAAGTTTTTTACGAAGAAGTCAGCGATCATTATAATCTGCACAGTTGTTATTCTCGGAGCATTTGGCATAGGATATCAGAAAGTTGAGAAGAAAGCGGCCAAATATCAGAAAACGATAGATGAATTAAAAACGGATGTTAAGAATATAGAACAAACGAATAAAACACTTGAGAAGGAGAATAAGGGAATCAATACGGACGAGTTTAAAGAGCGGATTGCCAGAGAACGTCTTGGAATGATCAAAGAAGGTGAGATTTCTTTACAGGAAGCAAAAGAGGGAGAAGAAGCCAGTACAGGTATTTCATCAGAAGATACCAGTGAAGAGAGTAGTAAAGAAAGCAGTGAGGAGAGCAGTGAAGAGAGCAGCAAAGAAGAGACACAGACAACAGAATCTGCAGGTTCTGAAACGGATACTCCATAGAAAATATTTAAAATAATATTTAAAATAATTCATAAGAATTGCTTGACACATTTGAAGAAACATGGTATGATATTGCCTGTTGAGTGCGGCGGGATAGCTCAGTTGGCTAGAGCACGCGGTTCATACCCGCGGTGTCGCTGGTTCAAATCCAGTTCCCGCTACTACGATTAAGACCCGAATGGGTCTTTTTTTACTTTACAGGAAATTGCTTTCCTGTAAAGTAAAAAACGCTCCGCGAGGATGCGCACTGCGGCGGATAAGGTAGAGGTCGCAAGCGACCGCCGCAGGCGCGAGAATGTGCCAAGGAACATTCTTTGTTTTTTAATAAAGCAGAATGCTGTTTTCGACATTATTATCTGGCGAGATTTATTATAATGTTTCCTAGGTTGTATGTGGAGGGGAGCATTATGCATAATAGAAATTATACCGAGCAGGATGCCATACAGCGCCTGCTCCTTTTTGAAGAAGGACTTTCTGGAATTATTGGTCTGATGAAAGAAGAAAAAAAGGATGTTTCGAAAGATGATATGGACTTTTTATGTCAGTCCCTTACACAGGATGTATGCAGAAAATGTCCCAAATATAGAGAATGTTATGGAGTAAAGCAAAAGGAGACGATTGGAGAGATCGCAGCTATATTAGAACAGGCTTACCAGTGTTCCGGTGTAGATGGACGTATGGCTTCAGCAAAGTTTCGCAGAGCCTGTGTGTTTTTTCAGCCATTTATGGAGGAAATCTCCTGGCTGTATCGCCTCATTTATCAAAATATTTACTGGGAACAGCGATATGATGAGTTGAAGCAGGTGATGTGCAGGCAATTAGATGAACAGCGTCTGTTTATAAAAGAATGTAGAGGCCATATGAAAAAGGGAGAAGAAATACAGGGGAGAAAGAAGATTGCTCTAAAGAATCTTTTTTTCAGGAATGGACTTCGCTTTATAAGAGGACGGGAATATGTGGATGGAAGCGGTCTGTTACAGCTTACGGTACTCGTATGCCCGATTTTGGGGACGAAGAAGAGTGTACTTGTAAAAGAATGTCTTGAGAAATATTATGAAAAGGCCTTTTATAAAGGGATGGAAGGAAGCTGGCTTCATCCGGGAGAAAATCGTCTTTCTTTTATAGAAGAAAATGGATTCCATATTCTTTTTGGACAGAAGTGTTGTAATAAAAAGGGTGAGAATGTATGCGGAGATACGTTTTCGTTTACGAATTTTGGACGAAAGAGGGCAGTGATGCTTCTTTCAGATGGAATGGGAACAGGGAAAAAGGCATATGAGGATAGCCGGAGACTGATCGAGACATTAGAGGACTTGTTAGAGGCTGGTCTTTCCGAAGAATTTGCGCTGGAAATGATACAGGACGCCTTGCTTTTTCAGGACAGGAAAGCATTTTCTACCATTGATGCGGCCGTAATTTCGTTAAAAACAGGAATACTGAAACTTTTAAAAGCGGGAGGGATGGCTACATTTATCCGGCATCGAAATTCAGTAGAACGTATCGTGCCGGCGGCACTTCCCCCGGGCTGTCGAATCAACCAGCAGTTTGACTTGAAATATAAAAAGCTATATGATGGAGATATGGTCATCATGGTGTCAGATGGAATGTTGGAGTTTGAAAATATGCCTGAAATTCCATTTCGCATGGAAAGCCTGATTGAAAAAATAAAGACAGACAACGCACAGGTCTTTGCAGATCAACTGATAGAGGCCGTTCCGGTGCTTGAGGATGGTTATGATGATGACCGCACAGTACTGGTTGCGTCAATCTGGGAGAAAGGACACAGAAATGTGGAATAAACAATGGGAGCGCGTGGACCGCTTTTTGAAAAAATGGAAGCTGATAGAAAGAGGAGACCATATTTTGCTTGGGATTTCCGGTGGGGCAGATTCTGTCTGTCTGGCGAGATATTTCCTTGCAAAAAAGGAATCTCTTGCTCTAAATTTGTACGCAGTACATGTGAATCACATGCTTCGGGGAGATGAGGCAAAGCGAGATGAAGAGTTTGTCCGGGAATTTTGCCGGCAGTGGAATATTCCTCTGCATGTAGAATATCGTGACATAAAAAAAGAAAGTCGTGAGAAAAAGTGTTCAGAGGAAGAGGCAGGGAGACTTGCCCGATATGAGTGTTTTACAAACTATGCCAGGAAGCATCAGTGTAGTAAGATAGCAGTAGCCCATCACCAAAATGATGTGGCGGAAACGATTCTTTTCCGGATGATACGTGGGACAGGCGTGCAGGGAATGGCGGGAATCTTACCTGTAAACGGGGAGATTATTCGACCGTTTTTATGTCTGTCCAGAGAAGAAATCATAGATGTTTTAAAAGAATTAAAGCAGGATTATGTGGATGACAGTACAAATAAATGTGAGGAATATAGCCGGAATTATATCAGGCACCGCATTTTACCGGAAATGGAACATATTAATAAGAAAGCAACGGTACATGTCAGTGAACTTGGAATGCAGATGCAGGAATTATTAGCGTATATTGCGCCCAAAATGGATGCATTATATAAGGAAAAGGTAGTTCACAGGGAAAACGGAGAATTGCTTCTGGAAGAACAGGTATTTTATGAGATGGATCTGTTTGAACAAAAAGAAATCTTGCGGCGGATGCTTTTTGAAACATGTGGACATCAAAAAGATATTTCACTTGTACATATTGAGCAGCTTCTTACGCTCATGGGGAATCAGGAAGGAAAACAGCAGGATTGTCCTTATAATGTTCTCGCAAGAAAGACAGGAGAAGGATTGGTTTTAACAAAGAAATCGAAATCTGCGAAATCCGCAGAGCATACGTTAGAAAATTCCTTAGAAAATGCGATAGAAGATTCATTAGAAGTAGAATTTTCTATTTTACCATGGAATGGCGGTAAAGTTGCAAAAAGGGATTGTGTGAAATACTTTGATTATGATAAAATGAAATATAAACCCTGTTTAAGAACCAGAGAGAGCGGCGATTATTTTATTATGGATAAAGAAGGCCACCATAAATCTCTGGCACGTTATTTTATTGATGCGAAAGTTCCTTCTGCCGACAGAGAAAAGCAGGTTTTGCTGGCAGATGGCTCCCATATCATGTGGATCCTGGGAGGACGGATCAGTGAGTTTTACAAGGTAAGCAGCGATACAAAGCGAGTGCTTAAAGTATCGGTGCAAAAAAGAGAAGAAAGTAAAGAATTTTAAAATGGAGGACACAAAGATGGCAGATAAAATTAATGTTTTAATTCCAGAAGAGACAGTGGATGCGAAGATTAAAGAAATCGGAGAACAGATCAGTAAAGATTATGCAGGTAAAGAAGTGCATTTAATCTGTATTTTAAAGGGCGGTGTATTTTTTGCATGTGAACTGGCAAAGAGAATCACTGTACCGGTTTCTCTTGACTTTATGCAGGTATCCAGTTATGGTAATGCAACAGAAAGTTCAGGAATCGTACGTATTAAGAAGGACCTTGATGATACGATGGAGAATAAAGAAGTAATTATCGTGGAGGATATCATCGATTCCGGAAGAACACTTCATTACCTTATTCCTGTATTAAAACAGAGAAATCCGGCAAGTATTCGTCTGTGTGCTCTTTTAAATAAGCCAGACCGTCGTGAAGTAGAAGTTCAGATTGATTATCTTGGATTTGATATCCCGGATGAGTTCGTTGTAGGATACGGACTTGATTATGCGCAGAAATATAGAAATCTTCCATTTATCGGAGTTGTAGAGCCGGATGCAGCAGAAGATGCTCCGGAAACAGCAGAGGGAGCAGAGAATGTTACCGGGGAAGAGAAAGGAGAAAACGTTGAATAAAAATATGAGAAATACCGCCATTTTACTGGTGGTATTCTTAGCGGTATATATGTTTGGCAATTATTTTGCCGAGAAGAGCCTCATGTCAGGAGGCAGAAGCAGCTCGTACTCTTATGAGAGATTCGAGTCCGATATTGCAAAGAATAAAGTAAGATCAGTAGAGGTAGTGCAGAATGCACAGGTACCGACTGGTTCAGCGATCGTAAAGCTAAGTGACGGGGAGAAAAAGGTAGTTCACGTGACAGATGTGAATAAAATCATTGAACTGGCACAGCAGTATAAAGTAACCTGCCATGTAGATGATGTAAAGTCATCTGATGCAGGCTGGCTTTCTATGATACTTCCCTGGATCGTTATCGGTGTGATTCTAATGTTTATGTTTGCTATGATGAGTCGTGCATCCGGAGGAGGCGGCGGTGGAAACAAGATGATGAATTTTGGAAAGAGCCGCGCAAAGATGCAGGATCCGGGAACACAGAATATCCGCTTTGATCAGGTTGCCGGATTACAGGAAGAAAAGGAAGAATTAAAAGAAATCGTAGATTTCTTAAAGAATCCGCAAAAGTATATTGAAGTGGGAGCCAGAATTCCAAAAGGAGTTATCTTAGTAGGCCCTCCAGGAACCGGTAAAACATTACTTGCCAAAGCTGTTTCCGGCGAGGCAGGAGTACCATTTTTCAGTATTTCCGGTTCTGACTTTGTGGAAATGTTTGTCGGTGTCGGAGCTTCTCGAGTAAGAGATTTATTTGAAGATGCGAAGAAGAACGCACCATGTATTGTTTTTATTGATGAGATTGATGCGGTCGCAAGAAGAAGAGGAACTGGTCTTGGCGGCGGTCATGATGAAAGAGAGCAGACATTGAACCAGCTTCTCGTAGAGATGGATGGTTTTGGTGTGAATGAAGGAATCATCGTGATGGCAGCAACAAACCGCGTAGATATTCTTGACCCTGCTATTTTAAGACCGGGTCGTTTTGACCGTAAAGTAGCAGTTGGCAGACCAGATGTAAAAGGAAGAGAAGAAATCCTTAAAGTTCACGTGAAGGGCAAACCGCTTGCGGAAGATGTAGATTTACATCAGATTGCCCGCACAACACCGGGATTTTCCGGAGCAGACCTTGAGAACCTTATGAATGAAGCGGCAATTCATGCAGCAAGAAATAATGCACGCTTTATCCGTATGGAGGATATTAGAAAGTCTTTCATTAAAGTAGGAATCGGAACAGAGAAGAAGAGCCGTCTTGTGCCAGAATTAGAGCGTAAGATCACAGCCTATCATGAGGCAGGTCATGCGATTCTTTTCCACCTTCTTCCAGACGTAGGACCTGTTTATACGGTATCGATCATCCCTACTGGTATGGGGGCCGCAGGCTATACGATGCCGGTACCGGAGAATGATAACGTATTTGAAACAAGAGGTCGTATGATCCAGGAAATCAAAGTAGGTATGGGTGGACGTATTGCCGAAGAATTAATTTTTGATGATGTAACTACAGGAGCTTCTCAGGATATCAAACAGGTAACCGATACTGCACGAAGTATGATCACGAAGTTTGGTATGTCCGAAAAACTTGGCTTTATCAACTATGAAGAGAATACAGACGAAGTATTTCTTGGACGTGATCTTGGACATTCCAGAAGCTTTAGCGAGGAAGTTGCAAGTATCATTGATAAAGAAGTAAAGAAGCTTGTGGATGACTGTTATACAGATGCAAAGAGAATCCTCACAGAAAATATGGATGTTCTTCATTCCTGTGCAAGCCTTCTTCTTGAAAAAGAACGCATAAGCAGAGAAGAATTTGAGGCATTGTTTAAAAATAACGAAGCAGACGAAGAGAATTTATAGTCTTTTCGACAAATTGACAAAAGACGTCAGAATTCGAATGAATCTGCACAAAAATTTTTTTCAATTAAATAAAACTTTATGCACACTTTCGGGTGACCCAATGCTATTATAATACTCGTAACCCCCCCAATACATTATATAGTTTTGCTACACCCAATAAGTAACAAAAATACCTTCTCCAAAAAGATGACCGTTCGTTGGTCATCTTTTTTTGTGTTTTTCTCAAATTATTTCATAGATTCTTGCAAAATAAAAGTTACATCATTTTGACCAATCCTTTACTCTATCCACCAAAAACTATTTATTTCTATATTTATATCAAAAACAGAAAACCAGAAATGATATACAGCATAGAATCTGATGACAGAGCAAATAAAAATGCCGAACAAGATTTTTTGTGCTGTGACAATCTTAGCATTTTATCCTGTATATCATTTCTGGTTGCTGTTTCTTTTCTTCATAAAAAGTATTTTTACAAGTACAAAATTGGTGTTTTTCGTTGAATACTGTAGGAAGTTGTTATATATGAACAAAAGATTGAGTTTAATATTGGCAATGGAGGGTATTTCATTGCGAAAAATGCATAAAAAATATTTTGAAATTTCTTCATGTTTATGCACACTTTCGTGGTAGGGAATGCTATTATAATACTCGTAACCCCCCCCAATACATTATAAGTTTTGTTGCATTTAGTGTAACAAGAATACCTTCTCCAAAGAGAGCAGCGATCGTGGCTGCTCTCATTTTTGCATTTATGAAGAACTAATTATTCATTTACTGTATTATAATGATATATGACGGAATACCGAAAAGAGGCTTTGGTACCGTATTAGTTATTTGTATTTTTCCATTTGGTAAAACCAATCTTTTTCATGCTGTATCCATATTTTTTAAGTAAAATGTTATAATTGGCAAAAGCATCATTTATTCGGTAGATTCCTTTGCTAATATCTTCTGGCCGCGGTTTGCCTTTATAAGGAACAGAAGTTTCTACATCATCATCATAAGCCTCATCTGGATCATCTCCATCATAACATTCCGTCAGGAAAAGCCCCTGTGACTTTCCATCATATAAGGTAGAGATCGTACCATTTACAGAATGAGTATATACAGGATCGACATACAGGTCTCTATAAGAGCTGGAAATTGTACCATTTTTCTTTTTCAGGAGATTCATGGTTAATTCTGTATGATAACTATCCCATGGAGAATCTAGAACGTAATCATAGCTAAAAAGGAGCTTTCCTTTTTCCGGGCAGGCAGTAATACGGACTTCAATAGAATCATCTGTGCCTTTAGGATGAAACTTTGTAGAAATCGTTCTTAGATTCTTTTCTTCTCCTGTACCTTTTTTACCTTTTTTTCGTATAAGGTCATATAGTCTGTTCGCATTGATTCGTTCAACGGTATCTACCGTTACTTTACATTTTAGCTTTTTGCCTCTTACCTTTGCAGTAATGGTGCATTTGCCAGGGCTTAAAGCTTTTACAACTCCCTTTTTGTTTACCTTTGCAATCTTTTTATTACTGCTTTTCCATGTTACTTTCTTTTTAGTTCCAATTACTCGTAGCTTTACAGTTTTTCCTTGAATCAGTGTAACAGCAGTTTTATTCAGCCTCATTCTTGGAGCTGCATTAACAGCTTTTCCCGGAAAAAGAAGGGAAAATAGCAGGCAAAGAGTAATGGCAATGCTCAGCATGGAAATAACAGACCGCTTTGTGGATTTTTTAAAATATGTATTCATAAAGTGACCTCCATTCTTAATAATGTATCATTAGAGTCTTTACTGTATTTGCTCATAGAGTTTCCGGGTCAAAAAAAGCGCCTTTTTGTACATTACAAAAAGACGCTTAAAAAATCAGCTTCATCACATCACGAAAACCGAACAAAAGCGTTCGCCCGATTTTTAAAAATAGAATAGATGTTGTATTGAGAATTGTCAAATAGATCATATCCGGCACCTCCTCTTAATTAATTGTAACATAGGAAAGAAGACTGGGTCAAACACTATCAGAAACTTCTTTACACTTTTTTAACAGGTGTCTTGTCAGATGTAAACTTTGGTGTTATAATGGACAGAAATTTGGCAAAAATCAGAAGGGGGTCTTTAAAGGCCATACCTTACAGGAGGGTATTTCATGACAATTGTAGAAGAAATAAAGAAGTTAAAAGAAGAAAAAGATGCAGTGATTCTTGCACATTACTATGTGCGTCCTGAGGTGCAGGAGATTGCTGATTACATAGGAGATTCATTTTATTTGAGCAAGGTTGCTACAAAGTTAAAGGAGCAGACAATCGTTTTTTGTGGTGTTTCTTTTATGGGCGAGAGCGCAAAGATTTTAAATCCAGAGAAGACCGTTTTAATGCCAGATATGAATGCGGACTGTCCGATGGCGCATATGGCAGAAATCGAGACGATCAAGAAGGTTCGTTCGGAATATGATGATCTTGCAGTAGTATGTTACATCAATTCTACTGCAGCGCTCAAGGAGTATTCTGATGTTTGTGTTACTTCCGCAAATGCAGTTAAGATTGTAAAGGAACTGCCACAGAAGAATATTTTCTTTATCCCTGACCGTAATCTGGCTCACTATGTTGCCAGTCAGGTACCGGAGAAGAATTTTGTTTATAATAATGGATTTTGCCCGACACATGAGCGTATTGAGGCGGAAGATGTTGCGAATGTAAAGGCACAGCATCCAGATGCACAGATTGTTGCCCATGGAGAATGTCAGGAGTCCATTCTCTTAATGGCAGATTATGTTGGAAGTACTTCCGGTATTATTAATTATGTTACAGAGAGTGACTGTCAGGAATTTATCGTATGTACAGAAGAAGGTGTTGGTTATAAGTTAAAGACACAGAATCCAGATAAGACATTTTATTATCCAGACAGGCTTCCAGTCTGCCCGAATATGAAGAAAAATACTTTAGAGAAGATTCTCCATGTATTAAAAACAGGAGAGAATGAAGTGCATGTCAGCGATGCGTTAAGAGAGAATTCTAAAAAACCTCTCGAAAAGATGCTTGAGCTGGCTGCAAAGTAGTAAGCAGGAGGTAAACAGCAATGGATTTTAGGACAGATGTAGTAATAGTCGGTACAGGTGTAGCCGGTGCATTTTCTGCGTTAAATCTTCCAAAAGATAAAAATATTATTATGATTACCAAATCAGATTTAGAGAGCAGTGATTCTTTTCTTGCACAGGGCGGTATCTGTGTTTTAACAGATGAGAATGATTATGACAACTATTTTGAAGATACGATGAAGGCAGGGCATTACGAGAACCGTAAAGAATCAGTTGACATTATGATTCGCAGTTCTCAGGAGATTATTCATGACCTGATTGGTTATGGTGTTGATTTTGCTCATGACGGTGATAAACTTCTTTATACAAGAGAAGGGGCACATTCCAGACCGAGAATTCTTTTTCACGAGGATATCACAGGACAGGAGATTACGAGCAAGCTTCTTGCACAGGTGAAAAAGCTTTCGAATGTAACGATTTATGAATATACGACCATGACAGATATTATTGTACAGGACGGACATTGTGCAGGTATTATCGCTAAGACAAAGGATGGCGAGATCATGCACATCCATGCTGAGGATACGATTTTTGCAAGCGGTGGTATCGGTGGATGTTATAAGCACTCCACAAACTTCCCTCATCTGACAGGAGATGCGTTAGACATTTCTAAGAAGCATGGGATTCGTTTAGAGCATCTTGACTATGTTCAGATTCATCCTACCACTCTTTATTCCAAAGAACCGGGAAGAAGATTTTTGATTTCTGAATCGGTACGTGGAGAAGGTGCGGTTCTCTATAATAAGAACGGAGAACGTTTTGTAAATGAGCTTCTTCCACGTGATGTTGTTACGAAAGCAATCAAGGCACAGATGGAAAAAGACGGAACCAATCATGTCTGGCTTTCTATGGAACATATTGATAAAGAGACGATTCTCAATCATTTCCCTAATATTTATCAGAGATGTCTGGAAGAGGGATATGATGTATTAAAAGAGTGGATACCGGTTGTCCCTGCACAGCATTATTTTATGGGTGGTATCTGGGTAGACAGTGACAGCAAGACTTCTATGGACCATCTTTATGCTGTTGGTGAGACAAGTTGTAATGGTGTACATGGAGCGAATCGTCTGGCAAGTAACTCTCTTCTTGAAAGTCTTGTCTTTGCAAAAAGAGCCGCACGTAAGATCTGTGGTTTAGAACAGACCGTTAAACCTGTAGACTTCAGTGAATCTGCAGCTGTATAAACTTATCGTATAAATTTATGTATTATTTATATAGAAAGGAAACTACCTATGAATACAATTTCCATGAAACTTCAGGCAGACGAATTGATTCGTCTCGCTCTGCAGGAAGACATTTCCAGCGAGGATGTTACAACCAACTCTGTTATGAAAGAGGCTGTAGAAGGTGAAGTACAGCTCATCTGTAAGCAGGATGGTATTGTTGCCGGACTGGATGTATTTAAAAGAGTATTTGAATTATTAGATGAGAACACAAAGACAGAATTTCTCTGTAAAGATGGGGATGCCGTAAAGAAGGGACAGCTCATGGGAACAGTTACCGGAGATATTCGTGTGCTTTTATCCGGTGAACGTGTTGCACTGAACTATCTTCAGCGTATGAGTGGAATCGCCACTTACACACATACGGTTTCTGCTCTTTTAAAAGGAACAAAGACAAAGCTTTTAGATACAAGAAAGACAACCCCTAACATGCGTATTTTTGAAAAATATGCTGTTCGTGCCGGCGGCGGATTTAATCACCGCTATAATCTTTCCGATGGGGTTCTTTTAAAGGACAACCATATCGGTGCAGCAGGCAGCGTAGCAAAGGCTGTGCAGATGGCAAAGGAATATGCTCCATTTGTACGTAAGATAGAAGTTGAAGTTGAAAATCTTGAAATGGTAAAAGAAGCAGTAGAAGCTGGTGCGGATATTATCATGCTTGACAACATGTCTGTTGAGGAAATGAAAGAAGCGATTCGTATTATTGACGGACGTGCTCAAACAGAATGTTCTGGTAATGTAACAAAAGAAAATATTGACCATCTGACTTCTCTTGGAGTAGACTATATATCAAGTGGTGCGCTGACTCATTCCGCACCTGTTCTTGATATTTCACTGAAGAATCTTCACGCTCTGTAATTAATGAAAGGGAAAATGATACACAATGACTGGTTCGAAACGAAGAGAAGAATTAATTAATACAATAAAAAGCAGCACTTCACCAATTTCCGGTAAGACTCTGGCACAGCTTTATGATGTCAGCCGTCAGGTAATCGTGCAGGATATCGCTCTGCTTCGTACCGCAGGTTATGACATTATCTCTACCAACCGTGGATACATTTTGAATGCTCCGCATGCAATTACAAGAGTATTTAAAGTCAGTCACACAGATGCCCAGACAGAAGATGAACTTTACTCGATTGTGGATTTAGGCGGCACTGTTGTAAACGTAATGGTCAATCACCGGGTATACGGTCATATGGAAGCCCCACTTGGCATTTCTTCCCGATTAAAAGTAAAGGCATTTATCGATGATATTAAGAACGGCAAGTCAAGCCCTCTTAAAAACATCACATCTAACTACCATTACCATACAGTAGAAGCAGATTCCGAAAAAACACTCGATTTGATTGAAAAAACACTTGAAGAAAAAGGATACTTAATTACAGAAGTATGAAAACAGACGAAAAAAGAAATAATACCATATCCCATCTGCTCTGTAGTCGCTGTGTTTAAGATGCTCATCCGCATCTTAAACACGCTCCCAAGCCGCATCTGGGATAGAGTATTATTTCTTTTTTCTGTGTTTTGGCTTCACATGGAATGAATGCAATAGTCTTTGGAGAGATGGGAGAGAAATCTGAAGATTACTGGTTGTAGTTTCCTTGCAATTCAGCAAGAAGTTCTATTATAGCGGCTGTCTAATCTCATCCTACAACTTAGTTAATTTACCTACTCCTACCTTATGGAGAATTTTTCTCTGGTTAACTCTCATAATCTTCTGGAGAATCCCCTTCTCTTTCCAACAGAAATCACTAATTTGTTCTTTGTTATCAAAAACAGTCAGTCGCTGAAATAAACTTTTATGCTGAATTGTAAGGAAACTATGGTAAAGAAAAAAGAATGGTTATAAGTATTGCATTTTGTGACTTTGCGCTATGGAATTCTGCCCAGAAAAACAGGAACTTGGGATTCGTTTTTCCCAAGTTCCTGTTTTTCTGGGCAGAATGGAATGCTTAGCGCAACGGAACAAAATCAAACTTATAACCATTCTTTTTTCTTTAGAAGACATACTACAATTCAGCTCAATATCTTCTACTAAAGCGGCGTCTGTGTCCCCAGCAAATTAGTAGTTATTAATTTCTTCCTGAAGATATTGAAAGAATAATCCTACATGATAACCATCTGCTACCGCGTGAGCAATTGTGATATTAACAGGCATCAACACCTTTCCGCCATGCTGCGTATACTTTCCCATCAATACAATTGGGAAAAAAGAAGGTTCGCCATTAGAGACTCTGCTGCCATAACCGGTAAATGTTGTCCATGGCGTGCAGGATATACAGTAAAAATTAGCAGGTTGTCCTTCTTTTGCTTTAATCCCTTTTTTCGTTGCGGCAGTAGCCATATCTTTTAGAATATTTGGATAAAATGTATCAAAATCTTCGGAAAAATCTGTCCAGCAATCAGAAAAAGTATGGTCATCATTATGAAAAATGGTATAATTCGGAATGATTTTGTCCCAGGCACAAAGGTATCCATATTTATCTTTAAACATTTTAAAATTCTCGATGCGGTTTAATGTCTTAGTAACAAGATAAATCATAGCAGGGTAAAATTTGTAACCTTTTGAATGACAAAAATCCAATACATTTTTCACATCAACATTAGCGGTAATATTGTATTCAACTTTTAATTGTTTAGTATAGTATTCGTAATGTTCCCTGCGTGCCCAGGTATCCATATCAATTTTTTTGCAGCCCGTCATATGTAACCCTCCTCCATGTGTTATATTTTCTGGTTGATAAACTAAAAAATGTTATACAATACTTACTCTTAAGATATATTTATTATACAATGTTTTTTCTTTTTTGACTATTAATTATATAGCAGGAACCCTTTCCCTATATTTTAAATATTCTATAAATTTTTCTTTAGAAGAATGTATACAATTCAGCAAAAATATACTCACTTCTGGAGAATCCCCATTCTCACCAACTGTGGATTTAGAATAGTCAGAAAAAAGAAACCATACCCTATCCCAGATGCGGCTTGGGAGCGTGTTTAAGATGCGGACGAGCATTTTAAACACAGCGACTATAGAGCAGATGGGATAGGGTATGGTTTCTTTTTTCGTCTATACGAAATCTACAAATTAGTATTTATTTTTCGTCTCCTAATAACTTGTGTTTCAGATCAAACAGTTTCTGTGAAAGGTCCACATATACGGTCTGAGGGTTCATCAGTCTTCTGTTCTCATCCCACAGTGTATTCAGTTCCTGCTGGCAGTATGCTTTGATGTCCATAACAGTAGGAGAGGAGTAGACGCACTGTCCGTTTAAGAATATTGGAACGAGCATTTCGCGGATCTGATAGCTGCCGGCTGGAAGAATGGACTTTTTCCAGGTGGAGATCGGATCAAAAATCTTCAAATCTTCTGAAGGGTCAAATGTTTCACCGACGAGGCAGATTAAGTCAGCCTTAATCTTACTGCTTTCTTTATCATAAATACGATAGATTGTTTTGTTGCCTGGGTTTGTGATCTTTTCCGGATTTTCGGAAATCTTGATCTTGGCGGTAAATTCTTTGTCACCAGGCTTTTTAATAGCGGCAAGTTTGTATACACCACCAAAGGCCGGGTTATCTGATGAAGTGATAAGGTTGGTACCGACACCCCATGAAGTTACCGTACAGCCCTGTGTTTTTAAACTGTTGATCAGGTATTCGTCAAGGTCGCTGGAAGCGGAAATGATCGCATTTGTAAATCCTGCATCATCTAACATTTTGCGGGCCTTTTTGGACAGATAGGCGATATCGCCGCTGTCTAAACGGATTCCCATGAGTTTGGATGTGATTCCTGCATCACGCATCTCTTTAAATACTTCGATTGCATGTGGAACACCAGACTTTAAGGTGTCGTAAGTATCTACTAAAAGGATGCAGGCATCCGGATACATCTTTGCGTAAGTGCGGAAGGCAGTAAGCTCATCCGGAAAGCTCATAATCCAGCTGTGGGCATGTGTTCCCTGTACAGGAATGCCGTAAAGTTCTCCGGCGAGTACGTTGGAAGTTCCGGTACATCCGCCGATAACGGCAGCTCTTGCACCGAGTGTTCCGGCATCTGGTCCCTGTGCACGACGAAGACCAAATTCCATGACACCACCGCCAGCAGCATAGTCAACACGAGAAGCCTTTGTTGCGATGAGACTCTGGTGGTTGATAATATTTAAAATCGCTGTTTCGACAAGCTGTGCTTCCATGATAGGAGCGATAACTTTGACAAGTGGTTCTTTAGGAAATACAACGCTTCCTTCAGGGATTGCGTAAATATCTCCGCTAAAATGAAAACCGGCAAGATAGGAAAGAAAATCTTCTTTAAAAATGCCGAGTCCTCTTAAATAATCAATATCTTCATAAGAAAATGACAGATTCTTTATATAATCAATTACCTGATCGAGTCCACAGGCAATGGCATAGGCACTGCCGGATGGATTTTTACGATAAAAAACATCAAAGACAACGGTATCATTGTTGCCTTCAAAAAAATATCCCTGCATCATAGTGAGCTCATACAGGTCGGTCATCATAGTTAAATTGTTAGAAAACATAATTCTTACTCCTCTGTTCCAATACGAACGGTTGGTTCTCCTAATTTAGTAATATAATCGCTGTTTACATAGCCTTTGTAGCTCTTTTTTTCTCCGCTTAAGACTTCAACATATGCATAATTTGTGCCGGCAGTAAATTCAAGAACTTCAAGATGTGTCATCGGTTCAAGATCAGTAATTGCATCAGAGTCTGCACTGGCTTCGGAACGAAGAGTGAGAGACTGGTATACATCAGCCACATAAACATTCTTATTCTCGGAATCAGTATCTTCTGTAGTAGATTCCGCTGCATTCTCGCTATCTTCTACGGTAGAAGGCAGGGAAATAGACGCCTTTGCCTTCTGGCTTGGAATGGCAAAATAAAGCAGGCAAAATCCGCCAAAGACGGTGCATGCAACAACAATCGAACAAAGAAAAGATACAATCAGTTTTTTAAACATAGGAACTCCTTTCTAATTAAGGAGTATTGTAGCATAATATAATGTAAAATGAAAGAAAATTTGTTGACAATTTATTCTGCCTAGTATATGATTATCTGTGATAAAAACGTTGATGGAGACAGTAAGAATTTTTGAACGCTTCAGTGAGACGGAGATAGTGGGAACCCGTTGTCAGTAGAGAATATCTGAATATCACTCCTGAGTTGCACTGCTGAAGAGTTACAGTAAGCAGTGACGGAATCTCACCGTTAACAGAGAAGCATATGTCAGTATGTACAGGTGGTATAATGATAGTTCAGGCTTTCATCCTTTTACTGGGGATGGAAGCTTTTTCTTTTGCCAGAAAGTTTGGTCTGCACATCGGGCATAATAATAAAAATTTATTTAATTCTATAAAAATGTTTAAATTTAAGTTGAAGACATTAGATTAAGGAGGAAACGTCGTGTACAAAAAAGTATCCACGAATCTCAATTTTGTAGAGAGAGAAAAAGAAACTGCACAGTTTTGGAAAGATCATGATATTTTTAAGAAAAGTATCGAAACAAGAGAAGGTGACCCTGTTTACACTTTCTATGACGGACCGCCAACAGCGAATGGTAAGCCTCATATCGGACATGTTTTAACTCGTGTTATTAAGGATATGATTCCTCGTTACCGTACAATGAAGGGATATATGGTTCCAAGAAAGGCCGGATGGGATACCCATGGACTTCCTGTAGAGCTTGAAGTAGAGAAGCTTCTTGGTCTTGACGGAAAGGAACAGATCGAAGAGTATGGTTTAGACCCATTTATCCGCCAGTGTAAGGAATCTGTCTGGAAATACAAAGGAATGTGGGAAGATTTCTCAAAGACAGTTGGTTTCTGGGCTGATATGGATAATCCATACGTAACATACAACGATGACTTTATTGAGTCTGAGTGGTGGGCTTTAAAGACAATCTGGGATAAGGGCCTTCTTTATAAAGGATTTAAGATCGTACCTTACTGCCCTCGTTGTGGAACACCTTTATCTTCTCACGAAGTAGCACAGGGATATAAGGCTGTAAAGGAACGTTCCGCAGTTGTTCGTTTTAAAGTTGTTGGTGAGGATGCCTATTTCCTTGCATGGACAACAACACCTTGGACACTTCCAAGTAACGTAGCTCTTTGTGTAAACCCTGAAGAGACTTACTGTAAAGTAAAGGCTGCAGACGGTTATGTTTATTACATGGCAAAAGAATTACTAGATAAGGTTCTTGGTGGACTTGGAACAGAGGAAACACCAGCTTATGAGGTTCTTGAAACATATAAGGGTACGGACCTTGAATATAAAGAATATAAGCCATTATTTGAAGGGGCTGCAAAGGCTGCGGAAAAACAGCATAAGAAAGCACATTTTGTAACATGTGCAGATTATGTAACTATGTCAGACGGTACAGGTATCGTACACATCGCTCCTGCATTTGGTGAGGACGATGCACAGGTTGGAAGAAAGTACGACCTTCCATTTGTTCAGTTTGTAGACGGAAAAGGTAATATGACAGAAGATACACCTTATGCCGGATTATTTGTAAAAGATGCTGATCCGAAGGTTCTTGTTGACTTAGATAAAGAAGGTCTTCTTTTTGATGCGCCTAAATTCGAGCATGATTATCCTTTCTGCTGGAGATGTGATACACCACTGATCTACTACGCAAGAGAATCCTGGTTCATCAAGATGACAGCAGTAAAAGATGACCTGATCCGTAATAATAATACAATCAACTGGATTCCAAAGAGCATTGGTGAAGGTAGATTTGGTGACTGGTTAAATAATATTCAGGATTGGGGTATTTCCCGTAACCGTTACTGGGGAACACCATTAAACGTATGGCAGTGTGAAGGCTGTGGAAAGATGGAGTGTATCGGAAGCCGTCAGGAATTAGAAGAAAAGAGCGGAAATCCAGAAGCACGTACAGTAGAGCTTCACAGACCATATATTGATGCGATCACTCTGACTTGTCCTGATTGTGGCAAGCCAATGAAGAGAGTACCAGAAGTTATTGACTGCTGGTTTGATTCAGGAGCAATGCCTTTTGCACAGCACCATTATCCATTTGAAAATAAAGAACTTTTTGAGCAGCAGTTCCCTGCACAGTTCATTTCTGAGGCAGTAGATCAGACAAGAGGATGGTTCTATTCCTTACTTGCAGAGTCCACACTGTTATTTAACAAGGCTCCATATAAGAATGTAATCGTTCTTGGTCACGTACAGGATGAAAATGGACAGAAGATGAGTAAGAGTAAAGGAAATGCCGTAGATCCGTTTGATGCATTAGAGCAGCATGGAGCAGATGCAATCCGCTGGTACTTCTACTCAAACAGTGCACCTTGGCTGCCAAACCGTTTCCACGCAGATGCGGTAACAGAGGGACAGCGTAAATTCATGGGTACTTTATGGAATACGTATGCATTCTATGTACTTTATGCCAATATCGATGAATTTGACCCTACAAAGTACAGCTTAGAGTATGATAAGTTGTCTGTTATGGATAAATGGTTATTATCAAGACTGAATTCCTGCGTAAAAACAGTGGATGAGTGTCTTGCAAACTACAAGATTCCAGAAACAACAAAGGCATTACAGGCATTTGTTGATGACATGAGTAACTGGTATGTACGTCGTTCCCGTCAGCGTTTCTGGGCAAAAGGAATGGAGCAGGATAAGATCAATGCTTACATGACTCTGTATACAGCACTTGTTACGTTTATTAAAGCATCTGCACCAATGATTCCGTTTATGACAGAAGATATTTACCAGAACCTCGTAAAGAGCGTAAATCCAGATGCACCGGAAAGTATTCATTTATGTGACTTCCCTGCTGTAGATGAAGCGATGATCGACGAAAAACTTGAGAGAGATATGGGTGAGGTTCTTGATATTGTTGTTCTTGGACGTGCAGCACGTAATGCTTCAGGAATTAAGAATCGTCAGCCAATCGGACAGATGTTTGTAAATGGCGAAGCCGCCTTAACAGACTACTACAAGCAGATTATCGAAGGTGAGCTTAATGTAAAAGATGTTATCTTTAAAGAAGATGTATCTGATCTTACCGATTATACATTTAAGCCACAGATGCGTATTCTTGGACCAAAATACGGTAAAGATTTAGGAAAAATCCGTAATATTTTAGCAAACCTTAACGGAAGTGCGGCTAAAAAAGAATTAGACGCAAATGGCTTTTTGACAATAGAGTTAAACGATGATAAAATCAAGTTATTGCCGGAAGAATTATTAATTGATATGTCACAGAAAGAAGGATATGTTTCACAGACAGATCATGGAGTTACCGTAGTACTCGACACGAATCTGACACCGGCACTTTTGGAAGAGGGATTTGTAAGAGAAATCATCAGTAAAGTACAGACAATGAGAAAAGAAGCCGGCTTTGAAGTGACAGACCACATTACTGTATACGAAGATGGAAATGATAAGATTAAAGAAATCATGACCAAATACGCTGATGAGATTAAGAATGATGTATTGGCAGACGATATGCGTGTAGACGCAGAAGGTGGATATTCCAAGGAATGGGATATTAATGGAGAAAAAGTAAGATTAGGTGTCGAGAAAAAAATGTAATCTTAAAACCTTTTAAACACTTGTTTTTAGCAATCGGTTTTTGACCAGCGGCACTCAGATTTTGCGGCGTATGTACTGTGTATGTCTCAAAATCTGAGGCTGACTGATAAAAATCTTCTCACGAAAGCAGGCACGAAAAAGATTCCGGGATTGCACGAGATAATTTAGGAGGATCAGTTCATTGATTAAAAAGGATACTTTCGACAAAGAAAAGTTCAAAAAAGAATTAGAGTCCAATGTCCGTATGCTGTTTCGTCGTAATCTTGACGAGGCAACAACACAGCAGATTTACCAGGCTGTTGCCTACTCAGTAAAAGACGACATTATTGACAACTGGATCGAGACACACAAAGCATACGAAAAGCAGGACAAGAAAATGGTTTATTACATGTCCATGGAGTTCCTTATGGGAAGAGCTCTTGGAAACAACATGATTAACCTTCTTTGCTATGATGAAGTAAGAGAAACATTAGAGGAATTAGGACTTGACATGAACCTTATTGAAGATCAGGAGCCGGATGCAGCTCTTGGTAATGGTGGTCTTGGACGTTTAGCAGCCTGTTTCCTTGACTCTCTTGCCACACTTGGATACCCGGCTTACGGATGTGGAATCCGTTACCGTTATGGTATGTTCAAACAAAAGATTGAGAACGGCTATCAGGTAGAAGTACCGGATAACTGGCTTAAATACGGAAATCCTTTTGAAATCAAGAGAGATGAGTATGCTGTAGAAGTTAAGTTTGGCGGTTATGTAGACGTTGAGATGCATAATGGAAGACAGAAGTTCGTTCAGAAGGGATATCAGAGTGTACGTGCCGTACCATATGATATGCCAATCGTAGGTTATGGCAACCATATCGTAAACACACTTCGTATCTGGGATGCAGAAGCAATCAATAACTTTAACTTAGATTCTTTCGATAAGGGTGAGTACGAAAAAGCAGTTGAGCAGGAGAATCTTGCAAGAACAATCTGTGAAGTATTATATCCAAACGATAATCATATGGCAGGTAAAGAACTTCGTCTGAAACAGCAGTATTTCTTCATTTCTGCATCTGTTCAGCGCGCAGTTGCAAAGTATAAACAGACACATGACGATATCCGTAAGTTCCACGAGAAAGTAACATTCCAGCTGAATGATACACATCCTACTGTAGCAGTAGCAGAGTTAATGAGAATTCTCGTTGACGAAGAAGGTTTAGAGTGGGATGAGGCATGGGAAGTTACAAGAAAGACTTGTGCTTATACAAACCATACCATCATGGCAGAAGCTCTTGAAAAGTGGCCTATTGAGCTTTTCTCAAGATTACTTCCACGAGTTTACCAGATCGTAGAAGAGATTAACCGCCGCTTCGTAATTGAAATCCAGAACAAATATCCTGGAGATCAGGAGAAGATCCGCAAGATGGCGATCCTCTATGATGGACAGGTAAGAATGGCTCATCTTGCAATCGCAGGAAGTTATTCCGTAAACGGTGTTGCCCGTCTTCATACAGAAATCCTTAAGAAACGTGAGTTAAGAGATTTCTATGAGATGATGCCTGAGAAGTTCAACAACAAGACAAATGGTATTACACAGAGAAGATTCCTTCTTCATGGTAACCCATTACTGGCAAGCTGGGTAACAGATAAGATTGGTGATGACTGGATCACTAACTTAGATCATCTTAAACATTTAAAAGTATATGTAGATGATGAAAAGTGCCAGCAGGAATTCATGAACATCAAATACCAGAACAAAGTACGCCTTGCGAAGTACATCAAAGAACATAACGGAATAGATGTAGACCCACGTTCCATCTTTGACTGTCAGGTTAAGAGATTACATGAATACAAACGTCAGTTAATGAACATTCTTCATGTAATGTATCTTTATAACGAATTAAAAGCACATCCGGATATGGATATTGTTCCAAGAACATTTATCTTTGGAGCAAAAGCAGCAGCTGGTTACTACACAGCAAAGCTTACAATCAAGTTGATTAATGCAGTAGCAGACAAGATTAATAACGATCCATCCATCAACGGAAAGATCAAAGTTGTATTCATTGAAGATTACCGCGTATCTAACGCGGAGCTTATCTTTGCAGCAGCCGATGTCAGCGAACAGATTTCCACAGCTTCCAAAGAAGCATCAGGAACAGGTAACATGAAGTTCATGTTAAACGGTGCTCTCACATTAGGAACAATGGATGGAGCTAACGTTGAGATTGTAGAAGAAGTTGGTAAAGATAACGCATTTATCTTCGGTTTATCTGCAGAGCAGGTAATGGAATATGAGAAAAACGGAAACTACAATCCAAGAGATGTATACAACAACAACCAGGACGTTCGTCAGGTACTTACACAGTTAGTAAATGGATTCTACTCACCAGAGAACCCAGAACTGTTCAGAGCACTTTACGACGCACTCCTTGAGAAAGACACTTACTTCACACTGTTAGACTTCGATTCTTACAAAGAAGCTCATAACAGAATCGACGCCGCTTACCGCGATGAACAGCACTGGGCTAGAACAGCAATGCTCCAGACAGCATCCGCAGGTAAGTTCTCCTCTGACCGTACGATTGAAGAGTACGCAAAAGAGATGTGGCATCTTGAAAAAGTGACACTGTAATTTATTAAATAAACAGACGAACCCTAAGAAAGAAAATATCCTAAGATTACAAATATTGGGATTTTTTCTTTCTTGGGGTTCTTTTTTTGCCTAAAATTTCCCCGATTCCTTTTTTTACCGTTTTTATTGCCTGTTTGAATAAAAAAATTTATTGATTACTAGAATAAATTAGTTAAATTTTATATTTTAAAAAAGTATTTTGCAAAAAATACGATAATAATTTGCTTTTTAGGTGTAAAAAGTATAAAATAAACCCATGGAACACTCTGATAGATTTTTGGAGGGAAAGATGGGAGCAACAATAGATGAAATTATTGATTCCCTGAAAAGGGGACAGGGAAAAAGAGTCTCAGATTTGGTAAAAATGGCATTAGAAGAAGGAACAAATCCGCAAACAATTCTGGAGGAAGGTTTTTTGTCCGGAATGGAACAAGTAGCAGAGAAGTTTCGAAAAGAAGAGGTCGGAGTACCGGAGATTTTGAGCGTTACCAGGGCACTGGACAGAGGTGTTTCTACTCTGCGGCATTATAGTGTGGGACGTGCCAAAAAAGAAATTGGGACAGTTATAATAGGAACAGTAAAAGGGGACTTACATGACATCGGAAAGAATCTTGTAAAGATTATGATGGAGAGTAAGAATATAAGAGTGATTGATCTGGGCGTGGATGTTTCACCAAGAAGATTTCTTGAGGAGGCAGTGGGAAGTCATGCTCAGATTGTATGTTTAAGCGGTATTATGCCTCATTCTGAAGAGGATATGAGAGCTGTTGTTGAAGAGTTTGAGATGAAAGGTATTCGGAATCAGTTTTACTTTATGGTGGGCGGTTATTTCCTTACAGAGAAACAGGCGAAAGAAATTGGAGCAGACTGTTATACGGAGGATGCATGTAACTGCGCAGAGAAGGCCTGTCGTTATCTGACAAAGAAGGATAGAAAGAAGAAAAAGCGTTGATTTCTGACCAGTTAGGTTGGATCATACTGATGTTTGGAGGACAAAGCGTTGACGGAAAAGAATAATATCTATATTGAGGACGTAGTAGATGTAAAAGAACTTCAAACTCTGCAGGATAACTGGGCAAAAGCGACAGACCTGGCTTTTGTAACGGTAGACTGTAACGGAACACCGATTACAAAGCAGAGTAATTTTACACCTTTTTGTAAAAGGCTTCGTGAGCTGGATGCATTTCGTGAAAAGTGTTACTACTGTGATGCCTGCGGAGGACGGAAAGCAAGAAGGATTGGCAGAGCATATGTATATATATGTCATGCAGGACTAATTGATTTTGCAATTCCTATTATGATAAAGGGACAGTATGTGGGAGCCTTTCTTGCCGGACAGGTTACCAGTACAGATTTTGCAGATTTAAAGAAGATTACGACACAGAGTGAGGATTGGAAGGACAATCAGGAACTGGTTGAACTCTACAGCCAGGTAAAAGAGGTATCTGTGGAGAAGATTGAGGCTGTAGCACAGATTATCTGTGACAGCTATAATTATTCTGTGGAGAGAGAATATGCGAATAAGGTAAATGCAGAACTTCGTGAAAAGGATTATAAGCTCATGAAAGAAGAGAAGCTTCGTATAGAGATGGAGAAGTCTCTTCGGGATATCGAGTTAAAAGCACTGCATTATCAGATTAACCCGCATTTTCTTTTTAATGTGCTGAACACGATAGGAAGACTTGCATTTTTTGAAAATGCAAAGATGACAGAAGATGTCGTATATGCATTTGCAGATATGATGCGTTACATTTTAAGAAAGAGCAGAGACCCGTTGAGTTCACTTCGAGATGAGCTGACACATGTGCAGAATTATCTTAAGATTCAGAAGATAAGACTGGGAAGCCGGCTGCAGTATTCAATTAATATATCAGAAGCATATTACAGTGTGAAGCTTCCGTTTCTTTCCCTGACTACTCTGGTAGAGAATTCGATCAAGTATGCTGTAGAGAATAAGGCTTCCGGTGGGATGATCGAAGTGAACGGAAGAGAAGAAGATGGAGATTTGTGCATTGATATTATTGATAATGGAGATGGAATGTCACCTTCAAAGATCGTCAGTGTTTTGCGTGGAGATGCCTATAAAGATAATGAAAAAGGCTCTGTTGGACTTTATAATATTAATTCCAGATTGCTTCATTACTTTGGAAATGAATATGCTCTCGTAATTGAAAGTGAGAATAAACCTTCTATGGGAATGAAGGTAACGATAAAAGTGCCGTTGATCCAGGAATAAAGAAAATAGAACGGCGAAACAGCGGAATTACAGAATGATAGCAGAAATAACAGGGATAGTAAAAATAGTAGAAGTAGTAAAAATAGTAGAAACAGCAGAAATAGAAAGGCAGAGAAACCTTGTATAAGATATTAATTGTAGAGGATGAAGAATTAGAAAGAACCTCCATGAAGATTTTTCTGGAGGAGAATTTATTAGATGTAGAGATTGTCGGAGAAGCGAAGAGCGGTTTTGAGGCAGTAGAGATGATTGATTCAAAAGATATTAATCTTCTACTGGTAGATATTAACATACCTGGAATTGATGGTATGGAAGTAATCAAGTATGCGAGGAAAAAACTTCCAAAAGCTGTTATTATTATAACAACTGCATACGATGATTTTAATATTGCGCATAGAGCAATAAAGTTGAAGGTGGATGATTTCCTTCTGAAACCTATTAGAAAAGAGGTTTTACTTGAGTCTGTGAAGTCTTTTTCAAGTCGTTTAGGAGAGGGTAGACAGACCGGTAAGAGTAATAAATTGCTTTCCAAATTTGAAATGGAATTAAAAAAATGCTCTTATAAAGCTTCCGTAGACATTTTAAGAGACTACATAGACCAGTTATACTTAGAGGAGCATGATGTTAATATTATATCAAAGAGACTGCAGGAGGTTGCTAAGACAATCGTGCGGATCAGTGAGGAACTTGGAATCGTTGATACGAATGAACTTGTAGTTCAGATGGAGAAGCTTAAGATTAAGTACCTTCTTTATAATAATAAACATGATGCCTATAATGAAATTATCAAGATGGTAGACATTCTCTTTGATAAGATGAATATCAAGGGTAAGCTCTCAGAAGGGGGCATGAAGGCGGTTATCGATTACATAGAGAGAAATCTCAAGAAGGGAATCAGCCTTGAGGATGTTGCAAACCATGTGAATATCAGCACTTATTATTTAAGTAAGATATTCAAAAAAGAGATGGGTGTGAACTTTATCACCTATGTCACAGACCGGAAGATGGACCTAGCAAAAGAAATGCTGGTCAACACAGACATTCCGGTGCTTAATATTGCCTTGGATCTGGCGTATAATGAAGCGAATTACTTCAGTAAGGCCTTCAAGAAGAAGACCGGATTAACGCCGTCTGAGTATAGAGAAAAGTACAGAAACAGAAAGGAGGAGGAAAATGAAACGGTTTAAACTTTCCACTGAAGTTTTATTCAGTGAAGACGCCATAGACGCACTTCTTGAAGAAAAAGATGAGAATGCGGTCCTGATCACTGATAAGTTTATGGTAGATTCAGGTATGGCAGACATAATCTTAAAGAAGCTGTCTAATTGTAAAGAGGTTTCCGTTTTCAGTGAAGTTGTCCCTGATCCACCAATGGATCTGATTGAAAGGGGTATCGCATTTTTGCAGGATAAGGACTGTGATGTCGTAGTTGCTCTTGGAGGAGGTTCTTCCATTGACGCGGCGAAGGCCATTGTATATATGGCTAAGAAGATTGACGAAAAGCAGAATCCTGATAATCAGAAGAAGATCAAACTGATTGCCCTGCCGACAACAAGTGGTACAGGTTCCGAAGTTACACAGTTTGCTGTTGTAACAGACAGCAAGACAGGGGTTAAGATTCCATTAATTGATGAGAGTCTTATGCCAGATATCGCTATCCTTGATCCGGAACTTGTTAAGTCAGCACCTCCGTTTATTACAGCGGATACAGGAATGGATGTTATTACCCATGCTCTTGAAGCTTATGTTTCAGAGACAGCAAGCGATTGTTCTGACTGTCTGGCAGAAAAAGCTGCAGAGCTTGCTTTTGAATTCCTTCCACGTGCTTACCGCAATGGTTATGATATTAAGGCGAGAGATAAAATGCACAGAGCATCCTGCCTTGCAGGTATGGCATTTAACCTTGTAAATCTTGGTGTAAACCATGGTATCGCTCATGCTTTAGGAGCAATCTTCCACATTCCACATGGAAGAGCCAATGCGTTAGTGCTTCCTTATGTTATTGAGTTTAATGCTGATATGGCAAGAGAAGGCGCAAAACACAGCAATGACGCAGCAAAGAAGTATCAGAAGATGGCAAGAATCGTTGGCCTGCCAGCTCCTACACCTAAAGTTGGTGTGGCTAATCTGATTGCAGAGATCCAGCGTCTGTTAAAATATATGGATCGTCCACAGTGTATGTCCGAATGTGGCGTCAGTGTAGAAGAATTTAATAAACACAGAGAAGAAATTGTGCGTCGTGCATTGGCTGATGCATGTACACAGGCTAACCCTAGAAAGGTTACAGCAGAAGATATTAATAAAATTCTTGATCATATTGCAAAATAGTAGCGTTTGTATACAGAATCATTTGCTGCTCTGTGGTGAATATGGCAACAAAGTATCATGAATATAAATAAATGCATGAGTTTTTATGTGTTTAAAAACTAAAAATTATAGGCACTAGCCAAGTAATTTTGTGAAAAGTGCTATATAATGATACTATCCTGTAAATCAACCAAAATAAAGTCTGCCAGAACAATCAACCACGGGGCAGATAAGAATTTTATAAGGAGGTCAATTATGCAGAAAGAAGCTTTAGGAATGATTGAAACCAAAGGTTTAGTTGGCGCAATTGAAGCAGCCGATGCCATGGTTAAATCAGCAAACGTAACATTAGTAGGATACGAAAAAATCGGTTCCGGTTTAGTTACAGTTATGGTAAGAGGTGACGTAGGAGCTGTTAAAGCATCTGTAGACGCAGGTACAGTTGCTGCAGATAAAGTTGGTACAGTAGTTTCCAGCCACGTAATCCCAAGACCACATACAGACGTAGAAAAGATCTTACCACAATAGAGTTAGTCCTTGTCTGATCAATTATTAATGGAGGTATAATTCAATGAAAGATGAAATGATGGCTAAAATCATGGACGAAGTTATGAAAAAAATGGGTGGCACAGATGCTCCTGCTCAGAGTATGGCTTGCGAAGCTCCTCAGGGAATCAATGAAGACCTTTGCGGTTTAACAGAGTATGTTGGAACAGCTATGGGACACACAATCGGTTTAGTAATCGCTAACCTTGACTACAGTGTTCATGAATTATTAAAGATCGACCCTAAATATCGTTCAATCGGTATCCTTGCAGATCGTACTGGTGCAGGTCCTCAGATCTTCGCAGCAGATGAAGCTGTTAAAGCTACAAACACAGAAGTTTGCATGATCGAGTGCCCTCGTGATACAGAAGGCGGCGCTGGACATGGATGCTTAATCGTATTCGGTGCAGAAGATGTTTCTGATGCAAGAAGAGCTGTAGAAGTTGCATTAAGCTTCGTTGGCAAACACTTCGGTGATGTATACGGAAACTCCGCTGGACATCTTGAGTTCCAGTACACAGCACGTGCTTCTTACTGCTTAGAGAAAGCATTTGGCGCAGTTGTTGGTAAAGCATTTGGTATCACTGTAGGAGCTCCTTCAGGTATTGGTATCGTATTAGCCGATACAGCTTCTAAGACAGCTACTATCGATCCTATCGCTATCGCTACACCAGGTAATGGTGGAACATCCTTCTCTAACGAGGTTAACTTCTTCTTCACAGGAGATTCAGGAGCAGTTAGACAGGCTATCATTGGTGCAAGAGAAGTTGGTAAACAGTTACTCAAAGCTTTAGAGCCAAGTGAGCCACTGGAATCTGGTACTGTTCCATATATCTAAGAAACGCTCTGATTTTTAAAGCTTCTTTATACGGGGTGAGAGCCGCATAAGGAATAATGCATGAGATATCCACAAAGCGGGGGTGAGAGCCTGCAGATGGATATTGTAATCCTTTTATTTTAAATAGATTTTGAACAGATGATTTAAAGTAAAAGATAGTTTAATTGAGAATTTGAGAGGTGTTGAGACCGTGAGAAGTAAACGTTTTGAATATTTAGATCAAAGACCTGTTAACCAGGATGGTTATGCAAAAGAATGGCCAGAAGTAGGCTTCATTGCCATGAACAGCCCATTCGATCCTACTCCATCTATCAAGATCGTAAACGGCGAAGTCGTTGAGATGGATGGAAAAACCAAAGAAGACTTTGATATGCTTGATGCATTCATTGCTAAATACGCTATTAACCTTGACTTTGCAGAAGAGGCTATGGCTACAGATTCTCTGCAGATTGCACGTATGTTAGTAGACATTAACGTACCAAGAGCAGAGTGCTTAAAATATACTACAGCAGTTACACCTGCTAAGTTAGTTGAAATCGTTGGTAACCTGAACGTACTTGAAGTTATGATGGGTATTACCAAGATGAGATGTCGTTTAAAACCAGCTAACCAGTGTCACGTTACAAACGTAAAAGATAACATGATTCAGATTGCAGCAGATGCAGCAGAAGCAGCAGTTCGTGGATTCGCTGAGATGGAGACAACAGTAGGTATCGTACGTTACGCTCCATTTAACGCTATCGCTATTATGTTAGGTGCTAACGTTGGACGTCCTGGTATCCTTACACAGTGTGCTGTAGAAGAAGCTACAGAGCTTGACTTAGGTATGAGAGGTTACACCGCTTACGCTGAGACAGTATCCGTATACGGAACTGAAGACGTATTCATGGATGGTGATGATACTCCTTGGTCAAAAGCTTTCTTAGCATCCTGCTACGCATCTCGTGGTGTTAAGATGAGATTTACATCTGGTACTGGTTCAGAAGTTCAGATGGGTATGGCAGAAGGAAAATCCATGCTTTACCTTGAGGCTAGATGTCTTGGTGTTACTCGTGGTGCTGGTGTTCAGGGAACACAGAATGGTTCCGTATCTTGTATCGGTGTTCCAGCCGCTGTACCTGGTGGTATCCGCGCCGTTGCATGTGAGAACTTAATCGCTGCTATGCTTGACCTTGAGAACGCTTCCTCTAATGACCAGACATTTACACATTCTGATCTTCGTAGAGTTGCTCGTTCTATCCCTCAGTTCATTCCTGGAACTGACTACATCTGTTCCGGATATTCTGCAACACCTAACTACGACAACATGTTCGCAGGATCTAACTGGGATGCAGACGATTATGATGACTGGGTAGTAATCCAGCGTGACTTAAGAGTAGATGCTGGTCTTCTTCCTGCAAGAGAAGAAGAAGTTGTTGCAGCACGTAACAAAGCTGCAAGAGCTATTCAGGCACTGTTCCGTGAATTAGGTTTACCTGAAATTACAGATGAAGAAGTTGAAGCTGGTACATATGCTCGTGGATCACAGGATATGCCAGACCGTGACGTTGTAGCTGACCTTAAAGCTGCTACAGATATGCTTAACCGTGGTGTTACAGGTATTGATTTCGTTAAAGCTCTTTACAAGGGTGGTTTCGAAGACGTTGCAGAGTCTATCTTCAACATTCAGAAAGCTAAAGTTGTTGGTGACTACTTACATACAGCTTCCATGCTTGATGATAAATTCCATGTAATTTCTGCTGTTAACAGCCCTAACTGCTATGAAGGACCTATGACAGGTTACCAGATCAGCCCAGAACTTTGGGAGAAACTGTCTGATATCCGTACTGCAGTAGATCCGGCTAAACTTTAATCGAGTAAGGAAGGTGAACCATAATGGCAATTGATGAAAAATTATTAAAAAGTGTTATCGCTGAAGTTCTTAAAGAAATGAACACAACTTCCTCAGCAGCAGCTGAAGAAGCTTATGAATGCCCTGGTATGCAGATCACTGAAATCGGTGACGCTGAAAAAGGTACAAATCCTAACGAAGTTGTTTTAGGTTTAGCTCCTGCATTCGGAGAATCCCAGACAACTAACATCGTTGGTGTTCCTCATGCAGCTATCGTTAAAGAAATCATGGCTGGTTTAGAGGAAGAAGGAGTTTCCTGTAGAATCGTTAAAGTTTACAGAACATCCGATGTATCTTTCATCGCTCATGATGCTGCTGAATTATCAGGATCAGGAATCGGTATTGGAATTCAGTCCAAAGGTACAACTGTAATCCATCAGAAAGACCTTCCACCGCTGTCTAACTTAGAGTTATTCCCACAGTGCCCACTTATTGACCTTGAAACATACAGAGCAATCGGAAAGAACGCTGCTCAGTACGCTAAAGGTGAATCACCAAATCCGGTACCTGTAAAGAATGACCAGATGGCAAGACCTAAATTCCAGGCTTTATCCGCTGTACTGCACATCAAAGAAACAGAGCATGCAGACAGAGATAAAGCTCCTAAAGCTCTTAAAGTTGTATTTAAATAAACGGAGGTGTCAATCGTGGATCAGGAATTATTAGTAAGACAGATTATGCAGGAAGTTATGAAAAACATGCAGGGTTCTGCCGCAGCCTGCGAATGTGAAGGCAAGGTTACGGTTGAAGATTACCCACTGGGAGAGAAAAAACCAGAATTAATCAAGAGTGCTTCTGGAAAAACTTTAGACGAGTTAACATTACAGGGTGTTATCGACGGTAAGTTAGACGCTAAAGATTTCCGTATCACAAAAGAAACTCTGGAATTACAGGCTCAGGTTGCTGAATCTGCAGGACGTGGATTCTTCGCAACAAACTTAAGAAGAGCTGGTGAGTTAATCCCAGTACCTGATGCAAGACTTCTTGAGATTTATAACGCTCTTAGACCATATCGTTCAACAAAAGCTGAATTATATGCAATCGGTGATGAGTTAATCAATGAATACGGTGCTACAGTAAGTGGTAACTTCGTTAAAGAAGCTGCAGACATTTACGAAAAACGTAACCGTTTAAAAAAATAATTAGTTGATTGATTTCAACGGAGGTATGAGAAGTGAAATTAGTTGCGGGCGTTGATATTGGCAATGCAACAACGGAAACTGCGATTGCCAGAATTGATGGTAAAAATGTGACGTTTCTTTCCAGTGGTATTACAAGTACCACTGGAATCAAAGGAACGAAACAGAACATACACGGAGTTTTTCAGTCACTGAAGAAGGCACTTGATAAAGTTGGCTTTGAAATCAGTGATCTTGATGAAGTTCGTATCAATGAAGCCGCTCCCGTTATCGGTGATGTCGCTATGGAGACCATTACCGAAACTATTATCACGGAATCTACTATGATTGGACACAATCCCAATACTCCTGGTGGTATTGGGATTGGTGTTGGAATATCTCAGCGCATCGACAGATTAGATACTGTCAAAGATGGAGGAGATGTAATTGTGGTTATTCCGGCAGAAGTTTCCTTTGAAGCTGCCGCTGCACTCATTAACCGATATAACAAAATATTTAACATTACAGGTGCCATTGTCCAGCGCGATGATGGCGTTTTGATTAACAACAGGCTTGAAAAGAAGATTCCTATCGTTGATGAGGTGGGTATGATTGATAAAGTACCTCTCGGAATGTTATGTGCAGTAGAAGTTGCCCCTGTTGGCGGAGTTGTCGAAGTACTCTCTAACCCATATGGTATCGCAACATTATTCAAACTGTCACCGGAAGATACAAAACAGGTTGTACCGATTGCCCGCGCGTTAATCGGAAATCGTTCTGCCGTTGTCATTAAAACACCGGAAGGAGACGTAAAAGAAAGACGTATACCTGCCGGTTCTATTGAGATTATAGGCGCAAAGAAAAAAGTAATCGTTGGCGTAGAAGAGGGAGCCGAGAAGATGATGGAAGCTGTAAACAGCGTCCCAGTCATCGAAGATATTAAAGGTGAACCTGGAACCAATGCCGGCGGTATGCTTGAAAAAGTTCGTCAGGTTATGTCAAATCTTACAAACCAGCATCCAAAAGATATCAAAATTCAGGATTTACTTGCTGTAGATACTTATAATCCTCAGAAGATTAAAGGTGGTCTCGCAAATGAATTTTCTTTAGAAAGTGCAGTAGGAATTGCTGCCATGGTTAAGGCAGACCGTCTTCAGATGAAGATGATTGCGGAAGAATTGACAGACCGATTAAAAATCCCTGTATATGTTGGCGGTGTTGAGGCAGATATGGCTATTAAAGGGGCTTTAACTACACCGGGTACAAATGTACCACTTGCCATAGTAGATATGGGAGCAGGATCAACGGATGCTTCAATTAAAGACAGAGAAGGAAATGTAAAGCTTGTCCATCTGGCAGGAGCCGGAAATATGGTAACTTTACTTATTCAGTCAGAACTAGGGCTGGAGGATTTCAATACAGCAGAAGATATTAAAAAGTATTCTCTTGCAAAAGTTGAGAGCCTTTTCCATATCCGTCACGAAGATGGAACGGTTCAGTTCTTCGAAAAACCGTTAGATCCAAATGTATTTGCAAAGGTTGTCTTAGTCAAAGAAGAGGGAGAGCTTGTTCCAATTGAGGGACAGGATTCCATGGAAAAGATTAAGATGGTAAGAACCAATGCAAAGAAGAAAGTATTTGTAACAAATGCGATTCGTTCATTAGCGAAGGTAAGTCCTACCGGTAATGTTCGTGATATCGAATTTGTAGTATTAGTAGGTGGTTCTGCACTCGACTTCGAGGTGCCGACTCTCGTAACTGATGCATTATCACAATATAATATAGTAGCTGGTCGGGGAAACATTCGCGGATGCGAAGGCCCTCGTAATGCGGTAGCAACAGGACTTGCGATGTCTTGTGCTGATGTATAGGAGACAATTATGGAAGGAAGCAATACAGTAATTGATAACAGACCTTCAGTGAAAGTTTTTTATGACTGTGATCACCTTTCTGAAGCTGATTTTGTCAGTGTCCTTCTTGGAATCGAAGAGGAAGGCATCCCCTATGATGTTCAGGCAGAGCATTGCAGTTCCGTATTAGAACTTGCACATAATGCCAGCTTGAATTCAAGATTAGGGGTGGGCGTTGGTATCAGCAAAGAAGGCGTTGTTCTTCAGCATGAGAAGCTGGATAAGGCGGCCCCTCTTTTTAAGATTAAGTTATATCAGACAGAGCTGTTCCGGAAAATCGGCGCTAATGCCGCAAGACTGGTAAAGAAAATGCCATTCAAAGTTCTGGATTAAGGCTTTACAATCAATTAATTCTGAAATGTGAGGAGGTGTGAAGGTGTCTAACAATAAATGTCTTGGTTTCATCGAAACCTTTGGTTTAGCTGCCTGTGTGGCAGCAGCAGATGCGGCTGTTAAGTCTGCTAATGTAAGACTGCTTGGTTATGAATATGCAAAAGGCGGCGGAATGTGTACTGTAAAAGTAGAAGGTAACGTCGGAGCATGTAGAGCAGCAATCGCAGCAGGTAAGAAAGCAGCAGAAGCAGTTAACGGTTCATTAAGTGGAACAAAGAGTACACTGTTAAAGGCAAGACCGGCAGACGGCATGAGAGAATTACTCGTAGACAACAGAGAAACTGTTGGTGGAGATATCGCTCTTGCAGAAGGTTATCGTCCAAAGGGAGATACTAAGAAACCGGTACTTGTAAAGAACTGGAAACCAAAAACAGAACCAGAGGTTGAGGTAGTAACTGAGGAAGCACCTGAACCGCCTGTAGTGGAAGAATCCGAAGAAGAAGAGCCGACATCAGAAGAACCTGAAACGGAAGAGGTCAAAGAGGAAGCTCCTGTAGAGGAACCAAAAGCAGAAGAACCTGCAGAGGAACCTCCTGTAGAAGAAGCTCCAGTGGAAGAAGCTCCTGTAGAAGAGCCGAAGGCAGAAGAACCTGCACCGGAAGCTCCGGCAGAAGAGACTCCAGTAGAGAAACCGGAAACAGAGGAAGCAGCACCTGAAGAGACTGAAACGAAGAAAGATTCTGATAAAAAAGCAGAACCTTCTAAAGGAAAGACTTCAACAGGAAATAGAAGAAGCAGATCCAGAAGAAAAAAGAACACCGATAATAACGATAACAAATAAATCGGAATAATCGGCTCTGGATTATCAATTTAGAAATCCGGCAGGGAAGGCTTCCCGCCTTTCCTGCCATAGTATCAATAATAACGTACTTTTTTGTACATACAAATATGCGCAATGGATGCATGTGGATACCGAGACAGACACATGCAATCCTGACAATAATGATTCGGTATTCGAACATTAGAATGAATAAGGGGATCACATGAACGATTACAATAACGTTTTAGTTGGATTTTCGGAGCTTATCAAAAATGAAGAATTTCGTCCCTATGAAGGGGATTTGAGATTGGGTGTCGATCTTGGAACCGCCAACATTGTAGTATCTGTTGTAGATTCCAATAACACACCAATTGCCGGGGCCTCCTATCCGTCCACGGTTGTACGGGATGGAATCGTTGTGGATTTCATGGGTGCATCCAGAGCGGTCAGAAATATGAAAGCCAAGCTGGAAGACCTGATGGGAGTGGAGTTTTACGAAGCTGCCACAGCTGTTCCGCCGGGAATTATTTCTGGAAACGTAAAGGTAATTTCTAACGTAGTTGAATCTGTTGGACTGGATGTAATCAATGTTGTTGATGAACCAACTGCCGCCGCTTCTGTTCTTGGTATTACAAATGGAGCAGTAGTGGATGTCGGTGGTGGAACAACCGGTATCAGTATTCTCAAAGATGGAGAGGTTATCTTTACTGCAGATGAGCCTACAGGTGGAACACACATGACTCTGGTTCTTGCTGGAAGTCTTGGATGCTCCTTTGAAGAGGCCGAGAGAATCAAAAAAGATCCGAAACAGGAAATGCTGGTATTTCCTGTGGTTAAACCGGTAATTGAAAAGATGGCAGCAATCGTTGCCCGTTTTATCCAGGGATACGATGTGGACGTTATTTATGTAGTAGGCGGTGCCTGCAGCTTTAAAAAGTTCGAGAGTGTTTTTGAGAAGGAAACTGGGGTTAAGACGATTAAGCCGAAAGAACCTTTACTGGTTACTCCATTAGGAATTGCCATGAACTGCAATAAGCAATAGGTGGCATAATGAATAGAAAAGAATTTGAAGAAGCGCTTATGTCAACCATTGTGGAATACATTTCAGATCAGGTCATCTTACGATACGCACAGGCCTGTAAGAAGGCAACTGTTCTTTTCTCTGGAGCTTTGATCGGATATAAGGATGCAGTAACATCCTTAAATGAACTGAAAAAAGACGGCTGGACATTGACAGCAGTACTGTCAAAGGCAGCAGGAGAAGTAATTACAGAAGAACGTATCAAAAATGACATTGATCCGGATGCCATTTATGTTGAGGGCGCTCCGGTTAACGGCAGACAGATTGTAGACGACAGTCAGTTTGTAATTATTCCGTCCCTGACAATTAATACAGCCGCAAAGGTTGCAAATTGTATCAGTGATAATCTTCTTACCAATATGATTTCCAGAGCGATGGCTACAGGAAAGCCAATCGTGGCAGCAATTGATGGCTGCTGTCCGGATAACAAGGTAAGAGAGCAGTTAGGCTTTAAAGTAACAGAAGCTTATAAAGCGAAAATGCGGCATAATCTTGAAGATATGCTCGCATACGGAATCACATTGACTACAGACTATAGTCTGTGCAGTAAAGTAAATGAAGTTTTCTCTGCAAAGATTTCTCTTCCGGCACTGGATAACAGTAAGCCAGCACCAAAAAAAGAGAGAATTGTTTCCGCAAAGATGGAGCCGGCAGTACAGTCAGTAAGCCAGCCTGTTAAAAAAGCGGGAGCAACCGGTAGTGTAAAACTTGATAAAAAAGTAATCGGCAGAGTCGATATAGCAAAGAATGCGAGATTTAAAACAATCGTTGTAAGACAGGATGCATTAGTTACCGGTCTTGCAAAAGACGAAGCTTTAAATCGCGGAATTACGATTGTAAAAGAGTAAGTAGGTGAAGACATGTATTTAGGTAAAGTGATTGGTACAGTAGTTTCTACTGTTAAGGCTCCAAGCCTGACCGGCAGTAAGTTTCTTATCGTTGAAAAGATCAATCAGGATCTTACAGCAAAGAAACAGACAGAAATTGCTGTTGATACTGTTGGAGCCGGCGATGGTGAAACCGTAATTGTCGTAGGCGGAAGCTCCGCACGTATGTCAGATGGTAAAAAGACTGACCTGCCAGTAGATGCTGCGATTGTCGGCATTGTCGATACCGTAGAAATATCACAGTGTTAAGGGTGTGAATAATGTCAAATATTTATACAAAAACAGGTGATAAAGGAACAACGGGTCTGTATGGTGGTTCCAGAGTTGACAAAGATAGTTTAAACGTTGATGCTTACGGAACTGTCGATGAAGCAATCTCTTCTTTGGGAGTTGCCTATACCCTGACTGATTCACCGGAAATAAAAGAATATATTAATCATATTCAGAAGAGGATGTTCCAGGCAGGTGCTGAATTAGCCAGTGATGCAAGAGGAATGGAAATGCTCAAAGATAAGATCGGGGAAGCTGATATCAAGTACCTCGAAAATATCATTGATAAATCCACCGAAGTGAACGGGCTGATGCGAGAATTCGTAGTACCTGGAGTTAATCCTTCCTCCGCAGCCTTACACGTTTCAAGAACAATTGTAAGACGCGCAGAGAGAATAATGACAGCACTGGCAAAACAGGTTCCTGTTCGTGAGGAGTTACGCAAGTATATCAATCGTTTATCCGATGCATGCTTTGCAATGGCTCGTCTCGAAGAGGCAAGAGCAAAAGATCAGGAGATCGAAGAATTAAAAGACACAGTGAGACAGGTAGTTGAAACCTTAGGATCTATGAGAAAGGAAGAAAACAGCATGGATATGTCAATGGAAAGCTTGAAAAAGATGGCTGGATTCATAGAAGAAAAGGCAAAAGAAATTGGTGTTCCAGTTGCATTTTCCGCAGTAGATGAAGGTGGAAACTTATTATACTTCCAGCGCATGGAAGGAACCCTTTTGATCAGTACAAAGGTGTCTCAGGATAAAGCATACACTGCCTGTGCTTTAAAGTGTCCGACATGTGATCTTGCTGATGTGACGAAACCAGGTGAGAGCCTGTGGAGTCTTCATAATTCTGGTGATGGCAGAATTATTTGTTTTGGAGGCGGATACCCGATCAAGAAAGATGGCAAAGTAATCGGAGCTATCGGAGTAAGTGGTGGTACCGCTGAAGAGGATATGGCAGTAGCGACATACGCATTAGAAAAAATGCAAGGAGGAAAAGCATAATGAATATCGATGTTGAATTAATTGAAAAAGTCGTTAAAAAAGTTTTAAACGATGTTGAGACTGGCTCCTGCGAAAGTGAATATGGATATGGTATCTTTGATACTATGGATGAAGCAATCGAAGCTTCCGCAAAAGCACAGAAAGAATATATGAACCATTCCATGGCTGACAGACAGAGATACGTTGAAGGTATCAGAGAGGTTGTTTGTACAAAAGAAAACCTTGAGTACATGAGTAAGCTCGCAGTAGAAGAAAGTGGAATGGGTGCTTATGAATATAAAGTAATCAAAAACCGTTTAGCAGCAGTTAAATCCCCAGGTGTTGAAGATTTAACAACAGAAGCTTTATCAGGTGATGACGGACTTACATTAGTTGAGTACTGTCCATTCGGTGTAATTGGTGCTATCGCTCCTACAACAAACCCTACAGAAACAGTTATCTGTAACTCCATCGCAATGCTCGCTGGTGGAAACACTGTAGTATTCAGCCCACATCCACGTTCAAAAGGCGTTTCCATCTGGTTAATTAAAAAACTGAACGCTAAATTAGAAGAACTGGGCGCTCCTAGAAACTTAATCGTAACTGTAAAAGAGCCATCTATCGAAAATACAAACATCATGATGAACCATCCAAAGGTTCGTATGCTTGTTGCTACAGGTGGTCCTGGAATCGTTAAAGCAGTTATGTCCACAGGTAAGAAAGCTATCGGAGCTGGTGCTGGTAACCCTCCAGTAGTAGTAGATGAGACAGCTGATATCGAAAAAGCAGCAAAAGACATCGTTAACGGATGTTCTTTCGATAACAACCTTCCATGTATCGCAGAGAAAGAAGTTATCGCTGTAGATCAGATCGCTGACTACTTAATCTTCAACATGAAGAACAATGGCGCATACGAAGTAAAAGATCCTGAAATCATCGAAAAGATGGTTGATCTTGTAACAAAAGACAGAAAGAAACCAGCTGTTAACTTCGTAGGTAAGAGCGCACAGTACATCCTTGACAAAGTTGGAATCAAGGTTGGACCAGAAGTTAAATGTATCATCATGGAAGCTCCTAAGGATCATCCATTCGTACAGATCGAGTTAATGATGCCTATCCTTCCTATCGTTCGTGTTCCTAACGTAGACGAAGCTATTGACTTCGCTGTAGAAGTAGAACATGGTAACAGACATACAGCTATGATGCATTCTAAGAATGTAGATAAACTTACAAAGATGGCAAAAGAAATCGAAACAACTATTTTCGTAAAGAATGGCCCATCTTATGCAGGTATCGGTGTTGGCGGAATGGGATATACAACATTCACAATTGCCGGACCTACAGGTGAAGGTTTAACATCTGCTAAATCATTCTGCCGTAAGAGAAGATGTGTATTACAGGACGGTCTCCATATCAGAATGAAATAATTAAGAGGTGAGTTAAATGGAAAAAAACCTTATTGATATCATTGCAAAATCCGGTATCGTTGGTGCCGGTGGTGCAGGTTTTCCTACTCATGTAAAAATGAATGCTAAGGCTGAATATGTCATCATTAATGGTGCTGAATGTGAACCGTTATTAAGAGTCGATCAGCAGCTTATGGCCGTTGAGACAAAGAAAATTCTTGATGCATTAAAGCTCTGCATGGAAGCAGTAGGTGCAGACAAGGGTGTAATTGCCTTAAAAGGTCACTATGAAGCAGCAATTAACAGCTTTAACCAGCTCTTGGGAGAGTATGAAGGCATCAGCCTTCATCTCCTTCCAAACTTCTATCCAGCTGGTGATGAACAGATTACAGTATACGAAGTTACGGGAAGAATTGTACCAGAAGGTGGAATTCCTCTACAGTGTGGAGTTATCGTTTCCAATGTAGAGACCATGCTTAATATTTACAATGCTTACTTTGAAGACAAACCAGTTACAGATTCTTATGTGACATTTGCCGGTGAAGTAAAGAATCACATTACATTGAAACTGCCACTTGGTATGACAGTAAAAGAAGCATTAGACCTCGCTGGAGGAGTTACCGTAAATGGACCATATGTCGTAATTAACGGCGGTCCTATGATGGGTAAACATGTTGCGTTAGATTCTAAGATTACAAAAACAACAAAAGGCTTAATCGTATTACCGGAAGATCATCCATTAATTCAGGATGTAAAACTTCCAATACCTAAGATGCTTCATATGGCAAAAGCTGCATGTTGTCACTGTAGTATGTGTTCAGAAGTATGTCCTCGTCATCTGATCGGACATAGAATTGAACCAAACAAGACTATCAGATTTGCAAGCTACGGAAGCTTATGCGATGGTTCTGATACACCAATGATCGCATTCTTATGTTCAGAATGTCGTCTTTGCCAGTATGCATGTATCATGAACCTCCAGCCTTGGAAGGTAAATCATGAACTGAAAGGTATCATGGCAAAACAGGGTATTAAGAGTACATTGCATAACCAGCCAGAATCAGTACATCCAATGAGAGAGTACAAACGATTCCCTATTAAGAAGTTAATTGCTCGTCTTGGACTGACTCAGTATAATGTGCCAGCTCCTCTGACAGAATTAACAACAGAGATAGATCACGTATCTATTCCTGTAGGACAGCACATCGGCGCACCTGCAGTTCCATGTGTAAGTGTTGGTGATACCGTTGCAAAAGGCGATGTGATCGCTCAGCCTGCAGAAGGTAAATTAGGTGCTTGTATTCATGCTAGTATCAGCGGTACAGTCAAAGCAATCGCTGACGGTTGTATCTCAATCGAAAAATAAAGGATGGTGTTTACACAGTGAGAAAAGCAGTTGGATTCGTAGAAATTAAAAGCATTCCTGTTGGTATCCAGACAGCAGATGAAATGGTTAAAGCAGGTAATGTAGAATTATTACTGTCTACACCAATTTGTCCTGGTAAATATGTAATTATTGTTGGCGGACATGTAGGTCCTGTAAAAGCTGCTATGAGCAAAGCTGAACTCGTAAGCGGAATTTACTTAATCGACACACATATCCTTGACAATATTCGTGAAGAAGTTCTCCCAGCTATTGCTGGAGTAACTCCAACTCAGCAGATCCAGGCAGTTGGCGCAATTGAGACAATTTCCGCTTTAACAGCAATTATTGCAGCCGATACAGCAGTAAAGGCTTCCAAAGTCAGCATCGTTGACTTAAGAATTGCCAGAGGTTTAGGCGGTAAAGGATACTTAGTAATCACAGGAGAAGTATCCTCTGTAAGATCAGCAGTTAATGCATGTCTTGCAAAATTAGGAATCAGTGGAGAAGTAACATCTACTTCAATTATTCCACGTCCACATCCACAGATTGTTGAAAGTTTATTGAAGTAATAAGCCCTCACATCATGGATAGTTAATTATAGTAGTTATAATCAACTTAAGTATATAAGAAAGGTTGTCCGCATAAATCGGGCTTTCGCCTCAGCCATACAGGGCCAGGAGGGAAAGATTCCCGTAGGCGGGCAGCCTTTTTCGGCTATAAAAAGGAATTAGTGTCAAGAAAAAAAGTCCTAATTTCAATATAGACAAAATAAAAAAGAGGATTATAAAGTAAGTATCATAAAGGTATCTTGTGAATTAATTTAAATATCTATAGAATTAGTTCTGAATAAATACAGAGTTGGTCGCAGCAAGAATGCCGGGCATTCTTGAAATTTAATATAGACAAAACAAAAATAATGTGAAAAAATATAAACAGATATATAACAAAAATATAAAAGGACAGGAGTAAAAGCAAAATGGGAAAAACATATATTCCAATCACAGAAGCTAACAAAAAGAACATCTTAAATTTCATCGGAATGTGCCGCATGAATGGTTTAGAAGGAATGGCAGAGCCATCATTTTCATTTAAAGATAACAGAGAAGAAATCGGAACAGTAATCTTTGATGTATTCTATAGCTGCAGAGGAATCACAGAACCATCCTGGAATATGACAGTTAAAGTAGACAGCGATGTACGTTTCCATGACAGCGCAGCATCGAAAGCAGGAGAAACATACTGCTATTTAGATTCTTACAGAATCGAAAAAGACAGTCTTGAATTCAAGACAAAAACATCAAAATTTAACGTATTTTCTTTCTAAGATTATTATTTAATTCATTAGGAGGGAACAGACGAAAATAAAAATAATAGACCATTGCAAATATAATGTGAGAGCAAGTAAAAATGCCGAACAGGCATTTTCTACGCAGTGATATCTTTATATTTGCAATGGTCTATTCTTTTTATTTTCTGTGTGTTGGTATCACATGGAATGAATGAAATAGTCTTTGGTGAGAGAAGGGGGAGAGGTCAGGAGACTATTCTTGCTCGGAAGATATCTCTATCAGGGATTTTTATTGAGAAAATGGCATCAGAATAAGCCACAACCTTCTGTCCTCTTCCCCATCTCTTTCCCAAATACTATTGCATTCATTCCTTCCGGAGCCAAAACACAGAAAAAGAAACAATGCCATATCTCAGATGCGGCTTCGGAGCGTGTTTAAGATGCGGATGAGCATCTTAAGCACAGCGACTACAGAGCAGATGGGATATGGTATTGTTTCTTTTTCGTCTATTTCTCTAGAATAATACATTTACAATATCTTCAATGACTTCTTTAACATCATTATAAGAATCCCATTTTTCAAACAGAATCTTATCGATCGTAACAGAAGCAAATTTCGCCTTTGTGCGGAGTGTATTATCTTTGATGCAGTCAAAGTCGGCTGTATCCATATCACCACATACGCGGCTGAAGTTTACGCAGGCGGCAAAGCCAAAGCATTCTCGTAAGATATCAAGTGCAAGGCTTTCTTTGTAGCCGTTTGTAATCTTATATTCAAGCTTCGCATCTTTTTCCCAGTATTCAAAGAAGAACTGAATATAGTAAGTATAGAGCATCTCGATAAGGGAGATGAGATAAGCGACATAGTTCTTTCGATGCGTTTCCGTATCAAATGGGCGGACAGCTGCGGAGCAGGCCTGAGAAATAATATTTGCAATGATGAATCCGAGATCGTATGAAAACGGTGCACCAAAGGTATATTCCATATCGATAACTTTCAAATGTGTATCATCTGCAAAGATATTGGAAGTATGGAAGTCGCCATGAATCAGTGTTTCTGACTTGCTCATAAAGAGATGGCGCAGTTTATATCTCTGGAATTCAAGATTTGGGTCAAAGCGAATTGACTTGCAATATTCTTCAAATTCCGGACCGCAGGCAGGGTCGTACTGATCTGCTCCGAAAATATTGAGGAAGATGCCGTTCTCCATAACAACACGCAGTTCTGCGTTCATAAAATGTGCGAGAAGCTTGCGGTATTCTTCTGTTGGAAGATAGAATTCTGAAGTATAAAAATGTGTGGCAGCAAGATACTGTGCGCCCTGCTTTGCCAGTTCCGGGAAAAGATGATTTTTATTCATTTGGAAACGAATGAGCTTTAGATTTGAAACATCTTCCATAATAAATACATTGTTTTCCGGGTCGCCAAGATACAGAGCGGGAACATACTGCGGAACAATCTTTGCCCTAAGTTCCATAATCTCGTACTCGAAACGGTTACGAGTCGGAGTGAGGGCACGCCCACGCCGTTTTAATTGTTCTGTGGACTGCTTTATAATGTAAGAATGTCCATCGGCATCACTGACGCGAAAAACGTAGTTACAGTAACCGTCTCCTTCCACGTCTTCACCGAGGTCGCCTTCTCCAATCATAGAAACTTTAACCGGCTCTTTTAACTGCAGGGAAGGCACATGCTCTTTTATATAAGAAAGAATATTTTCCTTTGTAAGAATAATCATAATGTGCCTCCCTTTTATAATTTCAAATCTTTAATATTTCTACAGTAGATTTCTTCTATAGTAAGGATGTCCTGAATAAATTCATCAATAGAATTATAAGATTCCCATTTTACAAGCATTTCCCTGTTTAAAATGATAGAGAAACATTTAGCGTTGTGACGCTGTACATAATCGTCAATATCATCGTAATCCGGATATGGAATAAGATCGCAGATACGACCAAGCATTGCACTTGCAGCAAAGCCGATAAACTCGCGAAGAGCTGTCAGGCAGAAGTCTTCGGCAAGCCCCGGAATATTCTGGTACTCAGGCTTGCAATCTTCTTTGCAGTACTGTGTGAAATATTCACAATATTTCACATAGGTTTCACGAATCATAAACAGGCAGTATGCTTTAAATTCCTTACGAGCCTCTTCTGTCTCAAATGGACGGAAAGCAGCGGCAGCATACTGTGCGATAAAGTTCGCGGTAAAATATCCCATATCATAAGCAAAAGGTCCGAAGAAGGAATACTCCATGTCGATTACCTTTGCTTCAGTCTGGCTGGCAAAAATATTGGAGGTATGCAGGTCGCAGTGAATCAGGCATTCTCCCTTAGACATAAAAAGATGTCTCAGTTTTTGTCTTGCTAAGAGAACAGCAGGGTCTGCACAGATTCTCTTGGAAAATGTAATGAATTCAGGATCAAGAGGTCGTCCGACGGTATCCTCCGGTGTTACACTTGTAAGGAACATGCCGACTTCCATAATCTTTCGCATAGTTGTATTCATGAAATGAACACTCAGATCACGAAAACACTTTGTATCTAAATAATATTCAGATGTGTAAAACTGTGTTGCTGCCATATATCTTGCAATCTGGTCTGCAAGCTTTGGATAAGTAACACCCTTTAAAAGCTGGAAGCGGGAGATTCGAAGATAGGAAACATCTTCTGTAATAAATACACGATTCTCCTCATCACAGTCATATAACTTCGGAATCAGATCTGGTACGATCGCAGCACAGATCTTCATGGCATCGTATTCCAGCTTATAGCGGTTTAAATCCAAAGTGAAGCTACCCTTAGAACGAGCTTCCAAAGTAGACTGCTTTACAATTAAATGATGCTCTCCGTCAGAAACACGATAGACAAAGTTAATAAAACCATCTCCGTCTTCTTCTACACTACCTTCTCCAATTGCAGAAACTTTAATGTCTCCATCTGGATTAAAAAAATCGAGCCTTGACTTCACATAATCAACGACATTCTCCTTTGATAGTGTAATCAAGCCTACCACCCCCTGTTCTAATCAAAATAATCATCGGCATAACGGCTTTTATTCTCTTCCCTGTACTTATTCACCATATCGTGGAATCCCTGAGACAAAGCCTCCACACCTTCTCCGGTATAGGAACTCACCTCAAAAATAGTCGTACATCCGGCAAGCTCCAGATAGGAACGAGCCTGCTTTGGATTCGAATCATCCTTATCAATCTTCGTGATAACACCGACAACCGGTTTTTCAAACTTACTTGTAAGCCCACCGGAAAACCAGCAGTCCTCACTGCTAGAATCCTGTACCAGTCCGATAATATCCGCATCGTGGGAAGTGATGGTCAAAGAACCCCAGTATCCCCTCTGCTGCATATATTCACCCGGCGTATCAATAAAATTGCCAATATACTCCACTGCCTGCGTCTTATCATACTTAATCTCTTCATCAATAAGACGCTGAATCAGCGTAGTCTTGCCCGCTGCCGACGGACCAATCAACATAATTTTCATAAAAAAATAATCTCCAAACTAAAGTGTATCTAAATCAAGTCTTTGTAATAGAAACGGTATCAAAACCGAGCTTATTATAGAAGGTGGTAATAACACTGTTTAGTGCAGATTCCACATTAGAAGTAGAACCTACAATAATAACAGAACCAGAAAAACGGTCTACAAAACCTAACTTAATAGAAGCCGCCTTCGTACAAATATCTGCCGCAATAATTGTTGCCTCAGAAGGAGTGATTGTCAAAATACCGATCGCATCATGATAATCATCCGGCAGACCAAGCTTCTTATAAACAGAAGCCTTTGGACGGGTTACCATATGAGCAAGCGTAATCTGCTTACCCGGAACATACTCCTGAATAATACGGGACTTATCATCTGAATTAACCCCGTTATTGATCATATCCTTCGTCATGGATTCCTCCTTTCGTTATCCATCAATCTGTTTTTATCGTTCATATCAGTAAACCGTTCTACAGCTAAAAAGTAGCCACAGAGAACAAGATTTGTCATATCAATGCAAATAAATGTAAAAAGCAGACCAATGCACACACTAATCCATCATGATTTATGCTATATGTGTATATTATATAAAAATGTGTCCGTAAAGTAAATGCAACTCCGTCATAAATTACAAGTATTCTTTTGTGATTTTACAAGAAGAGAGGAAGGGGAATAACAATTTAATTCATTAACAAACAAACGAACCGTGAAAAAGTCCAATATAGAAAATATAAAAGTCGTCGCGGACGCAGAAAATGCTCAGTCGCATTTTTGTTGCTCCCATATTATATTTTCTATATTGGACTTTTTCACGGTTCTGTTTTTTGGCTGTAGAAGATATTACTTAAATTGTTATTCCATTGGGAAAAACAGGGGGATTCGGTCGGAAGATTTTTGCTTTCTCTCATATTTTCTATATTGTTTTTTATTTTCGTCTGTTTTCTCCTAATGAATCAAATAGTTATTATCCGGAGTGTTTTTTAAACACATTCTAGTATTCATAATGTCCCCGACAGGATAAAATTTTAATATTTTGAAGTTCGTCAATTTCATAAACTAAGCGATTTGCTTCATCAATTCTTCTTGAATATCCAGGACGATATTTTAATTTTTCTGGCTTTCCAGTTCCCTTCATGGCTCCATTTGCTCGTATATCTTTTAAAAGAGAGTTAATTCTTTTCATTGTTTTCTTGTCCTGAATCTGCCAATAAAGATAATCCTCAAATGCTTCCTTTGTAAAAGTGAAATCATTCATCTGCCATGCGCTCCAGTTCTTCCATAGACTTTATGACAACTTCCCCTTGTTTTAATTGTGCGAAACTCCTATCTAGTTTTGCTAAATATTCTGCATTACGCTTTGCTCTTTGAAGTTCATTATATTCCTGTTCCGAAATAACAACTACATTTTTATTTTCTTTCCTTGATACGACAATGGTTTCACCGTTAAATGCTAAATCAAAATATTTTTTTATATTTGCCCTAAGATCCATTTGCTTTGTTGCTATCATATATATCTCCTTTCTGTACCAAAAAAAGTACGGTTTTTAGTACCTTTATTTTATTATATTATGCTCGAAGAATCAATGGATTATTAAAAAATTCATAAAATCCAGAGGAATTCTTAAATTACATAACAGCCAAGTCATTGAAATAGCCAATCTGTTCTGTCCTCCCCCCTCAGCCTGTCCGAAAACCTTATTTTTAGGCATAAATTTAGCCCCTTTCCTTCATCTGTGACATTGAAAACTGAATAAAATACACAGGATGAAGAAAGAGGCTTATGCCTGTTCCATCAATTCCATCATTTTTTGAAATCCAAGGAGATTCTTCGCCCGTTCCAGGTTATAACCCAGACAAAAGAGCGCAAACTCTCCAGCCACTTTCCGTATTCCCCTTAAAAGAAAATAAGTGGCTCCCATTGCTCGTTTTATTGTTCCAAACGGATGCTCCGACAGGCACATCCTCCGGCTCATCTTTTCTTTATCCGGTTTCAGGAAAAACTTCACAACCTTTCTTTTTTCATAATGCCATTTTTCACCCGTTTTCGTTTCCTCCGGCTTCTTTCCTTCGGCTTCCAGCCAGCCCTTACATGGTTTTACCAGCTGATCTTTGGTAAAGTCGATCTCTTTCCATTCGCCTTTTCCCTTGTAACACTTATTGCGGTTCGGGCAATGTTTACACGCATTTTTATTGGCATAGCGGATATTCCCGTTTTTCTTTATGCTCTTCTGTCTCAGGATTTCCCCAGCCGGACAGTATACTAGGTTTCTCTCAGGATCTCTGACAAAATAACCTTCTTTTGCTTTTTCCTGCATTTCCTCAGGACTTCCATAAACACTGCTGTTTTCCCGTTTTTCATCCACCACTTTACGACGGACTGTTTCTACCTTCATATCCTGTATCACTTCTGCATAAACTTCCGGTATCTTACCTGCATGCAGTGCTTTCTTCAGTTCTTCTGGCTCTGTGCTGGCAGTATCCGTTTCTGCCTCTTCATAAGGGATTTCTATGTCATAACCGTCTTTTCCATCATCTGTTATGACATGTGGGATAATACCGTTCTCCAGACACTCCACCATATCTTCCACAGCTTCATAACCTTTATCTGCTACTACTTCTATGATCTTTTCCGGTTCAGAGCTCTTTATCCCCTGCATCGTACTTTCCAGCAATCCATGGTCGGTTACCTGATTGGTCATCTGAAAATCTCGGATCAGATGTGTTTCAGAATCTACCGCCGTCTGTGGGTTATATGCTACTGTAAACCCATTTTTATTTTCATGAGTTTTGCATCCGCATCTGTGATCGAAAGCTGGGATACCCCGGTTTCTTCCATCAGCTTCTGATAACCTTCGTATCTGGCAAGTCTCTCCTGTGCTTCTTTTAACTTGGCTTCAAGACTTTCTCTTGTCAGTTCTCCTGAAATCACGTCTGTTTCTTCCTGCTTGTCCATTTCATTCAGGATCCTTAGATACTCATCTGTATGGCCATTCAGCCATTTGATCCTGTCATCCAGTTTGTTTTTGGTGAAGTTGTTATCTTTTGCGTTATCCGCCTGGATCTTTGTTCCATCCACGGAAGAAAATCCCCATTCCACTGCACCGGAGATCCGGCGGTTGAATTCATAAAAAATCTCTTTCAGGCTCTCTATGTTGTTTTTCCTGAAATCTGCAATGGTGCGAAAATCCGGTTCTACACCTCCGATCATCCATTTTACTTCAAGATTTACTTTACAGCTTTCAGCCAGTTTCCGTGAAGAACGGATACCTTTCCTGCTTCCGTAAATATATATCTTATAAAGGCTCTTAGGATCGTAAGATGGACGGCCTTCTGCTGCCACAGGTTTTACACCGTATTTCCCTATATCAAGATGGTTCACAAACGCATCAATTATCCTTGCAATACTTTCTTTATCTACAAATGCGTCCCATGAACAGCACATCAGCTGGTCACGGTCAAAACCTGAAACATATGGCATCTCAATTCACCTCAGAACAATTTTTCTCTGGTTTCATTATACTATATCTGAAACATAGATGCACGATTTCTGTGTACTTTATTCAGTTTTCAATGTGCAATTTTAATTTATATTGAACGCTCACAAGAGCATATCAATCTTTTTCTCATCAGATTAGATTATCCGAGTTTTCGGACAGTCTCCCCTTCCCTCTCAAAAACTATTACATTCATTCCTTCTGGAGCCAAAACACAGAAAAAAGAAATACTACCATATCCCAGATGCGGCTTCGGAGTGTGTTTAGGATGCGGATGAGATCATCTTCTGAGCAAGCAGTAGTCTTCTGATTTCGCCCCCTTCTCTTTCCAAAGACTATTGCATCCATTCCTTCTGGAGCCAAAACACAGAAAAAAGAAATACTACCATATCCCGGATGCGGCTTCGGAGCGTGTTTAAGATGCGGACGAGCATCTTAAATACAGCGACTACAGAGCAGATGGGATATGGTAGTATTTCTTTTTTCGTTTGTTTTCTCTAATGAATCAAATAGTTATTTCCCGCATATATTATACAATGAAGAAATTAGCGTTATATCTCCTTTTCATTTTCGGTGCCCTCTTTATCCCCGTTATTAGCACCCTTCTCATCTCCGGGAATATGGGCGTTGCGGACAGGAAGATGGGAATTACTGTTGAGATGAAAAATGGAGAAAAGATGGACGGAGAACAATTTGTCATCGGCATGGCTGCTTCCGAGTTATCCTACATAAAAGAGGAGGAAGCATTGAAAGCGTGGATGATTGTTTGCAGAACAAATTTTGTGAAGGTAGCTTCCGGTGAAAATAGCAGCAAAAATGCATCAGCTACACAGAATGAAGGTAAGGTAGCAGATGTAGCAAACATAGGAATAATAAAAAATATAAAGCAAAAAAATCTGAATCTTGATTATGTTTCCATGAAAGAATTAGAGGAAAATAATGGGAGAAAAGCGTATTTAGAAATAAAGAAAAAACTCGAGGATGCTTCCGATGCAACTTTTGGACAGGTGCTTACTTACGAGAATAAATATGCGGATGCACTTTATCATGAAGTCAGTATCGGGAAAACGGTTTCCTCGGAAGAAATCTATTCCGTAGCTGTACCGTATTTAATCAGCGTGGATAGTAGTCAGGATGTGGAATCGTCCGATTACATGGATGTGAAGATTCTTCCTTATGATGAAGTACTACAGAAGCTTATCAAAGCGGATAAGAATGGCAGGCTGGAAAAAATCGATAAAAAACAGAATATAAAAATATTAAAAAGCAGCTTGAAAATCACAAAACATACGGACAATGGATTTGTGCAGGAAATTATGGCACAAGACAATAAATGGACAGGAGAAGAATGGAAGAAAATCTTTGACCTAAACTCCACCAATTTTTACTTGGAAAATTATAATGGAAAACTCCGCATGGTTACTGTCGGAAAAGGACACGATATGGGAATGAGCCTTTACGGGGCAAATGCATTGGCAAAGAAGCAGCTTTCTGCGGCAACGATATTATCCTATTATTATCCCGGAACGAAAATTTTAGATTAATTTTTGGTGTATAAATTTCATTTTTCTGGTAAAGACTATAGCCAGAGGTGATGATATGAAAAGACCAAATAACTCATTCCAAAAAAAATATATTTCAAGTTTGGTGATTGCAGCTTTTTTAATTTTATCAGTGCTTACTGCTTACAATATTAAGATCGGGAATGCCGATGGGAGAAAGTCTGATAACAAAACAAAAACAGAGAATACAGAAAAAAGTAATGATGTGATAGGCCCGGTGTCTGGAAGTGATACGGATTCAGCAGCAGGTTCCGCATCAGATTCTACAGAGAATAATGATATGGATGCAGAATGGGGCGAAGAAACGAATGATAAGACGGAGACAAATGACAGAGCAGTTACAGAGAAAGAAGATTCTGATGAACAAAAAGATGAACAAACGACAGATCGTGAACGAAGTGGAAGTGGAATAGAAAGCAGTGATGCTGTGTACAACTATAATGGAAGAAAAAAGTTGACATGGCCGGTGATGGGAAATATTATCCTTCCTTATAGTATGGATGCGACGGTGTATTACACAACACTTGACCAGTATGCCTGCAATGACGGAATTATTGTCGGGGCGAAAGTAGGAGAGGAAGTTGTTTCTCCGGGAAATGGACGGATTGTTAATATAGAAGATACAGATCGTTATGGGAAAATGGTGACGATCTTACTTGGGAATTACTATAAGGCATATTGTGGACAACTTGAGAATGTTGACTATGAGATTGGGGATGACATTCAGGAAGGCGATGTGATCGGAACAGTGGCAGAGCCTACCAGATCATTTGTTTTAGAGGGACCAAATGTATTTTTTAAGATGACATATAAAGGAAAAGCGGTGAATCCGGTGAAGTATTTGCGTTCCTAGAGGAACGTCCGAATTTATTTTGCATATAGTAGTTGCATACAGGAATAAAAATACAGCCGGAATCTGCCAACATGTGTATCATTCTTATTTATTTTCTATATTTTACAGGTGACAGCCAGTCATTTGCCATATCGTCTGATTTACCGATCGTTCCGGCTGATGAAAATAGGGGAGTCCATTGATGTGGGCTTCCCAAAAAGAAAATACAGATAAGAGAAAATATGTTATACTAAAGTATAAGTATGTTGGAAAGAAACCATTGGAAGATAGCAATTAGAAGGTAATAATTTAGAAGGTAACAGATGGAAGAGAGCAGAATAGAAAGAGCAGATGATAGAATACCCAATACATCTCAGGTGAATTATACATACATTGTAAAATGTAGCGATGAGACTCTTTATACAGGCTGGACGAATAATCTTGAGAAGAGGTTGAGGGCACATAACAGTGGAAAAGGTGCTAAGTATACGAAGAACCGCCGCCCGGTGGAGCTGGTATATTTTGAGGAGTATGATACGAAACAGGAAGCGATGAAAAGGGAGTATGCGATTAAGCAGCTTCCCAGAGAAAAAAAGCTCGCTCTTATTCGATGTTGTCAGAGTATTTTTTAAATATACTCTGATAATAAAGGATAAGAGAGGGCTTTTTTTTATCTTTGTTGATTTAAGGATATAAAGTGTGTTATAAGTTATCTATAGAATATTAAGTAAGGCAGATACAGAATTGCTGGTTATGCCGGATAATTCAAGAATGCCCAGGCAGTATAAGCCTTACATTAGATAGGCATACATAAAGATGAAATGGCAGATACTTCCGCCCATAACAAAGAGGTGGAAGATTTCGTGGCTGCCGAAGTCTTTTGGAAGCTTATCAAAAATCGGAAGTTTTAATCCGTAGATAATACCGCCGACAGTGTAGATGATGCCTCCGGCAAGGAGCCATGCAAATGCACTGGCTGGCAGGCTGGCAAGGAGTGGCTTGAAGACAAGTACACATGTCCAGCCCATTCCGATATAGATGATGGAACTCACCCAGTGTGGGCAGTTAATAAAGAAGATCTTTATAATAATGCCGATGATCGCAGTAGACCATACGAGAATGAGCAGTGGAATTCCCTGCTTTTTATCAAGTGCCAGTAAGCAGACAGGTGTATAGGAACCGGCAATCAGTACGAAGATCATAGAGTGATCAATTCTTCTAAAGAAGAGATTTACCTTCTTGGAAATATCCAAAGAATGATAAAGGGTGCTTGCTCCATAGAGAAGGATCATGCTACTGATAAATACGCTCATGGCAAAAACGACAATAGAATTATTCGTGTGTACCGCCTTGCCGATTAGTGGGAAGGCACAGATAACTGCACCGATCATAGCGATTAAATGAGTAATGGCACTGCCGGGATCTTTAAACTTTTTGCTTGTTTTGTTCATAATGATAACCTCCTGTCGTAAAATGAATATAAGATTCATATAAATATTATATGATGTAGTTTTAAAAACCATGTATCGTTATCATGAATATTAGCACAGAAAGTTTGGGAATTCAAGAGCGGTTTTTCAGAAAAAATATAAATAAGAGAAATAAAGAGAATAACTTAGTTTTTAACAGAAAAAAGGAGAAAAAGACGTATATGCGAATTGGAATGGCCCAGATGGATATAAGCTGGGAGAATATTGAAGATAATAAAAAGAAAGTAGAAGAGTTTTTTCAGAAGGCAGTGGAGAATCAGGTGGATTGTATCGTATTTCCGGAAATGACACTGACCGGGTTTTCAATGAATGTGGAAGAAACAGGAGAAAAAGCAGAGAAACAGGTTCATTTTTTTGAGGAGATGAGTAGAAAGTACAAGATGCTGACTGTTTTTGGATATACAGAACCAGTACCAGAGGAGCGCTTGAAAGAGCATCCGGATTGGAATCATTATTATAACCGTCTTGGGATTGCAGAGAACGGGGAGTTGAAGTTAAATTATGCAAAGATCCACCCATTTTCTTACGGATTTGAAGGGGATTATTATCAGGGAGGCAGAAAGTTAAAGTCAGTAGAATGGAAAGATACAACGCTGGGGGCATTTATATGCTACGATTTACGTTTTCCGGAGATTTTTCAGATCAGTTCAGAAAAAAGTGAGATTATATTTGTGATAGCGAACTGGCCAAGGTCAAGGATTGATCAGTGGGATACACTTCTTAAAGCAAGAGCGATTGAAAATCAGGTATATATGGTTGGGGTGAACCGGACAGGAGACGGAGATGGTCTGCATTATAACGGACATTCTGCGATATATTCGCCGGAGGGAGATGTGATAACAACAATTCGAGAAGAGGAATGTCTTCTTATTGGAGATATCGATCCGGGAGTCATCAAAGAAATGCGTAAAACATTTCCTATGAAGAATGACAGAAGAGAAGAACTTTACATTAAAATGTGGAAAAACTCAATGCTTTAGAAAAAAATGTGGAAAAGTGCTGTATTTTAACGGGAAAAAGGAAGAAATTTTCTATTTGACGGCTATTTTTACCTGTGCTATGATATTTAAGAAGAAAATGTAGATAACAGTTAAAGACAAGAGTGCCGTTAACTTAGCTCTATTTCCTGTTGGATGATAGAGCTTTTTTTTTGCGATAGAGAATAGCTATTGCATCCTTAATTATAGAAAGAGAGACATTACATGGAGACAGTAAAATTTACAGAACTTGATATAAGACCGGAGATTTTAAAAGCGGTTGCCAATATGGGATTTGAGGCGATGTCCCCAATTCAGGCAAAGGCGATTCCGGTAGAGCTTTCCGGAAGAGACGTGATCGGACAGGCGCAGACAGGAACAGGTAAGACGGCAGCGTTTGGTATTCCTATTTTACAGAAGATCGATCCGAAGCTTAAAAAACCACAGGCAATCGTTCTTTGTCCGACAAGAGAGCTTGCAATTCAGGTTGCGGATGAGATTCGTAAACTTGCAAAATATATGGCATCTGTAAAGATTCTTCCAATTTACGGAGGACAGGAGATTTCCAAACAGATTCGTTCGTTAAAGTCAGGTGTACAGATCATCATCGGAACACCGGGACGTATGATGGATCACATGAGAAGAAAAACAGTGAAGTTTGACAATATCCATACGGTTGTTTTAGATGAGGCAGATGAGATGCTTGATATGGGATTTCGTGAAGATATCGAGACAATCTTAAACGGAGTGCCTGAGGAAAGACAGACGATGCTTTTCTCTGCGACAATGCCAAAGCCGATCATGGAGCTTGCCAAAGCTTACCAGACAGAGCCGGAGACAATTAAAGTGATCAGAAAGGAACTGACAGTTCCGAATATCACACAGTATTATTATGAAGTACGTCCTAAGAATAAGAGCGAGGTATTATCAAGACTTCTTGATATTTATGATCCAAAGCTGTCTGTTGTATTCTGTAATACAAAGAAGGGCGTAGATGAATTAGTAGCTGACCTTAAAGGAAGAGGTTACTTTGCAGAGGGACTTCATGGAGATATGAAGCAGACGATGCGTGATCGTGTTATGCACCGTTTCAGAAGCGGTAAGACAGATATTCTTGTAGCGACAGATGTAGCTGCCAGAGGTATTGACGTGGATGATGTAGATGCGGTATTTAACTACGACCTTCCACAGGATGAGGAATATTATGTACATCGTATCGGAAGAACCGGTCGTGCGGGAAGAACCGGTATGGCATTCAGCTTCGTTGTAGGAAGAGAAGTTTATAAGTTAAAAGATATCCGCCGTTACTGCAAGGCAAAGATCAAGGCACAGCCAATTCCATCAATCAATGATGTAACAGAAACAAGAGTAGAGAAGATTTTTGATCGTATCGACAACTATATCGAAGATCAGAACTTAAATAAATACATTTCCATGGTAGAAGATTTCGTAAATGAAAAAGACTATACAGCAATGGATGTAGCAGCAGCTTTCCTTGCAGAGATTCTTGGAACTGCAGATGGAAGGGATGCCGGCAATAAAGAAGACTTCGGTGATACTGGTGCAGAAGAAGGAATGGTTCGTCTCTTTATCAATATCGGAAAGAAACAGGGAATCCGTCCAGGAAATATTTTAGGTGCGATTGCAGGAGAATCCGGAATTTCAGGTAATCTTGTAGGAACGATTGATATGTATGACAAGTATACTTTCGTAGAAGTACCTAGAGAAGTTGCTTCTGATGTATTAGAAGCAATGAAAAATGTAAAGATTAAAGGTAAATCCGTTAACGTAGAACCAGCAAACAGAAAGTAAGAAAGTAAGCAAGAAAGAAAAGCTTTATTTGCAAGGTGTAAAGTAATTACGAATAGATTATAAGTAGACAGAAAACAAACAGCAGAGGGGTAGTTTATTATGGAGATGGTTCAAAATCTAATACGGAATCTTTCCGTAGCAGAAAAACTGCAATTTCACAGCTATCATACAAAACCGGTATTGAATTTTCAGGCGTTATTTACAGATGGAAGCAGCAACTATATGAATCCACTCGAACCAAAGACAGGGGATGAAGTAACGGTTCGCTTCCGAACTGCAAGAGAGAATGCAGAACATGTATATTTATGGGTCAATGGTGAGAAAAAGGAAATGCGCATCGCATCCAAAACAGAGAGGTTTGACTTTTACGAGAGCAGCTTCCTTATGGGAACAGAAATAGCGGATTACTATTTTGAGATTCATTCCGGAGGTATCTGCTGCTATTTCAATAAGAAGGGTCCGGCAAGAGACTTAGAGCCGTTCTTTAATTATAAAGTAACACCAGGCTTTTCGACACCGGACTGGGCAAAAGGAGCAGTTTTCTATCAGATCTATGTAGATCGATTTGCAAATGGCGACACGTCAAATGATGTCTTAAACAGAGAATATATTTATATAAAGGAGCCATCGAAGAAAATCGATGACTGGTATTGTTATCCGGAACAGATGGACGTGCGGAACTTCTATGGCGGAGATCTGCAGGGCGTGCTTGATCATCTTGACTATTTAAAAGAACTGGGCGTGGATGTCATTTATCTCAACCCGATTTTCGTCTCTCCTTCTAATCATAAATATGATATTCAAGATTATGATTACATTGATCCACACTATGGAAAGATTGTCGTAGATGAGGGAAATACATTACCTGAATGGGAAAATAATAACATGAATGCGAGCAAATATATTTCTCGTGTTACAGATAAGCGCAATCTTGAGGCAAGCAACGAATTCTTTGTACATTTTGTAGAAGAAGTGCATAAAAAAGGAATGCGCGTTATCCTCGATGGTGTATTTAATCATTGCGGTTCCTTCAACAAATGGATGGATGCAGAGCGGATCTACGAGAATCAGTATGGCTATGAAAAAGGTGCATTTGTTGATGCCAACAGTCCATATCGCCATTTCTTTAAATTTTATAACCAGAATGCATGGCCGTATAACGATGATTATGACGGCTGGTGGGGACACAAAACTTTGCCAAAATTAAATTATGAAGAATCAAGACAGCTTTATGATTACATTTTGCATATCGGAAGAAAATGGGTTTCCCCTCCATATAATGCAGATGGATGGCGCCTTGATGTGGCAGCCGATTTAGGGCAGAGTGAAGAATTCAATCATCAGTTCTGGAGAGACTTCCGAACAGCAGTAAAAGAAGCCAATCCGGAAGCCATCATTCTGGCAGAACATTATGATGATGCAGGCTCCTGGCTGATGGGAGATCAGTGGGACACTATCATGAATTACAGTGCATTCATGGAGCCGGTTACCTGGTTCTTAACCGGAATGGAAAAGCACAGCGATGAGAGAAGAGGAGATCTTCTTGGCAACACACAGGCATTTGTTGATGCAATGGTATATCATATGTCAAGATTTCAGTATCCGTCACTTATGGTATCCATGAATGAGCTGTCCAATCATGACCATTCCCGTTTCCTGACAAGAACGAATCAGACAGTAGGACGTACCGCAAGCCTTGGACCAGAAGCTGCCAACCAAAACATTAATAAAGGAATCATGCGGGCGGCAGTAATGATACAGATGACCTGGCCAGGCGCACCAACCCTCTATTACGGAGATGAAGCCGGACTATGCGGCTGGACTGACCCGGATAACAGGAGAACCTATCCATGGGGCAGAGAAGATCAGGAACTCATCCAGTATCACAGAGATATCATTGCAATTCATAAAGCAGAAACTGCACTGATGCGAGGCTCACTCAAATACCTCCATGGCGGCTTCAAGGTAATCTGCTATGGGCGTTTTACCGATACCGAAAAAATGATCGTATTGATTAATGCTGGCTTTGATGAAGCAAGAGTTAAAATTTCTGTATGGGAAGTCGGCGTTACAGATAACGAGGATATGGTGGAAGTTATCATGAGTAATGAGGAAGGCTATACGATGGAGAAGAAGGTGCATCCGGTAACATCAGGAGTGCTGGATATCACCCTTCCAAGAGTATCCTCCATCCTATTAAAAAGCATAAAAAAATCCTAATTTGCCGGGGAGACAGACGCCGCTTTAATAGAAGATATTGAGCTAAATTGTAGTTAGCCTTCTAAAGAAAAAAGAATGGTTATAAGTTTGGTTTTGTTCCGTTGCGCTAAGCACTCCATTCTGCCCAGAAAAACAGGAACTTGGGAAAAACGAGTCCCAAGTTCCTATGGTCAGAATTCCATAGCGCAAAGTCATAAAATGCAATACTTATAACCATTCTTTTTTCTTTACCATAGTTTCCTTACAATTCAGCATAAAATTTTGTTTCAGCGGCTGGCTGTTCTTAATAAGGAATTAGTATTTTAGTCTGAGGGAAAAAGAGGGGATTGTCCAGAAGTCTATGGTTTCACTAGAATAAAAATCTCCAGAGGAGAATATTTTTCCACTGGATTTGTAGTCGATCTTCTAAATCAAAAGGAATTGTAAGGACATTATTATAGGGAAAGAAATCGGATTAATTGGAAGATTTTGACCTCCACTGCTATTTTCTTATGCGGAATAGTTCTTTGATTAAAAATCATAGCCTTCTGGACAATACCTTTATTCCTATCCAAGATTTAAATACTAATTTTCATCTGGAACCAAAGTAGAGAAAACCAGAAATTTAAGATAGAAGAAAATGTGATGTCGGAGCCAGTAAAAATGCCGAACAGGCATTTTCTACGCCGCGACTATCTTCACATTTTCTGCTATCTTAAATTTCTGGTTTTCGTTTCTTTAGTCCCTCAAATTAGTTATTTAATCCCCCATTCTCACCAACTGTAGATTTGGATAGTCAGAAAAAAGAAAAAACTAATACATCCCAGATGCGGCTTCGGAGCGTGTTTAAGATGCGAACGAGCATCTTAAATACAGCGACTACAGAGCAGATGGGATGTATTAGTTTTTTCTTTTTTCGTCTACACGAAATCTACAAATTACTATTTCCATGTCATTTGTAATTGCTTTTTTTGTGCTACGCAATCAGCAAGATATAAATTAATTAGAGTCTGATAGGGAATCCCTGATTGCTTCGATTGTTCCTTAAAATAATCTATGGTATCTACATCAATGTTAATAGTAATCTGTTGTTTTAACTGCTTAGCATATGGATTCTTCCTGGCTTTTGTAAAATCATATTCATCTTTCATAATACATTCCTCCATTAAAATAGATTCTTATTATAAGATATAGTTTCTCTTACAGTAGCTTTTCTTGCAGATATAATGCGTATAATTGTATCGGATTTTCTATAGCAATGACAGACAACCAGAAGATTAGCCTTTTTACTAAGACCTAAAATTATGAAACGCTCCTCCTCTAATGAATGTTCTGGGTCGTCCTATTGAAATTTGATATCATTCATAATTATATTATAATTATAAAGTAAGAAAATGTCAATACTATTAAATCTTTACTTTGTCACTCGTTGATTATCCAGTCCTTTAAGTAGCCATAACCTTCCGGCAATTTCTTAAGTTACTTCAATATTAAATTTTAATTTCGTTTCTGTAGCCATAGACAGCTGCTAAAGAAAGACAATATCTTAGAACGAGGATTGAATGTGAGCCATTAAGCGAACACTCAACCCACAAGTGATAGAGTCACAGATATAGGATATTGTCTTTCTTTGGGCGCGTCTGTTTTGGTAGGTGAATCAAAATTTAATAAAAAATCTCTTGATTTTTGAAACAAGATAGTATATAATACGATATTGTCAGGCGCAGTAATGCGACTTGAATGGGTGGATTCCCGAGTGGCCAAAGGGGACAGACTGTAAATCTGCTGCAAATTGCTTCGGTGGTTCGAATCCACCTCCGCCCATTCGTCTGAGTAATATCAGGCATAAGAAGTACCGGATTGTCCGGTTTTTTCTTTGCCGGCGTGGCGGAACTGGCAGACGCACAGGACTTAAAATCCTGCGGGACTTATACTCCCGTATCGGTTCGATTCCGATCGCCGGCATTATAAGAAAGCAGATAAGGCATAAACTTTTTTAAAGTTTATGCCTTTTTTACTTTATGGGAATTCTTGAATAGGAGGAAATGGTTTTATGGGGATTGAATTACAATTTTTGAATTTGATACAGGAAATACGAACTACGTTTCTGGATGTTTTCATGAGTAATGTTACAAAGCTTGGGAATGTAGGTTTTATATGGATTCTTTTGACAATAATCTTGTTAGTTATTCCAAAAACGAGAAAAAGCGGAGTGATTCTGGCGGCAGCATTAATTGTGGATCTGATATTATGTAATGTAATCTTGAAGCCGCTTGTCGCAAGAATACGACCATTTGATGTGAATACAGCGATTCAGTTGATTATTGCAAAGCCACAGGATTATTCTTTTCCATCAGGGCATACTGCAGCGTCTGTTGCATCGGTAGTGGCGCTTTATTTAGCGGGGGAGAAGAGACTGTGGAAGATTGCGCTTATCTTAACCTGTTTTATTGCATTTTCCAGAATGTATTTATATGTTCATTATCCAACAGATGTTTTAGGTGGAGCTGTCGTGGGAGTAATTTCGGGTTATATAGGGTATAAGGTTACATTAAGAATGTCGAGACATTCTGGGATAAATTGATGTACTTTCAATGTATTTTCAGTTATTTTTTTCAGATAATTTTTAATGACAGTGTCTGAAGTTTAGTAATGTATTTTTTTTAGGGACTAAAAGTTTGTGCAAAACTGACAAAAAAGTTTCATATATTTTTTCTGGAGGTAAGGATGGCACATTTTTTACAATATCGGCTGGGTCCTGCTGACGATGGGAAAGAGGTTCTTTTTTTGATGCAAAAGGTACTGGGACTTACAACAAAAAAGGTCCGCTCTGTGAAGCATGAAGAGCGGGGAATTTTGCTGGATGAGGAAAGAGTGACAGTAAGAGCAAGGGGAAAAGAAGGGCAGCTCTTAAAAGTGATGTTGGAAGATTCGCAGGAAAAGCAGAATAAAATTGCACCGGTAAAGATGAATCTCCATATTTTGTATGAGGATGAAGATTTGCTTTTTGTGGATAAGCCGACTGGAATTGTGTCACATCCATCGAAAGGGCATACATGTGATAGCCTGATTAATGGGGTGCAGGCATATTTTGAGGAGAAGGGAAGCTTCAATAATAAGAGAAGTAATATACATTTGATTGGGCGTTTAGATAAAGAAACTTCGGGTATTTTAGGGATTGCAAAGAACAGCGTGACAGCAGAGAGGCTTATCAGACAAAGGAAGAATGGTGTTTTAGTAAAAGAGTATCTTGCGCTGGTAAAAGGAAATCTTCCTGAGAACGGAGTTCTTGAAATTCCAATGGAAGAGATGCGGGATTCTAAGGATGGAGATAAGTTAAAAATGAAAGCGGGACTGGGTGAAAATGCAAAAACAGCAAAGACATTTTTTCGGGTTGTGAAGCGTTTTGAAAAGTTCAGTCTTGTATCTCTTGTGATTGAAACCGGAAGAACACATCAGATTCGTTTTCATATGTCTTCGATTGGCTGTCCGCTTTTAGGGGATTCTTTTTACGGGGATGGTCCGGAAATGGGGATTTCCCGAACAGCATTGCATGCGCATAGACTGACATACATACATCCGTTTTGTCAAAAAGTAATGAGAATCGAGTCGGAAATGCCAAAAGATTTGACTTTTCTTTTAGGATAAAATATATTAGAATACATAATGGCATGTAAAAAAAATGTAATGGTTAAGTAAAAATTTGGGTAAGATTTAAGTAGAAACCTGAAGAAATCATTACAAAATTATGTAGAAAACAAAAGAGAGGATAATATCATGTTAGTTATGCTTACAGAACTGCTGAGTGGACTTGCCTTGTTTTTATTTGGTATGAAGTTCATGAGCGAGGGGCTGCAGAAGGCTGCGGGTGACAAGATGCGTGTCATTCTGGATCGCGTGACCAAGAATCGATTCGTTGCAGTTTTCTTTGGTGCGATATTTACTGCGATTATTCAGTCGTCCGGGGCAACTACGGTCATGGAAGTCAGCTTTGTTAATGCAGGACTTCTTACATTGGAACAGTCCGTTGGTATTACATTTGGTGCCAATATTGGTACGACAATTACTGCACAGCTTGTTTCTTTGAAACTGACTGCCATTGCACCATATATCATCTTTGTAGGTGCCTGCCTGATGATGTTTGGCAATAAGCCGATAACAAGAAAGATTTCAGAGGTAATCTTTGGATTTGGTGCATTATTCTTAGGAATTAACAGTATGACAGGTGCATTGAGCAGAATTCCGGAATATCCGGTGATCATGCATTGGTTCTCTTATCTGAAGAATCCATTTATCGCATTACTTGTCGGATTGATTTTTACAGTAGCAGTACAGAGTTCCTCTGTAACGGTCAGTGTATTAGTTTTATTAGCAGATTCCCATCTTGTAGGACTTGGAAGTTGTCTGTATTTTATTCTTGGTGCGAATATCGGTTCCTGTACACCAGCAGTTATGGCAGCAATGAATGCCAATAAGAATGCAAAGCGTACAGCGTTGGTACATTTCTTATTTAATGCATTAGGTATGATTATTATCGGAACAATTCTGTTCTTTGCAAGAAACCAGATTGTGGATGCGATTTCTGTTCTCGGTGGAGCAGATAATGCGAAACGTTTTGTTGCGAATGCAGATACAGCATTTAAAGTATTCCAGACAATCATTTTCCTTCCATTTGCATCACAGTTTGTAAAACTTACGAAGCTTCTTATTCCTGGAAATAAAGAAGGTGAGGAAGAGGATAACGGATTACATCTTGAATATATCAGAAAGGCATCAAGCAAGTTTGTGCCATCTACAGCCGTAGTAGAAATTATTCAGGAAATCGAGAGAATGGCTGGTCTTGCCAGAGAAAACCTTGTTGCTTCTATGGAGGCATTAGCAGATAAGAATCTTGATAAGGTAAAGGAAATTAATGCCAGAGAAAAGATTATTGATTACTTAAGCAGCGAGATTACGGACTACCTTGTAGAAGTAAACCGCTATGAGCTTCCACTTGCCGATTCCAGAAGAATTGGTGCATTGTTCCATGTTGTTATCGACCTTGAACGTATCGGTGACCATGCAATCAATATTCTTGAGAATGCAGAGAAGAGAAGCAAGCTTAACGAGAAGTTTACCGGAGCAGGTAAAGAAGAACTTACAACCATGTACAAAGAAGTGCTTGAGCTTTTTGATAAGAGTATGGAAATGTTCGTTACAAATAAAAAAGATAACATTGACCAGATTATTGATATGGAAAATGACGTAGATCAGATGCAGATTGATTATCAGAACCAGCAGGTAAAACGTCTTTCTAAAGGTATCTGCGGCGTTGAAATCGGCCTTATCTTTACGGATATGGTAATCGGTCTTGAGAGAATCGCCGACCATTCCACTAACATTGCCTATTCTATTTTCCATGAGAATCCGGAAGATGCAGAAGAGCAGCAAAAAGCAGCATTGGAATAAAATATATCAGATGTGAGATGACTTTCTCAAATTTACAAGAAAGTATAATCACAATATCAAAAAATGAAAGGTGCATCGGAATTTTTACACAAATTCCGATGCATTTTTGTGCTTTCTTTTATATGATGTAGTCAAAAAATTATATCAATGCGTTGTTGAAAAAAATGTGCGCAGGGCTTACTATATAAGTAGCGTATTTTGTACTATTATTGATACTACTTTTCAGACAAAGATATATTTGGGAGGTATCTTATGTTAACAAAAATGATTGAAACATTAAAGAAGAATCCTCGTACTATCGTATACACAGAGGGTACAGATAAAAGGATTCTTGAGTCAGCCCATCGTCTGACACAGGAAGGAATTCTCGGCGTTGTCCTTCTTGGTAAGCCAGAAGAAGTTAAGGCTGCAGCAAAAGCAGGCAACTTTAATATCGATGCCTGCCAGATCATTGACCCTGAAAACTACGAAGGAATCGATGCTATGGTAGCAGAGATGGTTAAGCTTCGTAAAGGTAAGATGACAGATGAACAGGTAAGAGCAGCTCTTTCTAAGAGCAACTATTTTGGAACCATGCTCGTTAAAATGGGTGGCGCTGACTGTCTGTTAGGCGGAGCTACTTATTCAACAGCAGATACAGTTCGTCCGGCTCTTCAGCTCATCAAAACAAAACCGGGCAATAACATCGTAAGCTCCTGCTTCATCCTTGTAAGAGGAGACGAGAAGATTGCTATGGGTGACTGTGCGATCAACATTGATCCATCCGAAGACGACTTAGTAGAGATCGCTATCGAATCCGCTAAGACAGCTAAGATTTTCGGTATTGATCCTAAGGTAGCTATGTTATCCTACTCAACACTTGGATCAGGTAAAGGACCTTCTGTAACAAAGGTTGCTAACGCAACAAAGAAGATCAAAGAAGCTGCTCCTGAATTAGCAGTAGAAGGTGAGATTCAGTTCGATGCTTCTGTATCACCAGAAGTAGCAGAAGTAAAATGTCCTGGTTCACCAGTAGCTGGACAGGCTAATACCTTTATCTTCCCAGACATCAACGCAGCCAACATTGGATATAAGATTGCTTCCCGTTTAGGCGGATACACAGCAGTAGGACCTGTATTACAGGGACTTAACGCTCCAATCAACGACTTAAGCCGCGGATGTAACGCAGAAGAAGTTTACAGCATGTCTATCGTAACAGCTGCATTAAGCGTTCCAGAAGAAGAAACTGTAGACGAAGAAGGATTAGAAGCTGTAGTAAGAGCTGTAGTAGAAACAATGATCGCAGCTAAAAAGCTGAATAAATAATTCTTATTTGTAAAGCTGAATAGACGAAAAAAGAAAAAATGACATATCCCAGATGCTCTGTAGTCGCTGTGCTTAAGATGCTTGTCCGCATCTTAAACACGCTCCGAAGCCGCATCTGGGATATGTCATTTTTTCTTTTTTCTGTGTTTTGGCTCCAGAAGGAATGGATTCAATATTCTAATACTTTCTTCTTTCGCTATATGTAGCGCAGGATATTTTATAATATTTTCTACACAAAAAATGAAGGTTTAAAATCTTCTGATATTCTTGAAATTATTTTTGTAATCGCACTGTTAATCCCAAAGAAAAAATTAAATTTAATATGTTGCGAATCATTCTTTTATCATTCGTTTCAAAATAATACATACTTCATTTTTTACTTTTCCTATATAGTGACAGGAATTTTATTTTGAGGGAAAGAGGGGGATTGTCCAAAGGTCTACAATTTTCATTCAAATAAAAATCTCCAGAAATAAATCTGTCTAATTATTTTTATCTTATGAAGAAAGGGTTCTATAAGTAAAACTTTACGCTGAATTGTAAGAAAACGATAGTGAAGAAAAGAGAATTTTTATAAGTATTGCATTTTGTGACTTTGTGCTGTGGAATTTTGACTCTGAAAACTTCGGACTTATTTTTCCGAAGTTTTCGTTTTTTGAGGCAAAATGAAGCGTTTAGCGCAACGGAACAAAATCAAACTTATAAAAATTCTCTTTTCTTTAGAATCTTATATATAATTCAGACCTATAATCTCGTTTCAGCAATATCTGTCTCCCTATCAAACCATTCCACTTTAGAGTAGACAGAAAAACAGAAATGTTAGATTATCTCCAATGTGATGTCGGAGCAAATAAAAATGCCGGTCAGGCATTTTCTATGCCGCGACTATCTTCACAGTGGAGATAATCTAACATTTCTGTTTTTCGTCTATTCTCAATCTACCTCTTGTTATTTAGCACAAATTTTGGTAAAATAACAGTGAAAGAATTGGAAGAAATGCCAGTACAACTGGCGAAGAAGAGAGAAATACAGAGAGGAGACAACGGTGTTAAAGGATTTTACAACTGAGTACAGACAAAAGCTTTGTACACCGGAGGAGGCGGTAGAAGTAGTAAAGAGTGGAGACTGGGTTGATTATACCAGCTCACTTGGAAAGCCGGTTCTTTTAGATCGGGCTCTTGCTAAAAGAAGAGATGAACTTTTTGATGTAAAGATTCGAGGGAATCTTATGGAGGGACCGATTGAAGTGGCAGAATGTGATGAAAGTCAGGAACATTTTGTCTATCATACATGGCATTGTTCTGCTTATGAGAGAAAGCTTTGTGATAGAGGACTATGTTACTATATTCCGATGGTGTTTCACAATAATGCAGCCTATTATAAGTATTTTTTGAATGTCAATGTAGTAATGGTCAGCGTTTCACCGATGGACAAGCATGGATATTTCAATTATTCGGTAAATACCGGAGTAGCCGGACCTATCGTGCAGAATGCAGATATTGTTATTGTAGAGGTTAACGAGCATATGCCGAAGATTCATGGTGGATATGGGGAATGTATTCATGTGTCAGAAGTGGATTATATCGTAGAAGGAAGACATGAACCTATTACGACAGTCAGGCGCTATGCACCGACTGAGACTGATCGAAAGATTGTACAGAATATTCTACCGTATATTTGTGATGGATCAACCTTGCAGCTTGGAATTGGAAGTATGCCGAATGCAGTTGGTGAACTGTTTGCGGAGTCAGATCTTAAGGATCTTGGAATGCATACTGAGCTTTGCTCAGATGCGTACCTGCATTTATATAAAGCAGGGAAGCTTACCAATAAAAAGAAGACAATCGACAAGGGTAAGGGTGTATTTGGTGTGGCTATTGGTTCGGCAGAACTGTATGAATGGTTAGATGATAATCATGGTGTAGCAGCATATCCATTGGAATATGTGAACAGACCGGATGTAATTGCCCAGATTGACAATATGGTGTCCATCAATAGCTGTGTTTCTGTAGATCTGTATGGACAGGTATCATCCGAGAGCTTTGGTGCAAGGCAGATCAGTGGTACCGGAGGACAGCTTGACTTTTTAATCGGAGCATCTTCAGCCAGAGGGGGTAAGGCATTTATCTGTATGGGCTCTACGTATAAAGATAAAAGCGGACAGCTTTTTTCAAGAGTATTGCCACAGTTTAATGGAGATATTATTACATCTCCGCGGAGTCAGGTATATTTTCTTGCAACAGAATATGGAGTGATCAACATGGAAGGGCGTTCAACATGGGAGAGAGCAGAGGGGCTTATTTCCATTGCCCATCCGGATTTCAGAGATGAACTGATTAAGGAAGCCGAAAAAAGAAAGATATGGCGGCGTTCCAACAAGAGATAGCCGCATATAAAGACAGGGGGACTTTATAATGAAGGTGAAACAGGTAACAGACACTTCTTTTAGAAAGTATGGAAAGATTTTAACAGGCATTGATTTCTCAGAGATTTATAATGTATTGGAAGGAATGGATTATCCAGAAGATGTAGAATATGCAGCATCTTTCGGACCGTTAGAAGAACCAGAATTCCGCCAGAAATTATCTAATACACTTTACGGTGAACTTTCTGTAGAAATCGGATATTGCAGTGGACATAATAAGATACTGAATGCATTAGAATATCATCGTTCTTCTGAGGCAAATGTTGCAGTAACAGATATTATTTTATTACTAGGCCAGCAGTCAGATATTACAGAAGACTTTACATATGATACAGCACAGTTAGAAGCATTTTTCGTTCCGGCAGGAACCGCAGTAGAGCTGTATGCAACAACACTCCATTACGTACCGATCGGAACAAAAGAGAACGACTACGCATTTAAGATGGGAGTTGTTTTACCATTCGGAACCAACTTCCCACTTGGTGTAACACTTGGAGCAGAAGCAGAGAAAGAAAAACTGCCAGAAGAAAAGTTACTTTTTGCCAAGAATAAATGGCTCATCGCTCACGAAGAAAGTGGGGAAGAAGGAGCTTTTATCGGACTTACCGGAAAGAATATTTCTGTGGATGATCTGGTAATTTAATTACACTAGAGCGTGTTTGAAAAAGCCTTTTTCAAACACGCTCTAGACAATTCTTAAAAAAGAAGATACCCTATATCTGTGATTCTATCACTGCGAGGTGAATGTTTTCTTAAAAGCTTTACATTCAATCCTCATTCTAAAGCCACAGATATAGGGTATCTTCTTGCTTCGGGAGCTTGCTTTAGCGGGGTTAAAATTATAAATCATATTTGTAAACGAGTCAGATTTTATTCATTTAAAACCAGAGCTTGTCGGCATGCCCATTCACCTAGTCAACTACCCACGACCTAAAGGTCATGGGCTTGTAACTGCCCAGTCGTACTAACGGCTTACACCTCCGACCTTTAATCCCCGATAGATATTGCTATCTAAAGTGGCGTTACATCATAGGGTGGCTGACAGCACCCTTTACAGACAAGACATGCTCATCTGTAACTGTATCAGGTACTAAACTTCCCATGCTATACAGTAAAAAAATCTTTTACGGTTAAGATTTTACGCAATACACGAATTTCGTATTGCAACCTCATATCTTGTCAATGTACAAAAGAGTGTCTTTAATGAGCAGCACATCTAACGGTTTTCTCTTTAAGAACTGCTACGGCTATTGTAGCATATTAGGTAACAGTTAACAAGGCTCCTCCCACCACCTAAAGGTAGTGGGTTTCCGCCTATGGCAAACGAAAGGATTTTATTTATGAATTAAATTAGACAGAACTTTTTAGAGAGGAGTAAGAAGAGTATGCGATATTATATTTCAGATCTGCATTTTTTTCACGAAAGTCTAAATACACAAATGGACTGTCGTGGATTTAAGGATGCAGCACAAATGAATGCTTATATGATAAAACAGTGGAACAGTAGAGTGCGAACCAGAGATGAGGTGGTGATTCTTGGCGATTTTTCCGTAGGAAAAGCAGAGCAGACAAATGAGATTTTAAATCAGCTTAACGGCAGACTTTATATGATAAAAGGAAATCATGACAGATATTTAAAAGAAAGCGAGTTCAATAAAGAACGCTTTGTCTGGATAAAACCTTATGCGGAGATGCATGATAACCGCCGAAAAGTAGTCTTATCCCATTACCCAATTTTCTGTTACAACGGACAGTATCGCAGAAATAAAAAAGGCGAACCACTCACCTACATGCTCTACGGTCACGTACATGATACACTCGATGAACAGCTTGTGCGGCAGTTCTGCCAGATTACAAGACAGACAAAAAAACAGGGGAAATACGATGAAGAACCTATGCCGATTCCCTGTAATATGTTCAACTGTTTTTGCATGTATTCAGACTATATACCACGAACCTTAGATGAATGGATTGATTACTATTCATTAGGAGGGGACAGACGAAAATAAAAAGAATAGACCATAGCAACTGTAAAGATATCGCTGCGTAGAAAATGCCTGTCCGGCATTTTTACTTGCTCTCACATTACAGTTGCTATGGTCTATTCTTTTTATTTTCTGTTTGTTGGCTCCAGAAGGAATGAATGCAATAGTATTTAGGGAGGATAAGGGGGAGAGGTCAGAAGATTGTGGTTTATTCTGATGCCATTTTCATTATGCTGAATCTTTTTTCAAGTTTCACTGCTGATAAGAGATACTGCAAGCTATTGCTGTACATGATGAATATATTATTATTTATTTAGGAGAGGACAGACGAAAATAAAAAGAATAGACCATAGCAACTGTAAAGATATCACTGCGTAGAAAATGCCTGTCCGGCATTCACTCCTTCTGGAGCCAAAACACAGAAAAAAGAAATACTACCATATCCCAGATGCGGCTTCGGAGCGGGCTTAAGATGCGGATGAGCATCTTAAACACAGCGACTACAGAGCAGATGGGATATGGTAGTATTTCTTTTTTCGTCTATTCCTTTAAATTAATCTAAAAAATGTACCCAGTCCATTATCATTTCATCGATATTTTCATAAAGTTTATCGATCTGATGCGCATCTGGTTCCTCGACAAAGATGCCGCCGGTACATAGCACGCGTTGACCGGTCTTTTTGCAGAGGTTTTCTGCAATGTATGGGCAGAAGAGATCTTCTGGATTCTCTACATCTGTAATGACAGATGTTTCGCATTCGACAGGGTCGGTGTCTGGAAGCGGTGTGGAAAATGCGGTACATCCAAGGCGGTTTTCACCACCACAGGTAAGAAGTACGTGGAGATCATCGCCTATCGGTGTGATATCCATCTGGATAGAAGTAAATAGTAAAACTCTGTGAAATTTCATAGTGTCCTCCAATTAATTTTTCTTGCAGGATAGTTCGGCCATATCGTAAAGCACCTGAATTGTCTCATCGTGTCCGTAAAAGAATGTATTTACACATAGATCATAATTGCCGGCGTATCCCCACTGACGGCCTGTGTAATACTGATAATAATTCTTTCGTTCCTGATCCATTGTTTTTACTTTAGCAGAAGCAGTTTTATAGTCGCAGGCAGCAATACCCATTTCGTATTTTACTCTTTCTTTAAATGGGGCAGATAAGAAAATGGAAAGATGAGGGATGTTATTATTGGTGAGAACGACATCAGCACATCGTCCCATGATAATACAGCTTTCCTGTGCGGCCATTTCGCAGATAAGATTACTTTGGGTGAAAAAGAGCATATCAGACTGTATGGAGAAGAACTTTTTAGAAGCTTTTCCAAGATTACTCAGTATTCCGCGGCTGCTTCCAGAACTATCAATGCCATAATCTACAATTTCTTTTGAATTTAACCCCATTCGGTCACAAGCTAAGTGTATAATCTCTTTATCGTAGTAAGCGATGCCAAGACGTTGAGCAAGTTCAAACCCGATGGTGTGGCCTCCAGTACCGAACTGTCTGCTGATACATATGATAAGATTATTATCAGAAGAAAAACGACGGGAGGCAACAGCATCGTTATTATCGATACTGTGTGGTAAAATAATAGCAGGGTTATAGGCGAGAATATCCTTCTCTAATTCGTCATATTCCTGTTTGAGTGGGGCAGAT